>NZ_JBBMFR010000002.1:0-325168 GCF_040095915.1 Bifidobacterium hominis | reverse complement strand
AGGAGTTCCGGAGCATGTCCCTCGCGGTCTAGGGCTGTATCCTAATTAACAACGTCCAACAAACGGGGCGCAGTTCAAGACGCACATGGGCTTTTTCGTACCCCGGCAACATCCGTTCTATGAGCTGGAAGGCATACGAAACTGACGGCGAATCCTGCATTTCTTACGCAATATTGGTATAACGGGTGGATACGGGCTATACTCGCCTATACGTTCAGTGAACCCGTATGGCACTGTCGGGTGCGAGGGGAACGTTTGCGTACTGCCGGAGACGGACTGCGTGACGATCCGTTTTCCCGGCAGCCATCCTGATGCCGCACATTAATGGACTATATCGAGAATCATCATTTGACGGTGGTAGGCTTCCCACGTGAGATCACACTGATCGACAATGGTCTGACGCAGGATTCCGGCAAATACGTGACGTGCATCAGCATTCCAATCGAATAACGACTAGTATGACTGACGGTGCACGGAAACAATGCACGAGAGACAAAGTGAGACGGTGCGGAAGAGAGAAACATTTGAATAAGCGTATTATTCGGCTTGATGTGGTGATGGTGGTATTCCTTGGCGGATGCGTCGGCACGGGACTGCGGTATGCGAGCTCGTTCATTGCGGACGTGGGCAGCTTTCACGTCGGCACATTCGCAGCTAATATGGTGGCCTGCTTCGTATATGCGGCGCTTTCCGCATGGCTGGGATCTTCCAGTCTGTTGAAAGGCCGTGCAAAAGAATACGTGAATCGTGGATTCGGCATGGGCATGTGCGGAGGCCTTTCCACCATGTCCACGCTCGCATTGGAAGAATTCATGATGATTGACGATCACGCGATTCCCAGCGTCCTCACCTATTGCTGCGCAACGTTCATTGTCGGTTTTGCGCTCGCCTATGCCGGTGCCTTATGCGGTTCGTGGTTGGCGGAACGAAACAAAGACGAACATGCTGACAAGGAGGCGATCCGATGAGCGTAATGCTTGCGATCGGCGTATGCGCATGCGGTGGCGTTGGCGCGGCCGCGCGCTATATCTGCGATTCGTATATCAAGGCATTGTGGCGCAAAACGTTCCCGCTTTCGACGTTTGCCATCAATGTTGTGGCCGGTCTGCTTGCCGGCTTGGTGGCGGGATTGTTCGCGGCGAACACCATAAGCCCCGACTGCCGCCTACTGCTCGCAACAGGATTTCTTGGTGGTTTCTCAACGTTCTCAACTATGATGAACGAGACGGTTACGCTCCTGCGCAATGGGAAAATCGCTTGTTTCATCGGTTATGCTCTGGCTTCGATCGTCGTGCCTGTCATGGCCGTTGCGTGCGGTTACTGGCTGGCCTGAGCCAACGTAAACGTGATTCCAAAATCATGTCCCAATGCAGAGACTGGCTTAAGTCCGCGCGTAACATGCAGCTACGCTCGGGGCTATGGAAATCACGTATACCGATGAAAAGAAGTTCACCAAAGAACAGACGCAGCAACTGTTCCGGTCCGTCGGATGGGTGTCGGGTGAATATCCGGAACGTCTGCACAAGGCTCTGATGGGATCGTCCACCGTGTTCAGCGCATGGGACGGCGACCGCTTGGTAGGCTTGGTGCGCGTGCTCGATGACACTGAGATGGTGGCTTACATGCATTACGTGCTGGTCGATCCGGAATATCAGGGTCATGGCATCGCAGGCCACTTGGTGGGCATGGTCAAAGAGAGATACCGCGACTACCTTTATATTGAAGTCATGCCGGAAGAAAGCAAGAACGCCACCTTCTATCAGAAGCACGGCTTCTCAATCATGGAAGACGGCGTGGCCATGCAGATCCGCAATCCGGGAGAACGCCGCTGAAACAAGCATCGTGACGCCAACAATCTTATTGCCCCCGTCTAATGACGGGGGTATTGCTTTTTCGAGTATCCGCCAATACATTGGAGGGTTGGGCGGAGCATTTGGTCATTTTCGTACCCCCTATGTGGTCTTTTTCCAGCAAGTTCTGCCATATATAGGCGAGATGTCCCCGGTCAAGTTCACAAATCTGCCATATGTAGCGCGGATACGTGCATAGGGGGTGTCTTGTCGATGCTGCCCGCGGATGGCGGGCAGAGGTTGCGCCGCTGTGCTGTTTCCGGGGTAAAGGAAGTTGATGCACCATGGCAGTTAACAGCAGTTCCCTAGGCCTCCTGACAGTGCCCAACCCTGGGAGCTCTTGTTAGTCGAACGAAGCTGCGGTGGGTGCCGACCGGCGTGAGGGCGGCAACTTTTTCGCAGGATGTTTCTTCCTATCTCATATCGCGAACGCTTGTAATCGAAAGAGATTATGATGTGGGAAAGTTACTAACCAGAACCGGTGCCACAAGCACTGGAATACCAACAACCGCTGGCCGCTTTCGGGCGGCTGCAACAAGAAGAAGTAAAGAATGACTGAACAGAATCATCACGATCCGGCAGAGCTTGACAAGCTCACCGAGAAGTTCACCGTGCTCCCGAACGAAAACCCGGCATCCGACGCCAAACGTGCCGAACTCATCGACAAGCCGGCATTCGGTCAGGTCTTCTCCGACAACATGGCCCACATGACTTGGACCAAGGGCGAAGGCTGGGGAGACCGCCGCATCGAGCCGTATGCGCCGCTGAAGATGGATCCGGGCGCATCCGTTCTGCACTACGCTCAGGAATGCTTCGAAGGTCTGAAGGCCTACCGTCATGCCGATGGTTCCACCTGGCTGTTCCGTCCGGATGCGAACGCCGAGCGTTTCCAGAACTCTGCCAAGCGTCTGTACCTGCCGGAACTGCCGATCGACGATTTCATCGGTTCCGTGGCCGCCCTCGTCAAGCGTGACGTGAACTGGGTTCCGACCCGCCGCGAGTACACCCTGTACATGCGTCCGTTCATGTTCGCTTCCGAGCCGTTCCTCGGCGTGCGTGCTCCGCAGGAAGTGGACTACTGCGTGATCGCATCTCCGTCCGGCCCGTACTTCCCAGGCGGCGTGAAGCCGGTCAGCATCTGGGTTGAAGACAAGTGGTTCCGCACCGGCCCTGGTGGCACCGGCTTCGCCAAGTGCGGTGGCAACTACGCCGCATCCCTGCTGGGCGAATACACCGGCATCGACCACGGCTGCGAGCAGGTCTGCTTCGTCGACGCCGCTACCAAGACCTACCTCGAGGAGCTTGGCGGCATGAACATGATGGTCGTGCACAAGGACGGCCACGTGGAGACCCCGTCTCTGACCGGCAACATTCTGCCGGGCGTGACCCGTCGCTCCCTGATTCAGCTCATCCAGGACAACGGCCACGACGTGGTCGAAACCATGATCGCTCTGGACCAGTTGCTCGAAGACATCAAGTCCGGCGAAGTCACCGAGGTGTTCGCTTGCGGTACCGCAGCCATCATCACCCCGATCGGTCGTTTCAAGTCCGAGAAGTTCGACGTGACCGTTGCCGACGGCAACTCCGGCGAATTCACCGTGAACCTGCGCAACCAGCTGCTGGGCATCCAGCTTGGCGAGATCGAGGATCCGCACAACTGGATGTGGAAGGTCTGCTGATTTCTCGCGACTGACTTTTATGGGTTCTGACCCCGCGTGAGGGCGGAACATATGTTGCTCGACACACTCAAGGCCGTTCGGCCAAGCCTACGGTCGAGCAACACATGTTCCGTCCTCACGCTTTGTCTGTGTACGATGGGAAGTCGCGAAATCCGAAAGTGAGGGAAGGGAAAGGGAAGCATGCCGGTGGCGTTGGAAAGTAATGCCTTCTTCTGGGGGATTGAGTATTTGGCGACGTTCTGCTGCGGCATGTGCGGCGGACTCGCTGCCGTGCGCAAAGGCTACGACATTTTCGCGATTCTCGTCACCACATGGCTCACCGCACTGGGCGGAGGCATCATCCGTGACTTGCTGTTGGGTATTTCGCCACCAGTCGGCGTATCAGACAAGGGTTTGGTGATCGTCGCGCTGCTCGCTTCGGTGGCTGTAGCGGTGTGCCATCCCGAAATCAACAAGCTCAAATGGTCCATGCTGTCGTTGGACGCTCTGGCATTGGGATTGTATGCGGTCAACGGTACCAGCAAAGCCATGATGTACCACACGTCAGGCATGACCGCGGTTTTTCTCGGCATGTTCACCGCGCTTGGAGGTGGCCTGATTCGAGACATGCTCATCAACGAAGTGCCGATGGTGATTCGTGACAAACATTGGTATGCGGTTCCATCTGCCGTGGGGTGCGTACTGACGGTGCTTGTCTGCAAAGGCGTGGACGCTGGAATCGTCAGTTTTCCAGCCGAAGTGGTGCTTGATCTGCTGATCGTCGCATTGATGGTCAGCATGCGATTGGTATCGGTGATTTTCGACATTCAGCTTCCGGGAGCGTTGGTGCGTCATAATACATATCTGCCAAGTGAAGCGAAATATCTGAAACGACCGGTCATTCATTCTGATAAGGATTCCGACAAACGCAAGTGTGACAAGCGTAGGTAGCGACAGTGAGATGGTAATTAAACGGAAGACATTTGCGTAACAAAAAATCCCGCAGGAAAAACCTGCGGGATTTTCGTTAGCTGTGAGCTTCTAAAACTCAGAGAGCGTTGATGGCCACGGCAAGACCGGACTTGCGGTTAGCAGCCTGGTTCTTGTGGATCACGCCAGCGCCAGCAGCCTTGTCGAGCTTCTGAGCTGCGACCTTGTAGGCGGCTTCTGCTGCGGACTTATCGCCGGCGGCGATAGCTTCACGGGTGGCGCGAACGGCAGTCTTCAGGCTGGACTTCACGGCCACGTTGCGCTTGTGGGCCTTCTCGTTGGTGAGAACGCGCTTCTTCTGCGACTTGATGTTTGCCACTATTTCTCCAAACGACGTTTTCTATAAGGACATACAAACGATGATGATAACATGGCGCGCGGATAAATTGCCAACGGGCTTAGGAGTGTCGCGACTCACCATGCCGATACTAGCGGTTAGAATCGTTTGCGTCGAATATTTCAAGAGGAGGATGGCGTGGGCCAGCAGCATAACCAGCCCGGTTTCACCGATCAGTCGTTGATTCGCAATTTCTGCATCATCGCGCATATCGATCACGGCAAGTCCACGGTGGCAGACCGTATTCTGCAGCTCAGCGGCATCGTGCCCGAACGTGAGATGCGTGATCGTTTCCTGGATCGTATGGATATTGAGCAGGAGCGTGGCATCACCATCAAATCGCAGGCTGTGCGCGTGCCGTGGACGTTCGACGGCACCGAATATACCCTCGGCATGATCGACACTCCAGGCCACGTCGATTTCACTTATGAGGTTTCCCGCGCTCTCGCCGCATGCGAAGGCGCAGTGCTGCTCGTCGACGCGACGCAGGGCATCGAAGCGCAGACCCTGTCGAACCTGTATATGGCCATCGACCATGATCTGGCCATCATTCCTGTACTGAACAAAATCGATCTTCCCAGCGCGGAACCAGACAAGCATGCCGAGGAAATCGCAGGCCTGATCGGCTGCGATCCTTCCGAAGTGCTGCGCGTGTCCGGCAAAACCGGCGAAGGCGTGGCCGAACTGCTCGACCGCATTGTTGCCGACGTTCCTGCACCAACCGGCGATCCGGAAGCTCCCGCGCGTGCGCTGATCTTCGACTCCGTCTACGACTCCTACCGCGGCATCGTCACCTACATTCGTATGGTCGATGGCGAGTTGCGTTCCCGTGAGAAACTGCACATGATGGGTATTGGCATGACCCATGATCCGATTGAAATCGGCGTGATCAGCCCAGACATGATGCCTACAAAGGCGCTTGGTGCGGGTGAGGTCGGTTATGTTATCACCGGCGCGAAAGACGTCAGCCAGTCCAAGGTGGGCGACACCATCACTTCCGCGCTCAAGCCCGCGGCCGATCCGCTCGAAGGCTACCGTGACCCGCAGCCCATGGTCTACGCGGGTCTGTTCCCGATCGACAATGCGCAGTATCCGGAACTCCGCGAGGCGCTCGATAAGCTCAAGCTCAACGACGCGGCCCTGATTTATGAGCCGGAAACGTCTGTGGCGCTGGGCTTCGGCTTCCGCTGCGGCTTCCTTGGCCTGCTGCACATGGAGATCGTGACCGAACGACTGAGCCGCGAATTCAATCTTGATCTGATCTCCACCGCGCCTAACGTGCCGTACGAGGTCACCGCGGAAGACAATTCCGTGTATCGTGTGACCAATCCGAGTGAATTTCCCGACGGCAAGATCAAGCAGATCGTCGAACCGATGGTTGCCGCCGACATCATCACGCCGAAGGAATTCATCGGCGCCGTCATGGACCTGTGCCAGGACCATCGTGGCCAAATGGGCACCATGGAATACATTTCCGCCGACCGTGTGGAAATGCATTATCGAATTCCGCTGGCCGAAATCGTATTCGACTTCTTCGACCAGTTGAAGAGCCGCACCAAGGGTTACGCGTCGCTGGACTACCATGAGGACGGCGAACAGTCCGCCGATCTGGTGAAGGTTGACATTCTCATCCAGGGCGAGAAGGTCGATGCGTTCAGCGCCATCGTGCATAAGGATAAGGCGTATTCCTACGGTGTGATGATGACGAAGAAGCTGCGTGAGCTCATTCCTCGCCAGCAGTTCGAAATCCCGATTCAGGCCGCCATCGGCTCCCGCATCATCGCACGCGAGAACATTCGTGCCTTGCGTAAGGACGTTCTTGCCAAGTGCTATGGCGGCGACATTTCCCGTAAGCGCAAGCTGCTCGAAAAGCAGAAGGCCGGCAAGAAACGCATGAAGATGCTCGGCCATGTCGAGGTGCCGCAGGAGGCGTTCATCGCCGCATTGTCGACCGGAGATGCCGGCAATGACCGTGATACCAAAGACAAGATTCGTGCAGCCCAGAAGACCGAAGGCTGATGTTCGAAGTCTACATTCACGTACCGTTCTGCATGCGTCGCTGTGGGTATTGTGATTTCAACACGTATACCGCCGTCGATATGGGAGCGGGCGCATCGCGCGGCAACTACGCCAACATGGTGATTCGAGAAATGTCGATCGTTCGCGATTGGCAGAGCGCGCACGGCATTGACGAACCGGAAGCGGCCACCGTCTTCTTCGGCGGTGGCACGCCCACGATTCTGAAAGCCTCGGATCTGGTGGCTATGTTGAATGCAGTGCGCGATACGTGGAGCATTGCCGAGAATGCGGAAATCACCACCGAAGCGAATCCGGACACGGTGAACGCCGATTATGTGAAGGAACTCGCGGACGGCGGCTTCAACCGTATTTCCTTCGGTATGCAGTCGGCCGTGCCAAGCGTGCTGAAAACTTTGGACCGTACCCATACCCCAGCCAATGTTGCGGCAGGGGTTGCGGCCGCGAATGCCGCAGGCATGCGATCCAGCGTCGATTTGATCTACGGCGCACCGGGGGAGAGCCTTGACGATTGGAGGACTTCCGTACGCACGGCGATTGATTTAGGCGTCAACCATATTTCGGCATATGCGTTGACGGTTGCTCCGAATACGAAAATGGGCCGTCAGATCGATGCGGGAACATTGCCCACACCCGATGACGACGATGAGGCAACCAAATATGAGATCGCCGACGATCTGTTGGGAGCGGCCGGTCTTGAATGGTACGAGATCAGCAATTGGGCACGCCCCGGCTATGAATCGCAACATAATCTTGGCTACTGGCGCAATGTCGACTGGGCCGGACTCGGACCGGGTGCGCACAGCCACTATGGCAATGTGCTGGGTGTCGAACAGTCTGCGCCGGAGGAAAAAACCGAAACAGTCAAAACTTCGGGTTTGCGCAGCTGGGATATCGCACATCCACGCATGTGGGGGCAGGCTATCAACGCCGGCGATGTGCCATGGTCGGGAAGTGAACGAATCTCCAAAGAGGAGAACCTCGAAGAAATCATCATGCTTGGTCTGCGCATGCGTGAAGGCCTTGATTTGAGCCGCCTTGGAAACACGGCTGATATGGCTCGCATCCAACCCATGGAAGACGAAGGTCTTATCGTGATCCGTGACGGACGTGTGATTCCAACCCGAACCGGACGCCTGCTCAACGACACCATCATCGAGCGTTTCTTCGACGCCTGTTCGTTGTGATGCCGATAATCCTCTGACGAATTGGTTTTAGATGGCCCATCTTGGTATGGGCGGATACAGTGTGCAGATTGAAACGGGCCTCGGATGCAGGTTGTTGCATTCGAGGCCCGATGGCATAGCGCCTCGAACGAGGCTGTCGCCGGATGTTCACAATCAGCGCATCGTGAGTCCGCCATCGACATGCAATGTCTGTCCGGTGATGAAACGCGCATCCTCACCCACCAGCATCGCTACGCCCCCTGCGATGTCGTCGGCAGTGGCGAGCCGTCCCAAAGGCGTCTGTTCGATGATATGTTCGCGAATATCTTCAGTAGTGGCGCGGCTTGAATCCGTGCCTACGGTCAGACCTGCGGCGATGGCATTCACCGTGATGCCCCACGCGCCGGCTTCCTGCGCCAGCGAGCGTGTGAGCCCGATGAGTGCGCCTTTGGCGGCTATGTAGTCGTGGTAGGGGACGATGGGGCTGTCGACGAGGTTGCTGGAGATGTTGACGATACGTCCCCATGATTGGCGTCGCATGTATGGCAGTGTGGCTGTGCAGGTGTTGTAGGTGCCTTTGAGGCATCCTTCGAGCTGGATTGCATAGTCGTTCCAGTCGGTGTTGTCGAAGGTACTGCGGTTGCGCGGGTCGAACGAGTAGTGACTGAGTGCGTTGTTGATGAGGATGTCGATGCTGCCGAAAGTGTTGGCCGTGGTTTGCGTGAGTTCGTTGACTTGGTCTGGGTCGGTCACGTCTGCCTTGCATACGATGATGCGTCCTAGCGCTGCGGCGTCGTGTTCGATATGTTGCGCGGTCTGTTGCGCGCGTTCGTTGTTGCTTAGGTAGTCGATGGTCACGTTGGCGCCGAGTTGCGCGAGTCTTAGTGCGATTGCGGCGCCGATGCCTCGGCTTGCTCCGGTGACGATGGCTGTTTTGCCGGTGAGCGGTCGACTTGTGGGTTGCTGGTTCATGGGGTTTCCTTGGGATTATTCGTAGTCGATGTCGAAGGTGTCGGAATAACGGTCAGTGTTGCGTTCGATATCGACGGCTCTGACAAGATCGAGGATGTTGAATCCGCCATCGTGGTGCCATCCGGATTTCGCACGGTTCATTTCGCCGATGGGACAGATGCGATCGATGCCGTATTCGCCCACGTGCTGCGCAAGCGTGAACAGTCTGGATGAGCTGGCGGCGATCGCGCAGGTTTGCAGCCAAACGCGATATGGTTTCAACGTTGGCAGCGCGTTTTCGAGCTGGTCCACGGCGACGAGGTTGATGGTGCGGTTGAGTGGGGTCGCCAATGAGGTGAGACTGTCGGTATTGGGGAAGTAGAGTACGGTCCAGTTGGTGCCTTGCGGCGATTCGATGACGAACGGCGCCTGTAGGTTGCTTTGGGCCACGGAACCGTCTGATGCCGGTGCCGCCATGAACAGCGCCTTCATTTCGGTTTCTGAACGCGCTCTGCGTATGGCGAGCGATTCTTCATCGGAGGGGGTGGATCTTGGATATTTGTGCTGCTGCGAGTCGAGTTCGCGGGCAAGCAGTTCGGCGGTTTGCGCGGGGGAGATGGCTCCGCCTCGTTCCACGAAGATGGTTTGCGGCGCCAAACAGCTTTGTTGGTCGTAGGTGGCCACGTCCACGGCCATGCGGTGCACGGTCTGCACATGCGTGTCCGCGCGCAATGCTTCGCGGCCAATCAGTGAGAAGCCAATGCGAGCACCATAGCTGAGGAACGGTTTGCCGGCGCCGACACGTGGACGGATGGCTTCGGTGGTGTGCGAAGAACCGTAGGCGATCACGGCGTTCGCTTCGCCGATCGCCATGTCTTCAAGTTCCACAGTGCCGCCGCGCCATGGCACCACGGCCAAAGCGTCAGCAAGATCCGGATCGATTTGCGCCAAGGAGCGCGCGAAGAGCACGGGCATCAGCGGCTCGTCGAACGAGGATTTGCCGATGATCGCGCTTTTCGTCAGCAAACTCATGGTCATGCTCCACACAGGAATGCCGGGAACATTGCTGGAGAACACGTGGAACGTCAGATCCGGTCCGTACAGGCGCGTGTATCCGCCGGACTTGTTCGGACGGTATTCATCCAGCATGCGCGGGCTCGACAGCTCATCGTCGAGAAAACGCAACAGCTCGCGTCTACGGAACATGCGCATGTAACGTTTCAACTCGATGCGCGTCATCGTCGGATCATAGCCGGTAATGGAGGGAATCAACGATTCGGCAAGCAGACGTCCCTCATAATCGGGATCCGTCCACAATGCCACAGCCTTACCGATAACATCCACAATGCGTTCGACGGAATATGCCGACAGTGCCTGCAGCCGATTACGACGTACCGTCCCGCACAAATCACGGATTATCTCCGCAGTGAGCACCGGATATCGTAACGTGACCTCACCATGATCGGTGATGATGTCGCGCGTTTCGAAATCCTGAAACACGAAACCGCGCGGCGCATGGAAAACATCGATGACGCTCATGCGTTCGCCGCCATCACCTCATCGACGGCGATGGAGCAGCCACGTGCCTCCGCACCCTTCGCACGACCATTGAGTTCGTAACCGGAAGCGGTGCGCACGCCAAGATCCTCCGTCAAAATCGCCAGGCAGGAATTCCAATTCGCCAAATCGTAATGCGCGATCACACCCTGCTTGCCGTCGGGAACAGGCATGAGGGTCGCCGGATCGAGAAACACGGAACGAACCCACGACGGCGTGGCCTTCAAATAATTCGACGAGCCATCCGTATAGTACGACAGCAGATTCTGATCGTAAATCTGTGAACTCAACTCCGTCATACCATACATGTTCACACAGTGCGTGCGCGCGACGCCGAACACTTCAGAGAACCTCGCATACAGGTCATCGACCGTCATATCGGTTTTTGTGCTCTTGAATCCACCGGTATCGAACACACGCGAATCCTTCGCCAACGCATAGGTCTTGCCCTGCTTGGCAAGATAGTCAAGCAGATACAGGTATGCGGACGAGGCACCCATCAGCATCACCGGCTCGCCATCGGCCACCGCCTGATTGAGGAATCTCTCCACGCCCGCGAAGTCCAATCCATCCTCATGGAAGAAGAAGCCGCTGCCCTCGCTACCGCACCGCTCCACCGCACGCGTCAGATAACGGGCCAACGAACCATTATGATTCATCTCCCAAGCGGGGGAGAGCACTGCGATGCGTATACGCTCGCGGTCCGGCATGATGAAATGACGGAACGGGCCGATCATCGAAGCGTCCCACACCTCAAGATCAGGATGATAGTTGCGTCCACGCTGGCCAGGATGCGTGGTGCCGCTGGTCATAAACACGGCCTCGCACTCCGTCTCGGGAACCGAAGTGAGCGTCAGCATCTTGAACCCATCCACCGGCATCGGTGGAATATCCATCCAGCTGGACAACGTCTGCGGAGTCACCCTGCGAGACATGCAATACGTGCGATACTGCATGTTATGAGCGTACTGAAAAGCGAAAATCTGTCGTGCGAGTGCGTCGAACGCCTCATCCGGCGCGGTTTCGCATCCGTATTTTTCGATGAACTCAAGCACATCTGCCTTGACCTGCTGCGCTTCAGTGTTTAGCGACATCGATGTCATGATGCAATGTTCCTTTCCTATGTTGAATTTCGGTAACGGTTGGCCATGAATCAAGCTTGTGCCTGATCCCCGTTGTTGCCCACGGCTGTTTTGCGACGATTGATTAGATTCGGCAAATCGATCAGCAACGCTTTGAGAATCACCACGCAGAACGCGCCGACCAGAATCGAATTGGAGAAGAACACGTGAGCGCCGCCCTCAAGACCGCTCAATGCGTTCGGCAACGCGATACCCAACAGCAGTGACAAGCCGATGACTACTTGGGATCGGTCGTCCGGCTCTGCCTTGCGCAGTGTATTGAAGCCCGTACTGATCAGGCTCGCCGCAGCCGGAAGGAAAATGCCGCCGATTACAGGGGAGGGAATCAGCGACAACATCGCGCCGGCTTTCGGCACGAAACCAAGTGCCACAAACACCACACCGGCGATGATCACCGGCACGCGTGTGTGGGACTTGCCCTCATCCGTAACCTTCAGTAAAGCGACATTCTGTGGATATGCGGTAGTGGTGAAGCCACCGATCAGCGAAGAAATAGCGGAACCAGCCGCTTCGCCGGACAAACCATAACGAACCTGGCGATCCTCAAGCTTGACGCCTTGAATCTCGCTGGCCGCCTGATACACGCCAAGCGCTTCCATAATCGCAACCATATATGCGATGAAGAACGGTACAAAAACCGCAGCATCAAAATCAAAACCGCCATATGGCATGATCTGAGGAAGACCGAACCAAGGCTTGGACGCAACCCCGGAAAAATCCGCCATGCCAAACACTATGGAGAGCGAAGTGCCGACAACCAGCGCAATCAAATAGGAAAGCGCCCTGACCATGCCTTTGCCGAACTGGGAAAGCACCACCACCAACACGCAAGTCACCACAGACACGGCCAGCGTCTTCGGATCAGCGAACCCGTCATCGCCGGGAGCGCCGCCAAGAAACTCACTCAATGTGAAACTCGACAGCGAAACGCCCACCAGAAAAATAATCACGCCGGAAACCATCGGCGCAAATAGAAAACGCATCTTCTCAATCACACGAGTCAGACACAACACCAGAAAAATCAGCGAACTAACAAAAATCGACGTGCCAGCCGCAGCCAACGAACCGGCGGTACCAGCGGCAATCATCAACGCGTCAAACGCGGCAGACGGACCTTGTACAATCGGCAGACGCACCAACTTCGTGGCCTGAATCAACGTGACCAAACCGGACACGATGAAAATGGCGTTCACCATATTCGAAGACAAGGCCAACGGCAACCCAATGGCACCGGCCACAAATACCGGATCAAGCCACACATTAGACACCAACACATGCTGCAAGCCCAGCAAAACGTTCTTTGGAGTGAGCTTCTTCGAATCGGATCCGCTCTGAACGGACGGTTGCGACATGGCAGACATGCCAATTCCCTCTCTTCCTTACGGGGGCGACCAGTCTATGATCGCCGACACAGGGGAACGCATGTGCGCACTGTTCGTGACATTCCTACGCAGGCATTACCCTGATCAGGTATGAGGGTCCGGGCAAAGCCCGTCTCAGCCACATATCGGCTCCCCCTGTGCTATTCGGACAGGCAACCAGCATAACGGCATGCGTCGATACTTGGATGAGTTGGCATGAGAGCCCAGTGCGTTGTGAATTCTCCACATTTCCTCAAGAAAATGTACCTTGACTTTTCTGGGTATTCGTTATATGGACACGGAAATATCCACGACACAAAGGCGCGCTATTCTAAACCGCGCATTAAAGAACCGCAAGACTTTTCTTGCCCAAAAACATTGAAGGTGGTTTCGGTGACTTTCCACACCCCGTTAGATCTCACGATCCATGATTCCCAAGGTATGTACGATCCCGACGCCGAGCATGACGCCTGCGGCGTGGGTATGGTCACCACCCTCAACAAGCGCCCCGAACGCAAAATCGTCGACGACGCCATTGAAGTGCTCGTCAACCTCAACCACCGTGGCGCGGTCGGCGCCGAAGAAAACACCGGCGACGGCGCGGGCATCCTCATGAGCATGCCCGACGAATTCATGCGCGCCACCGCAGGCGTCGAACTACCCGAAGAAGGCCACTACGCCGCCGGCATCGCGTTCCTCGACCGAGACATCGCCACCTCCGGCCAACAAGAACAGGCCATCGCCAAAATCGTGCGCGAAGAAGGCCTCGAAGTACTCGCATGGCGCGTCGTACCCACCAACCCGGACGGACTCGGACTGCAGGCGCTCGCCAGCATGCCCGCGTTCAAGACGCTGGTCGTGGCCGACCCCGAAGGGCAGCTCGCCGGCATCGAACTGGACCGCAAGACGTTCCGCATCCGCAAGCGTGTGGAACACGAGGTGGGCATCTACTTCGCGTCCCTTTCCGCACGCACCATCACCTACAAGGGCATGCTCACCACCATGCAGATCAAACCCTTCTTCCTGGACCTTTCCGATGAGCGCATGAAGGCGAAGATCGCCATCGTGCACTCCCGTTTCTCCACCAACACGTTCCCGAGCTGGCCGCTCGCACAGCCGTTCCGCCAGCTGGCTCACAACGGCGAGATCAACACCATCCAGGGTAACCGTAACTGGCTGTCCGCGCGAGAAGGTCGACTGAGCTCCGAACTGCTTGGCGAATTCAAGCCGTTGCTGCCGATCGCGACCCCGGGCTACTCCGACTCCGGCACGTTCGACGAATGCCTCGAACTGCTGCACCTGTCCGGACGTTCCATGCCGCATGCCATCTCCATGATGCTGCCGCCGGCATGGGAGAAGAACGACCAGCTCGATCCCGACGTTAGGGCGTTCTACGAATACAACAACACACTGATCGAACCGTGGGACGGCCCCGCGCACATCATCTTCACCGACGGCACTCAGGTCGGCGCGTTGCTCGACCGCAATGGCTTCCGCCCCGGCCGCTGGCAGCTCACCGACGACGGTTACATCGTGCTCGCCTCCGAAACCGGCGTGCTTCCGGAGAACGCCGAGGAGCACATCGTGTCCAAGGGCCGCTTGGAGCCGGGCAAGATGTTCCTCGTCGACACCGATGAAGGCCGCATCATCCCCGACGAAGAAATCAAGAAGAACCTCGCTGCCCAGCATCCGTACCGCCAGTGGGTCGAAGGCAACACCGTCGAGATGAGCCAGCTGCCCAAGCGCGAGCACGTCAACCACTCCGGCCAGTCCGTGCAGCGCCGTCAGCGTGCCTTCGGCTACACCGAAGAGGACCTGAAGCTGCTGCTCGCCCCGATGGCCAACACCGGTAAGGAACCGCTCGGATCCATGGGCAACGACGCGCCTATGGCCGCGCTCTCTTCCCGCAGCCGCATGCTGTTCGACTACTTCACCCAGAAGTTCGCGCAGGTTACCAACCCGCCGCTCGACTGGGAACGTGAAAAGATCGTGACCTGCCTCGAATCCGCCATCGGTCCCGAGCCGAACCTGCTGGCCGATTCCGAACTGCACGCCAAGAAGATCCTCATTCCGTTGCCGGTGCTCAACTCCGACGAAATGGCGCAGCTCAAGCGCCTCGACCGCGCCAAGATCCTCGGCGGCTACTACAAGCCGTTCGTCGTCAAGGGTCTTTATCAGGTCGCAGGCGGCGGCAAGGCACTGAAGGAACGTCTTGAGGAAATCTTCCAGGAAGTCGATGAGGCCATCGCAAACGGGTCCAACTTCCTTGTGCTCTCCGACCGTGAATCCAACTACACGTGGGGACCGATTCCATCACTGCTGCTCACTTCCGCGGTGCAGCACCACCTGCTGCGCAGACACACGCGTACCCAGATCTCCATGGTCGTGGAGGCCGGCGATGTGCGCGAAATCCACCATGTCGCTCTGCTAATCGCCTACGGCGCGGCAGCAGTCAACCCGTATCTGGCGTTCGAATCCGTCGAAGACCTGTCCCGCAATGGGTATCTCAACGTCGATGCCGAAACCGCAGTGAAGAACCTGACCAACGCGCTGTCCACCGGCGTGCTCAAGATCATGGCCAAGATGGGCGTCTCCACCATCATGAGCTACCGCGGCGCGCAGTTGTTCGAAGCCATCGGCCTGAACAAGGACGTCATCGACAAATACTTCACCGGCACCACCTCCCGCGTCGGCGGCGTCGGACTCGACGAACTGGCCGAAGAGGTTGCCATTCGTCACCGTGTGGCCTACCCGTCGCAGTGGACCGCCCGTCCGCACCGCAACCTGCGCACCGGCGGCGAGTACAAGTGGCGCCGCACCGGCGAGGATCACCTCAATGATCCTGAGGCCATCTTCCTGCTGCAGCAGTCCACCCAGCGCGGCGATTACGACATGTTCAAGAAGTATTCGGCGCACATCAACGACACCTCCAACCGTCTGATGACGCTGCGCGGACTGATGAAGTTCAAGTCCGACCGCAAGCCGATCGACATCAGCGAGGTTGAGCCGGCCAGCGAGATCGTCAAGCGTTTCTCCACCGGCGCCATGAGCTACGGATCCATCTCCCAGGAAGCGCATGAGACCCTCGCCATCGCGATGAACACCATCGGTGCACGTTCTAACTCCGGCGAAGGTGGCGAATCCGAGGATCGTATCAACGATCCGCTGCGCTACAGCAAGATTAAGCAGATCGCATCGGCGCGTTTTGGCGTGACCAGCGATTACCTCGTGCACGCCACTGATTTGCAGATCAAGCTCGCCCAAGGCGCCAAGCCGGGTGAGGGTGGCCACCTTCCGGGAGCCAAGGTCCCGCCGTGGATCGCCAAGGTGCGTCACGCGACCCCGGGCGTAGAGCTCATCTCCCCGCCGCCGCACCACGACATCTATTCCATCGAGGATCTGAAGCAGCTGATCAACGATGCGAAGATGGCGAATCCGAAGGCTCGCGTGCACGTCAAGCTCGTCTCCGAATTCGGCGTCGGCACCATCGCCGCCG
Organism: Bifidobacterium hominis; assembly: GCF_040095915.1. Lineage (NCBI taxonomy): Bacteria > Bacillati > Actinomycetota > Actinomycetes > Bifidobacteriales > Bifidobacteriaceae > Bifidobacterium > Bifidobacterium hominis. Next base: position 308,623 of record NZ_JBBMFR010000002.1, on the reverse strand, counting down.
GCGTGGCCAAGTGCCATGCCGACGTGGTGCTGATTTCCGGCTACGACGGCGGCACCGGCGCGGCTCCGCTCAACGCCATCAAGCACGCCGGCACCCCATGGGAGATCGGTCTGTCCGAAACCCAGCAGACGCTCGTGCTCAACGGCCTGCGTTCGCGCATCACCGTGCAGTGCGACGGCGAGCTCAAGACCGGACGCGACGTGGTGATCGCAGCCCTGCTTGGCGCCGAGGAATTCGGCTTCGCCACCGCCGCATTGATCGTCGAAGGCTGCGTCATGATGCGCGCCTGCCAGAAGAACACCTGCCCGCAGGGCATCGCCACCCAGGATCCCGAACTGCGCGCACGCTTCAAGGGCAAGCCGGAGCACGTTATCAACTTCTTCATGTTCATTGCCGAGGAAGTGCGCGAACTGCTCGCACAGCTTGGCTTCCGCACCTTGGAGGAGGCTGTCGGCCATGTCGAATGCCTCGATCAGAACGAAGCGATCAAGCGTTGGAAGTCCGACGGCATCGATTTGAGCAACGTGCTGATGCAGCCGGGACCGGTTCCGGGAACCATCCTGCATCAGACCATCGAGCAGAACCACGAGCTCGACAAGGCGCTCGACAACAAGCTCATCGAGCTTGCGCAGCCAGCCCTTGAGAAGAAGGAGCCGGTGCGCATCGAGATGCCAATCCGCAACGTGTACCGTACGCTTGGCACCATGGTCGGCTACGAGATCACCAAGCGCTACGGCGAGGAAGGTCTGCCGGACGACACCATCGACATGACCTTCCACGGTGCGGGCGGCCAGTCCATCGGCGCGTTCATCCCACGCGGCGAAACCATCCGCATATACGGCGAAGTCAACGACTACGCAGGCAAGGGCTTGTCCGGCGGCCGTATGGTCGTGCGTCCGGAAGCGGGCATCACCTTTGATCCGCATGAGAACGTGATTGCAGGCAATGTCACCGGTTTCGGCGCCACCTCTGGCCAGATGTTCGTGGCGGGACGCGCTGGCGAACGCTTTGGCGTACGCAACGGCGGCGCCACCTTCGTGGTGGAAGGCGTCGGTGACCACGGATGCGAATACATGACCGGCGGCACCGTCGTGATTCTCGGTCCCACAGGCCGCAACCTCGGTGCAGGCTTCTCCGGCGGCCACGTGTACGTGCTCGATCTCGATATGAAGCAGGTCAACCCGGCAGCCGCCACCAACGGCGCACTGCTGTTCGAACCGCTCGACAGTGAGTCGGACGAAATCGTGCACGGCCTGGTCAAGCAGCACGCGGAAGAGACCGGCTCCGCATTCGCGGCCGGACTGCTCGCCGACTGGAAGAATGTATCCAAGCGATTCACGCACATCGTGCCGAGGCACTTCCTCGCCATGCAGAAGGCGATGAAGAACGCCGAAGAGAACAATATCGATTTCAATACGCCCGGCGTCTGGGAACAGGTGTACGAGCAGGTTATGGAAGGAGCGCGCTGACATGGGAGATCCACGTGGATTCCTGAAGGTCCGTACCCGTCGCGAACTGGCCGAACGCCCCGTCGAGGAGCGAATCAAGGATTGGTTCGACGTCCACGCCGAATCCGGCCTGCAACCTTGGACCACCGAACAGGCGGCCCGATGCATGGATTGCGGCACGCCGTTCTGCATGAACGGCTGCCCACTGGGCAACATCATTCCAGAATTCAACGATCTGGTCCGCCAGGAGAAGTGGGAGGATGCGTACAACCGCCTGTCCGAGACGAACAACTTCCCTGAGGTCACCGGCCGCATCTGCCCCGCGCTGTGCGAGGCCGCCTGCGTGCTGGGCATCCACCAGCCGCCGACCATGATCAAGAACGACGAATGCACGATCATCGATCAGGCATGGGATCTCGACTATGTCAAGCCGTTGCCTCCGCAGCGTCTGACCGACCAGACCGTCGCAGTGGTCGGCTCCGGCCCATCCGGTCTGGCATGCGCCCAGCAGCTCACCCGCGCCGGCCACACCGTGGTCGTATACGAGCGTGATGACGCCATCGGCGGTCTGATGCGCTACGGCATTCCGAACTTCAAACTCGACAAGCGGCTCATTGACCGCCGTGTGGAACAGATGGAGGCCGAAGGCACTGTGTTCCGCACCGGCGTGGAGATCGGCAAAGACATCTCTTGGGACGATTTGCGCTCCCGCTACGATGCCGTGGTCGTCGCCATCGGTTCCACCGTGCCGCGCGATATGAAGATTCCGGGCCGTGAACTCAAGGGCATCCACTTCGCCATGGAGTTCCTGCCTGATGCAACCCGCCGCGTCTACGGCGTTAAGCCAGTCAATGACATCACCGCCGAAGGCAAGCATGTCGTGATCATCGGCGGCGGCGATACCGGATCCGACTGCTTGGGCACGTCCATTCGCCAAGGCGCCAAAGACGTCACCGTGCTGCAGATCATGCCGCAGGAACCAAGCGAACGCCCGGCCAACCAACCGTGGCCGACTTTCGCACGCCTGTACCAGAAGACCTCCTCCATGGAGGAAGGTTTTGAAACTCAGCGTGCTGAATACGTGTACAGCACGGATTCCGTGAACTTCGTCGGCATCGAAGAGGAACAGGCCAAGGTGAAGGTGGAGCACTCCACCGCCACCGAAGGCTTCGTGGCCGACGAGAACGGACATGTGACCGGTCTCAAGGTCGTGAACGTGGCACCCGGCGAAAACGGCCCATTCACCCGCCAGCCGGGCACCGAACGCGTGATTCCGGCCGATCTGGTGCTCATCTCCGTCGGCTTCCTGCATCCGGACACCACCACGCTCGTGGATCAGCTGCCCGTCGACCTCGACGGACGCGGCAATGTGGCTCGCAACGATAAGTTCGCCACCAGCCAGGATGGCGTATTCGCCTGCGGCGACGCCGGCCGCGGCCAGAGCCTCGTGGTATGGGCCATTTCCGAAGGCCGCTCCTGCGCGGCTGCCGTGGATGAATACCTCACCGGTGCCACTGAACTTCCGGCGCCCATCGTGGCTTCCAAAAGGCCGATGATGCTGCCGCGCTGATTCGACGACGACACCAGGATCCAAGTGGTCTTCATCCGCATCCATCGGCATGCGGATGAAGACCACTTTTCCTATAGGCAACGTTTTCCTTGAATTGATATGACTGAAGCGTGGAAAACAGCCGGCGTACGGGTCCGGCATGCGCTAAAGTGGCATGCAGCAACAAGTAACAAAGGAGTGCACCAATGCCAAATCGCGCCGAACGACGTGCCCAAGCCAAGCAGAACCGCAGGGGAGTGCCCCAACAGTACGACCAGACCAGAGGCCGTGGTCGTTCCGGCATGCTTGACGAATACCAGCTTCAGGAGAAGTCCCGTCGCCTGCAGGACGGCATCGACGGTCCATGGAAACCGACCGGCGGCAGCGTCGTGGAAAACGAAAGCCTGCTGACCACCAATCCGGATTACACAAATCCCAAGATGTTCAAGGCGCCGCATTCCGTGCGCCAGTGGTTCCGCGTGGCCAGCTGGGCGCTGATCGCATTGTCCGCAATCGCATTCCTTGTAGTCATGTGGCTGCCATCGCATCCGATGTGGCTCATCGCAACTGTTTCCACTGTCTTTGCCGTCGGTGTGCTTAGCCTGTTCTTCACGGCGGGTAACCCGAAGCATAATCCGAACCTCGATCAGAATGGTACGGCCGTCTGATGGTAAGGCGATGAACGCAGAGCGGGGCTGCATCCGATGGAAGGATGCAGCCCCGCTTTCGCATGCGAGTCACGAATGACGACACTATTCGTTCCTGGTTTATTGACCTCCTTGTTTGCATTTTTAGAAAAGATGCAAAACTTTGTGACACGAATGAAACAATCAGGCGTTTCCTTGGAAATTTGCCTTACAGTAGTGGTGGAACAACTGCCTGACTCGAAGAGGAGAGCACAGATATGAAGGTTGACATCCTTTCCCGTGAATATCCGCCCAAGGTGTACGGCGGCGCAGGCGTGCACGCAGAGGAGCTTTCCAAGGTTCTGGCGGAACGTGTGGATGTGACGGTTCGTGCATTTGACGGACCACGTGCCGAAAACGAGATTCCCGAAATCCCGGGTGACAATCCGAAAGGTTCGCTCAAGGTCGTCGGATACGACGTTCCCAAGGAACTCCAGGAAGCAAACGGCGCGCTGAAGACGTTCGGCGTCGATCTGCAGATCGCCGACGATGTGGACGCCGACATTATCCACGCGCACACGTGGTATGCATGCTTGGCCGGATACCTTGCCAAGATGCTGCACGGAACGCCGCTGGTCATCACCGCGCATTCCCTCGAACCGTTCCGCCCATGGAAGCGTGAGCAGTTGGGCGGCGGCTACGACCTGAGCTCGTGGGCTGAACGTGACGCATACGAGCACGCCGACCGCGTCATCGCCGTATCCGCCGGCATGCGCGAGGACATCCTGTCCGCATATCCGAATCTTGATCCCGACAAGGTGGTCGTGGTGCACAACGGCATCACCATGAGCCAGTTCGAAATCCCGGCTGACGACGATCCGGGCTGGAAGGTGTTCGAACGTTACAACATCGACCGTAATAAGCCCACGCTCCTGTTCGTCGGCCGCATCACCAGGCAGAAGGGTTTGCCGTACCTGCTGCAGGCGTTGCATTTCGTCGATCCGGGCATCCAGGTCGTGCTGTGCGCCGGCGCGCCCGACACTCCGGAAATCATGAACGAGGTCAAAACCGCGTTCGCCAAGCTTGATGAGGAGCGCGGCAACATCATCTGGATCGAGGAGATGCTGCCGAAGCCGGAACTTAACGCGCTCGAACACGGTTGCGACGCGTTCATCTGCCCGTCCATCTACGAGCCGCTCGGAATCGTGAACCTTGAGGCCATGGCCTGCGGTCTGCCCGTGGTAGCCTCCGCGACAGGCGGTATTCCCGAGGTCGTCGTCGACGGCGAAACCGGTTATCTCGTGCCCGTCGACCAGTTGCACGACGGCACTGGCACCCCGACCAATCCAGACAAGTTCGTACACGATATGGCCGACGCCATCAACCGCATCATGGCCGACCCCGAAAAGGCGAAGCGGATGGGCCAGGCCGGATATGAACGCGCACGCGACAGCTTCAGTTGGGAGTCGATCGCCGACAAGACCGTCAAGGTCTACGAGGATGTGCTGGCCGAGCAGGGCAAAGCCGCCGAATAACCCGTTCACCACGTAGACGATACGTGAACGCCTTCCTCCGGACGCATTATTCTGGCGGAAGGCGTTTTCGTGACTGCAATCTGAACAACGGCAAGGGAGGAAGAATGCCGGAACAGAACATCGCGCTGAAACTCAGTGACGTGGAATTCCGTCGTCGTAAGCGCGTGATTCTCACCAAAGTCAATCTGGAAATCAACAAAGGTGAGAAATGGGTGCTGTTCGGTCCTAACGGCATCGGCAAATCAAGCCTGGTGCAGATGATGAGTACCAGGGGCTTCCCGTCCGAAGGCACCGTCGACATTCTTGGCAACCGTCTCGGAAAAGTGGACGTGTTCTCCTACCGTAACCGCATCGGTTTGAGTTCCGCGGAACTGAGCCGTGCGTTCCCGCCTCAGGAAGATCCGCTCGACGCCATCGTGACCGCATTGACCGCGACCACCGGCCGTTGGCGCGACACCTACACCGACGAGGATTATGCCAAGGCGCGCTCCCTGATGCGCGAATTCGGCATCGAATACCTCGAAGGCAAGATGATGTTCAAGCTTTCGGAAGGCGAACGTACGCGCGTGCTGATCTGCCGTGCGCTGATGGCCGATCCGGATTTGCTGATTCTGGACGAACCGACCACAGGACTCGACCTGGGTGGTCGTGAGATCGCGCTTCGTGCGTTGAGCAGGGTCGGTGCCGAACAATCAGACCGTGCCGTGGTATTGGTGACGCATCGTCTTGAGGAGATTCCGCAGGGATTCGACCATGTGGCGATCATGGGTAGAATCACCGGCAACGAAGCCGATGCTTATGCCGACAATGTGGCAGGCAACGATCCGGCCCCCGGAACCATCGTGTACACGGGCGACTTGGAACATGGCTTCACGTCCGCGCGCTTAAGCGAGGTGTTCGGCCTGAAGCTCGAGGTGACACACATGAACGGGCGCTGGAACGCGTACGCGCTGTAACTGGCGCTTTGCATGGTGGAACATGCTGTAGCATGAATAGCGCCAGACAGGCGGGTCTTGACCGTGCTGTCGCAATGATGGAATCCATGTTTGCAATGAAGGAGCGATTGATGCGTCGAGGACCGTTGACGACGGGCGAGAAAGTGCAGTTCACGGATCGCAGATCCAATAAGATCACCGACCAGCTGGTGCCTGGTGGCGTGACGCAGACCTCGCATGGCATCATTCTGCACGACGACGTGATTGGGCAGCTGGAGGGATCCGTGGTGGTTACGGTGAGCGCCAAACGCGAGACCCAGATCAACCAGGACCATCCGGAACGCGACGCCAACAAGCCTTGGAAGGGCACGCGCGCCATCGGTGGATGGCAGTTCGCGGTAATGCGTCCGAGGCTGGCCGACTATGTGCTGTCGATGCCTCGAGGCGCGCAGATCATGTATCCGAAGGACATTGCCCAGGTAATTCAGTTGGGCGACATCCGTTCCGGCATGAACGTGCTGGAATCCGGAGCCGGATCTGGCGCCATGAGCATCAACCTGCTGGACGCGGTGAGTGAGTCCGGCCGGCTGACCACCATCGAGATGCGGTCGGAATTCGCCCGCGTGGCCGAAGCGAACGCCACGGTCTATTTCGGAGGCCGCCCTGCTTGGTGGGATTTGAAAACTGGAGATTTCGACTCGGTGGCGGCCACGTTGCCGGAGCATTCCTTCGACCGCATCATGCTTGACATGCTCGACCCTTGGAACCGGCTTGAACAGGCGTATCGAGTGATCGCCCCCGGAGGCGTGCTCGTGGCGTATGTGACCACCACCACGCAGCTGAGTCGTATGGCGGAGGCGTTGCGCGAAGCCGGCTGCTGGACGGAACCGGACATCCAGGAAACGCTGGAACGTGACTGGAAGGCGCAGGGTTTGGCAATCCGCCCCGACCATCAGATGATCGGGCACACCGGTTTCCTTATGGTATCCCGTGCGATGGCTCCGGGATTCCAGGCGTTGCGCAAACGCGACCGTGCCACGAAAGACACGACCACGGATATCGATTCCCTGAGCGCCGAAGAACGTGCCGAACAGCTCGAAGACCTTGAACTGCGTGACATTTCCGACCGTAAGCTGCGCAAAGTGCTGCGCGATCTCGACGCGCAGGTCGAGGCTATCGGCGATTGATACGGTGATTCTTGCAAGTGTTCTGAGACAATAGTCGTGTGTGTTGCGTTGACGCGCATCGGATCGTTAAGGATTGGAGCATTCGTCCATGGGAACGAGCCTTAAGAAGGTTGCGAAGAAAGCCAAGGATTACAAATACGTGCTGCTGGTGATGCGCCACGCCAAGACCGAACCGTTCGGTGACGGCGGCGACGCCGGGCGCGAACTGACCGACAAGGGACGCAAGCAGGCGAAGGCCGTCGCCAAAGGCTTGGTCACGCACAAAATGGCGCCGACGCGTATCGCGTGCTCCAGCGCCACCAGAGCAAGACAGACATGCGACCGCATGCTCAAGGTGTTCGGCGACGACCCGAAGGTCGACTACCGCCAGAGCCTGTATGAGGGTGGAGTGCAGTCCGTGTTCGACGAGCTTGCGCAGACCAAGGAAAAGCATCGCGAATTGTTGGTGCTTGGCCATGAGCCCACCGTGTCGATCGCATGCCAGTGGCTGGCGAGTTCCGAATCGGATGCGACACTGCTCGAGCTGCTGAATCTGGGCATGTCGCCGGCTTCGCTCGCCGTATTCGGCTCGAACGAGCCGTTCAACCAATGGCAGTTGCACAGCGGCGAACTCATCGCATTGCTGACGGCCAAGGATTTTGAATAATTCCTTGTCGATCGGCATGATGTTGAGAGGCGTGAAACTATCGCGCCAACTGGTATAAACCATGCTTATAACGACACTCAAATTTTCTTAATGACTTATATCAAGGCGATTTGTGATAGCTTGAGCGGGTTGCATTGTTCATATCAGATGGAGGATTCATGTCCGTTCTCACTTCCGTCTCCGGTTTCCCTCGCATCGGCCAGAACCGCGAGCTGAAGAAGATTATCGAAGCTTATTGGAAGGGTGCCGCAACGCTCGACGACGTGCGCGCCACCGCCAAGGAGCTGCGCGCCAAGCATTGGAAGCTGCAGCAGGAAGCCGGAATCGATTTGATTCCGAGCAACGACTTCAGCTATTACGACCAAATGCTCGACACTGCCATCCTGCTGAACGTCATTCCGCAGCGCTACCAGCGCCTCGCCTTCGACAATCCCGAAGAGACGCTGTTCGCCATGGGCCGCGGCTACCAGGGAGACAAGGGCGACGTCACCGCGCTGCCGATGAAGAAGTGGTTCACCACCAACTACCACTATCTGGTGCCGGAAGTCGACGAAGCCACCGACATCAAGCTCAACAGCACCAAGCCGTTCGACGAATTCAACGAGGCGAAGGCGCTCGGCATCACCACCAAGCCGGTGCTCATCGGCCCGTACACCTTCCTCAAGCTCGCCCGCAATCCGCAGGCCGAAGAACTCGAATATGACAAGGGCCTGGTCAACGCGGTCGCCGCCGTCTACGCCGAGGTCGTGGCCAAGTTCGCCGAGCTGGGCGCCGAATGGATCCAGATCGACGAACCGTACCTCGTGCTCGACAAGGAGCCGGGCGACGTCGAACTGTTCAAGAGCCTGTACACCAAGATCCTGCCCGCACGCGACGGCAAGATTAAGGTGCTGCTCAACACCTACTTCGGCCACATCGCCGACGTGTATGAGACAGTCAACCTGCTCGCCTTCGACGGCATCGGACTCGACCTCAACGAAGGCAAGGACGAGAATCTCGCCGCCGTTGAAAAGTTCGGCGTCGCAGAGAGCACCACCATCTTCGCCGGTGTGGTCAACGGCCGCAACATCTGGCGCAACGATTACGCCGTCAGCCTTGGACTCGTCGACGCGCTGAAGAAGGTCACCGACAACGTGGCCGTCTCCACCGCAAGCTCCCTGCTGCATGTGCCGTTCAGCACCGAAGGTGAAGACGGTCTCGCCGATGATGTGCGCAAGCATTTCGCCTTCGCCGTTGAAAAGCTCGGCGAACTGCACGACCTCTCGGTTCTCGCCGACGCCAGCGAGGAAGACAAGAAGGCATCCGGGGCATTGGCCGCCAACCAGGCGCTCTTCGACGGTACCCGCGTTGCCGCCGACAAGAACGTGGCGGAACGTCTCGCAGCTCTGACCGACTCGGACTTCGTGCGTCAGCCGGCACGTGCCGAACGTCAGAAGGCACAGCGTGAGGCGTTGAACCTGCCGTTGCTGCCGACCACCACCATCGGATCCTTCCCGCAAACCAAGGAAGTGCGCGCCGAACGCGCCAGACTGCGCAAGGGCGAAATCACCAAGACTGAATACGACGAATACATGAAGGCGCAGATCGACGCCTGCATCAAGCATCAGGAGCAGATCGGCCTTGACGTGCTTGTGCACGGCGAATTCGAGCGTAACGATATGGTCGAATACTTCGGTCAGAACCTCAACGGTTTCCTGTTCACCAAGAACGCTTGGGTGCAGTCCTATGGCACCCGTTGTGTGAAGCCTCCGATCGTATGGGGCGACGTGTCCCGCGCCAACCCGATTACCGTGGAATGGAGTGCCTACGCGCAGTCCCGTACCAGTCATGTGATGAAGGGCATGCTCACCGGCCCGGTCACTATTCTCAACTGGTCCTGGCCGCGCGAGGACATCACCCACGAGCAGCAGACCCAGCAGCTGGCCCTCGCCATCCGCGACGAAGTGCTCGATCTCGAAGCCGCTGGCATCAAGGTCATCCAGATCGACGAGGCCGCCCTGCGTGAAAAGCTGCCGCTCAGGAAGACCGACTGGCACAAGAAGTACCTCGACTGGGCCATTCCGGCATTCCGACTGGTGCACTCCGCGGTCAAGCCGACCACGCAGATCCACACCCACATGTGCTATTCGGAGTTCAACGACATCATCACCGACATCGACGCCATGGACGCCGACGTGATTTCCTTCGAAGCTTCCCGCGGCGATCTCGTGGTGCTCGACGCCATTCACGACGCCAACTTCGAAACCGAAGCTGGCCCGGGCGTCTACGACATCCACTCGCCGCGCATCCCGTCCGAAGCCGAAATCGAGGAACGCATCTACGAAATCCTCAAGAAGATGGACGTCGAAAAGGTGTGGATCAACCCCGACTGCGGTTTGAAGACCCGCGGCAACGCCGAAACCTGGCCAAGCCTTGAAAACCTCGTGGCCGCAGCCCAGGCTGTGCGTGCCAAGCTGACCAAATAAGGCGAAACGTTAGGAACAAGACGACAGCCATGCATTCGCCAATGTTCTCGCTCGAGGTGTTCCCTCCGAAGCGAACCTCCCCTGTAGGCACCATCTACGACACGTTGGATGGCCTGCAGGGGTTGGACCCCGATTTCATTTCCGTCACCTACGGCACCGGCAAATCATCCGACCGTACATTGACCGCGCGCATCGCCCACACGGTAAGCGAATACGGCATCCCCAGCGTGGCCCATCTGACCGCGCAGTATCTGAACAAGGATGACGTCGACCAGGCACTCGACATGTTCGAACAGGCCAAGGTCTCCGGCGTGCTCGCCTTGCGTGGCGACCGCATCGACGGTGCCGAACCGGCAGGAGTGTTCGAACATGCCAGCGATCTGGCCGCATATATCCGCCAACAGCGCCCGGGCATGAAGATCTACGGCGCCTGCTATCCGGAAAAGCACCCGCAGGCGGCAACGCTGGAAGAAGACATCGACAATCTCAAAAAGAAAGTCGACGCCGGCGTGACGCACCTGATTTCGCAACTGTTCTACGACAACGAGGACTTCCTGAGATTCCTCGACAAAGCGAGGGCCGCAGGCGTCGATGCGCCGATCGAAGCGGGCATCATGCCGGTCATGAACGCGAAATCGGTGTTGAACATGTCGAGCAAATGTCAGTCGAAGATCCCCGAAAAACTCAGCATTATGCTTGATAAATGGGGAAGCGACAAGGCTTTGCTTAAAGAGGCGGGTATCGCTTACGCATCCGAGCAGATCTGCGATCTAGTGGCGCGGGGCGTCGACGGTGTGCACCTGTATACGATGAACCATCCATGCGTCAGCAGACGTATTTGGTCCAACGTCAAACCATTCTTCGTCTGATTCCGGACGATGCAACAAACATCAGGGGCGGTTGCGGGTATTTCGCAACCGCCCCTGGTTTTATACGGTTACTATAGAAACCATGACTTCCATGCAACACAAGTTCGGAGCGCTCGATCTGATTCGAGCAGGGCTGCAAGATCTCGACAAAGCTCGCACATTGTTCGATGAGCTGCACAATGACGGCATTGACGATGACAGAATGCGACTGCTGCTGACAACGCTGGAAAAAGCATGCGATCCTGACGTCGCACTCAGCAACCTGGTGGACATCATCAAAGTGGTGCAAAGCCAAGGTGAGGATTTCACCAACATCATCGCCGATGAGAACTCTTTCATACGACTGATTACCGTGCTTGGCGTATCCGATGAAATGGGCAAGCTCATGCGATTCCGTCCCGAACTCGTGGAGGCCGCGGCCAATGACGCCTGCGAAAGCCATCTTTACAATCACGAACAGCGCAGAGCGCATGTGCTCAAATCGGTAGGAGCCGATCCCAATGACCATGCCATGCCGACCGCAAATCTGCCACTTGCCGAAGCTGCGACGGCGCTGCGTAAAACCTATCGCAAACAACTCGCCGCAATCATGACGCAAGACGCCACGGCAAACGATCCCACCGAAATCCAACCGCGCATCAGCACCGAACTTTCCGACCTTGCGGACGCGGCGCTCGAAGGTGCACTCGCCATCGCACGCCATGAAGTGGACGGCAGCGAACATGTACGTTTCGCCATCATCGGCATGGGCAAACTGGGCGCACGGGAGCTCAACTATGTATCCGACGTGGACCTGATCTACGTGGTGGAACCCGCCGACACGGACACCAACGGCATGACACTCAGCCGAGTCGGCACCAAAATGGCGACCACCCTGCAACGCGTATGCCAATCCGTCATCATGGGCGTCGCCGAACCGACGCTCTGGCAGATCGACGGCGGATTGCGCCCCGAAGGCAAGGACGGCCCACTGGTACGCCGGCTCGAATCCCACGAAGCCTACTATGAGCAATGGGCGGAAAACTGGGAATTCCAAGCCCTGCTCAAAGCACGCCCGGTAGCCGGCGATTCTGACCTCGGCCAAGCGTATATGAGCATGACCCGACCGTTTGTCTGGACCGCATCCAAACGAGACAACTTCGTCTACGACTGCCAGCAGATGCGCAAACGTGTCGAAGATCTTATTCCCAACCCGCTCAAAGACCGCGAAATCAAACTCGGCAGGGGAGGTCTGCGCGACGTCGAATTCACCGTGCAGATGCTCCAACTCGTGCACGGACGCTCCGACGAAGCATTGCGTACCAGCTCCACACTCGAATCCCTACAGGCCTTGGCCGAAGGCGGATACGTATCACGCAAACAAGCCAAAAAGCTCTCATGGGACTACCGATTCGAACGCGTACTGGAACACCGCCAGCAAATGTGGGCGCTCAAACGCACCCACCTGTTCCCGGACCTCGGCAAAGCCAGCACGGGAGGCCTTGAACGCAAACGAGACATCACCATCGACGAGCTAAACCAAAATCTCGAGCTACGACGACTCGCACGCGCATTCCACATGCATCCCGAAGAACTCGTCAACAAATATGATGAGACACGTCGCGAAGTACGCCACCTGCACATGGACATCTACTACAGGCCCATGCTGCCCATCAACGCGGGACTCGACGACGAACAGGTGGAACTCTCCGCAAAAGCTACGCAGGAACGATTCGAATCCATCGGATTCGCCGACGCCGACGCGGCCATGCGCCACGTCACCGCACTCACCGCAGGCGTCTCCCGAGCCGCGAAAATCAACCGCATCCTGCTGCCCGCGGCGCTGCAATGGCTCGGCGAAGGGCAGAATCCAGACATGGGACTGCTCAACTGGCGCAAACTCGAAGAAAACTTCGGTTCCGAAAGCGAATACCTCGGATTCCTACGCGACTCACCATCCGCGGCACAACGCCTATGCCACATACTATCCAACTCACGATTCCTCGGCGACGCACTCAACAAATCCGTCGAATCCGTCACCTGGCTCGGCAACGACGAATCCCTGCAACCACGCTCGCGCGAAAGCCTCAATATCCAAACCAAAGCAACGCTCGAACGCAATGCCGGCAACATCAACGACTTCGCCAACTCCATCCGAGCCATGCGCAGACACGAAATCGAACGCATCGGCCTCGCATGGATGAGCGGCGTGATCGACGATGAAGCATCGCTCGCCGGCATGACCGACGTATACGACGCGGCCATCGAAGCGTCACTGCAATGGTCCATCCGACATCGCATCAACGACATGCAACTCGAACAAGCGCCCGCCGCGATCGCCATCATCGGCATGGGACGTTACGGCGGCAAGGAAGTCAACTTCAGTTCCGACGCTGACGTGATCATCATCTACCGGCCAGCCGAAGGCGCCGACGACACCCAAGCCAACCTCTTCGCACGCAAAGTGCAGGAAGACCTACGCGCGATCCTGCAAGGCCCAACCACATTCGAACAAAAAATCGAACTCGACATGGACCTTAGACCCGAAGGCAAAAACGGACCACTCGTACGATCCTACGCATCCTGCGAGGAATACTACCGATCCTGGGCAAGCACATGGGAACACCAGGCACTGCTACGCGCCCGATACGCGGCAGGCGACGCGGCGCTCGCCGAGGATTTCCTGATGAACATCGCCGATCCGTTGCGTTATCCGAAAATCGATCTTACGGAAACGCAGATCTCTGAAATCCGCAAGCTTAAGGCGCGTATGGAGGCCGAACGTCTGCCACGCGGCGTACGCAGGGATCGCCATCTGAAACTCGGCAAGGGTGGACTATCGGATGTTGAGTGGACGATTCAACTGTTGCAATTGCAGCATGCGGGAAACAACGCCAACCTGCGCGTCAACGGTACGTTGCTGGCGTTGGACGAGCTGGAACATCGCAAGCTGATTTCCGCTGGCGACGCTGTGGTGTTGCGTAAGGCATGGCGCATGTGCACGGCTGCACGCAACGGCAGCTACCTGTGGAGCGGACGCGTCAATCAGGCCGATATTCTGCCGGACGATTCATATTCGCTGGGAGGTATCGCCGTATGCCTCGGATACGATGCAAATCGCGGTCAGCATTTCGAAAACGATCTGCTTGCAGTAATGCGCAAGGCCCGCGACGTAACGGAACGCCTGTTCTACGGCCGTTCGTGAGCTGGGAAGTTAACGGCGAGGAACATGTTGTGACCGTCGGATCGAGACCATACGGCTCTGACGAATGTGCTGGATCAAGGCTTCTGCCTATGGAAGGACGGAGACCGCTCTACGAGTATTCGTGAACACGCGGTGAACCGTCAGGGTCTGCATTTCAGGCTATAGTTGGCTAGGTCACTTCGAGTGGCCACCTTCAACCACAAGTTGCATGAAAGGTGAGCCGTTGTCTTCAGTACTCGAACAGGCGGTTGAAACGCCGATGGTAGGAAAAAGCGTCATCACATTGGATGATCTTTCCATTCGCCAGATTCAGGAATTACTCCACAAGGCGCAGTACATTGATTCTCATCGTAAAGAAGTGGCGCACACCTGCGATGGCAGGGTGCTCGCCACTTTGTTTTATGAGCCCAGCACTCGTACGCGTCTGAGCTTCGAAACCGCCATGCTCCGACTCGGTGGCAAGGTGATCGGCTTCGCCGGCGCCCAGCTCGCTTCCGTGACCAAGGGTGAAACCATTTCGGACACTCTGAAAACCGTGTCTAACTACGTGGATGTGGTGGCGATTCGCCACCCGAAGGAGGGTGCTGCGCTCGTGGCGTCCCGCGCTGCCTCCGTGCCGGTCATCAACGCCGGCGACGGCGGGCACATGCACCCCACGCAGACCTTGGCTGATTTGGCGACGCTACAGTCGCGCTTCGGTCGCGTGAACAATCTGACCGTCGGTCTGTGCGGCGATCTTACCTTCGGCCGTACCGTGCACTCCCTGATCGAAACCCTATGCCGTTTCGGCAATGTGAACTTCGTGCTGATCAGCCCGGACGAGCTCAAGACCCCCCAGTACGTGCTCGACCGCATCAATGCGACCGACTCCTGCTCTTACACGGAAGTCAAAGATCTGGTTTCGGTGATTGGCGATCTCGACGTGCTGTACATGACCCGTGTGCAGAAGGAACGCTTCTTCAACGAAGACGATTATCTGCGACTGCGCGACACCTACATTCTCGATG
This sequence comes from Bifidobacterium hominis, assembly GCF_040095915.1. Lineage (NCBI taxonomy): Bacteria > Bacillati > Actinomycetota > Actinomycetes > Bifidobacteriales > Bifidobacteriaceae > Bifidobacterium > Bifidobacterium hominis. Next base: position 293,172 of record NZ_JBBMFR010000002.1, on the reverse strand, counting down.
AAGCCAAGATGGCTTACGCCAAGAAAGACATGGCTGTGTTGCACCCGTTGCCGCGAGTCAACGAAATCGCCGTTGAAGTGGATGACGACCCACGCGCCGCCTACTTCGAACAGGTCAAGAACGGCATGCTCATGCGCATGGCATTGGAAAGCTCGGTGGTTGGAGACGAACTGCCGGGATATGAACCGCTTGAATCCAAGGAGGTTGCGGCCTGATGGAAGTCACCAGCATTCAGAACGGAATCATCATCGACCATGTGCCTGCCGGCACCGCACTCAAGGTACTTGAATACCTGAAAATCGATCCGGCTAAGACCAAGCTCGCGCTGATCATGAACACCGACAGCCACATGTTCGGCACCAAAGACATCATCAAAATCGAAAGCGAAGAGGAAGCCGAAACCATCGACCTTGACGTGCTCGGCCTTGTGGCACGCACCGCGACCGTAGGCATTGTGCGCGGCGGTAAAATCGTAGAGAAAAAGCAGCCTACACTGCCGGAACATGTGGTCAATATCATCAAATGCGTGAACCCGCGCTGCGTGACTACCACCGAGCCGGCCGTGCAGATGTTCCATCTGGTGCATTCCGACCGTCAGGAATACCGCTGCGACTACTGCGACGAGGAAGCGAAGCTCTGACCCATGACCCTCACCCTTCACGACATCAAGGTTTGGAATACCGGTGAAGTCATCGACCTGATCGTCCCATCCGACGCTGATAAAACGGTGGACGCTTCGGCCATGACCATCGCCCCGGGATTCGAAGATCCCCACGTCCACTTCCGCGATCCGGGCCAGACCTACAAGGAATCCATGGTTTCCGGCTGCGCGGCCGCCGCCTCTGGCGGATACACGAACGTGCTTATCATGCCGAACACCGTTCCCGCCATGGATGGCGTGAAGGTGACGGCGGGGGAACCGGGTGCCAGCGAAGTGCTCGACGCCGGTTTCGACACGGTCATCGACTATTTGCAGCATTACGAACAAGCCCATGATGTGACCTTGCCGGTACGTTATGACCTGTGCGTATGCGCTTCCAAAGGGCGTGCAGGCAAGGAAGCGACTGACGTGGCCGACTGGATCGGCTATCTGCCGGAACACGATGACGACAACAAGGATGCCTACCAGCTGGCCCACCCGGTGACCGCCATCAGCGATGACGGTTCCGCGGTAACACCGGAAATCCTTGACCCAGTGTTCGACAACGTCAAGGAATCAGGTTTGTACCTGATCGAGCATTGCGAACACCACGACACCGGAGCGGTCAACGAAGGTCCCGTATCACGAGAACTGGGTGTCCCCGGCATTCCCGAAGACACCGAACTGAAGATCGTCGAACGTGACATTGAGATGGCACGTAAGACCGGCGTGCACGTGCACTTCCAGCATGTCAGCACTGCGATTTCCTTCGACGCGATTCGCAAGGCCAAAGCTGAAGGATTGCCGATTACGTGCGAAACCGCACCGCATTATGTTGCGCTGTGCGATGAGGCGTTATTGAAATACGGCACGCTTGCCAAGATGAATCCGCCGTTGCGCTCCGAAGAGGATCGCAAGGCAACCATCGCAGCCGTAGCTGACGGCACCGTCGATCTGCTGGCCACCGACCATGCGCCACACACCATGGAAGAGAAGGAGCTCGGATTCCTTGACGCTCCGAACGGCATCATCGGCCTTGAATGCGCGTACGGCGTCTGCCACAAGATTCTTGTGGACGGTGGTTTCATTTCCGACGAACGTTTGATCGAACTCATGTCGACCGCGCCTGCCGAACTTATGGGGCACGACAAGACCGACCTGACGGCCGTGCTGGACGAATACGCGGACGCCGTTCCGGGAGACGACGACACCAAACGTGTGCTGGACCTCGGCAAGGTTCCGGCAGACGACAATGTTGATCTGGTAGTGCTTAACACCAACGAGGAATGGACCGTGGATCCTGAACGATTCCATTCCTCGGCTCGAAACACCCCATTCGGCGGATGGCAGGTCACCGGCCGTCCACTCGCCACCATCATCGGTTCGAAGCTGGCCTTCAGCCGTATCGATAAGGAGGATTGATGGATCGTCTGATTGAAGCGATTGAAGACAAGCAGAATCCGAGCGTTGTGGGACTTGACCCGACTGAAGCGCTCGTGCCAGCGCAAATCGCTGCAAGCTTCGCCGAGGAAATCAACGAACAGGTCGAAGACCCGGCGGAGGCACCTGCCATGCAGCTTTCCGTGGCCTTCTTCGAATTCAACCGCGCCATCATCGACGCCGTCGCAGACATCGTGCCTGCGGTTAAACCGCAGATCGCCATGTATGAGGCGCTCGGTCCGGCAGGTATCGACGCCTACACTATGACCTGCGAATACGCCAAGCAGCAGGGATTGTATGTGCTCGGCGACGTCAAGCGCGGAGACATCGGCTCCACCGCAGCCGCATATGCTCATCACCTCAGCGGTGTAGGATTGGGCGACACCGCCTACGATCCATGGCATGAGGATGCGGTGACCGTGAACCCATACCTCGGCACCGATGGCATCACGCCGTTCGTCGACGCCGCCACCGCCAACGACAAAGACATCTTCGTGCTTGTGCGCACCTCCAACCCGTCCAGCAGCGAACTGCAGGAACTTGAACTCGCTTCTGGCGAACGCGTATACGAGCATGTTGCCGATCTGGTGGAAAGCTGGGGAGCGGAAACCATTGGCAAGAACGGCTATTCACACGTTGGCGCGGTGGTCGGAGCCACCCACCCGGAGGAAGGCAAGGCATTGCGCGCACGTATGCCGCACACGTTCTTCCTAGTACCGGGCTACGGTGCACAGGGCGGTACCGCGCAGGGTGTGGCCGGCATGTTCGACCGCGACGGTATGGGTGCTCTCGTCAACTCGTCCCGGGGCATTATCGGAGCATGGAAGAAGTCCGGTAAGTATTCCGAATCCATGAGCGCCGACGATGCTTTGGACTTGGTCGCCGAATCGGCGCGTGAAGCAGCCAAAGACATGCGTGACAATCTGCGTGCAGTCCTGCCGTAACCTGCCGACTGGCCAACTGTTTAATCTCAAAAAAACAACCATCAACCATCGAACGTAATAGAGAGGGAGTTCATGACCACCGCAACAACGTTCGTTCCGACCGTTGCCGAGGCGACTTCGGCAGGCTTTTTCCCAAGCCGGCATGAAGTCGAGGTCGTTGACAATCAGGAACTGACCGACGGCGTGTACCGTTTGACGTTCCGTGACGAATACATCGCCAGCCATGCCAGACCGGCGCAGTTCGTCGACGTATATTCCAATGATCCAAGCAAGCTGATGCCGCGTCCGTTCGGCGTGTGCGAAACCAACGGCGATGAAGTCAGCCTCATGTTCGCCGTGGTGGGCAAAGGTACCGCCGAATTCGCACAGCTGAAGCCGGGGGACACCATTCGTGTGATGGGTCCGCTCGGCAATTCGTTCAAAACCAAGGAGCCCGCCAATTATGTGCTGGTTGCCGGCGGCTTGGGTGTGCCTCCGCTCGTATGCGCGGCGCAGCATATCGCCGGTGTCGAAGGCGCGGCCAGCACTGCGGTGTTCGGCTACCGTAACGTGCATTTCGGTGACGAATACGTGGGCAAGTATGCCGACAAGGTGTACAGCATCGATGAGAGCGAAGGCAATGTGATCACCCTGCTTGATCGCATCGAAGGCGAACTGCTTGGTGGCGAGCTCAAGCCGGTGATCCTGACCTGCGGTCCTCTACCGATGATGAAGGCCGTGGCCGCATGGGCTGCAAAGCGTGACATGGCATGCCAGCTGAGCTTGGAACAGCGCATGGGTTGCGGCTATGGCACATGCGTGCTGTGCACGGTCGACACATTGGATGGACGTTTGAAGGTCTGCTCCGACGGTCCGGTCTTTACTCGCGAACGTTTGGGATGGGGTGAATGAGATGAGCGACAATACCCAGCATGAGAACCTGTACGGCCCGTACGAATGGAAGCATCCCACGCAGGTGGCGGGCGTGCCGTGGAAGAATCCGGTCGCCACGGCTTCCGGCACCTTCCAGTATGCGGCGGTTCGCTGGTTCTACGATGTGAGCCAACTGGGCGCGGTCACCACCAAGGGCGTCTCTCCGGTGCCGTGGGAGGGCAATCCCGGCGTTCGTACCGCCGAAGGCCCATCCAGCAACATCAACGCGGTCGGACTGCAGAACCCGGGCGTGGATCATTATCTGGAAGACGACCTGCCCAAGCTCAAAGCCATCAATGCCACGGTCATCGCCAATGTGGCCGGCCACTGCGATGACGACTATATCGAAGTCGTATCCAAGCTGAACGATTCTCCTGCAGATATGCTGGAAATCAACGTGAGCTGCCCGAATGTGTCAGCCGGAGGCATGAGCGTCGGCACAGATCCGGTGGCATTGAGCCGTCTGATCACCCGACTGCGCAAGCTCACCGATAAGAAGATGATCGTCAAGCTTACGCCGAACGTCACCGACATCACCGTGCCTGCCCGCGCGGCCGTGGAAAGCGGCGCCGACGCGCTGAGCATGATCAACACGCTGCTCGGCATGCGCATCAACATTCGTACCGGCGAGCCGATCATCGACCATGTGACCGGCGGTGTTTCCGGACCGGCCGTGCTGCCGATGGGTCTCGTGGCCGTGTGGAAGACCCGTTCCGCATTGCCAGACATTCCGATCATCGGCATCGGCGGCGTCGATTCCGGCGAGAAGGCGCTCGAATACCTGTATGCCGGAGCGAACGCCGTGGAAGTCGGCGCGGCCGCGCTGTTCGAACCGACCGCACCATTGCGTGTGGCCCGTGAACTTGACGATCTGCTCGACGCACGTCCCGAACTCGCAGACAAGCTTGCCAAGGGCGAAACTTGGCGCTGACCTCGATCATTCATCAAAGGAGCATGACATGACTGAATCCCTCGACCACCGTTTTACCAAGTTCCTGCTGGACGCACAGGCGCTGAAATTCGGCGAGTTCACGCTTAAGTCCGGCCGCAAGTCACCGTATTTCATCAATGCCGGCGCATTCAACGACGGACGTAAGATCGCCACGCTCGGCGCCTTCTACGCGGAGAAGATCGCTGCGGAAATCGAAGCAGGCAATCTGCCGAACGACATCGACACCATTTTCGGTCCTGCCTACAAGGGCATTCCGCTGGGCGTCTCCACCGCGATCGCTCTGACTTCCGACCACGGTATGGAAGTCGGCTACACCTTCGACCGCAAGGAGAAGAAGGATCATGGCGACGGCGGCATGATGGTCGGCACCCAGCTGACCGACGGCATGAAGGTGCTGCTCGTCGACGATGTGATGACCGCAGGCACCGCAGTACGCGAGGTCATTCCCAAGCTCAAGGCCGAAGCGAATGTTGAGGTTGTCGGCTTGGTGCTTTCCGTGGATCGTATGGAAAAGACCAAGAATTCCGACACGTCCGCGGTGAAGGCCGTCGAAGCAGAGTTCGGCTTCCCGGTGTTCGCCATCGCCAACGTGCGTGAGATCTTCGAGGCCGGACAGCATATCGAAACCGCTGACGGTACCGCGTACGTGACCGACGAGATCAAGGCTGCTGCCGACGCCTATCTGGAGCAGTATGGCGCCTGAATTCTATAGGTGAATCGTATAGGCGAATCCTATAGTCGAGCACATAAAAAAGTGCCTCGCACCAATCGAAAGCATCGGTGTGAGGCACTTTTCATATCTCATATCAGAGTGCATCCGGTCGATCAGTGCATTCAGTCGATAAGATTGTATCCATGGTCGGTCACCACCGACTTGAGCTTCTCCAAATAGTTTTCCGCGGCCTTCGACAGCTTCGCGCGCTCGTTCGTGATCCAGCCGACCAACATGGTCTCATCGGTGTCAAGCGGCACGGTCACGATTTTCTCATTGTTGAGATCGCCGTTGTCAATGCCGGTGCACACGGTGTAGCCGTTCAGACCGATGATGAAGTTCAGAATCGTCGCACGGTCGGTCACGTTGATCTGCTTGGGGGAGTATTCCGGCCAGACCGCCTCTTCGGCGAAGAAGAAGCTGCCTTCCTCGCCCTGCTCGTACTGGATGAACGGGAACGGCTTCAAGTCGTCCATCGTGACTTTTTTCTTGCCAGCCAGCGGATTGTTGCGCGAAATGAACACATGCAATGGAGCACGGAACAGTGGATGGAATTCCAAATGCTTTTCGCGCAACATCTTGCCGATCACGTCTTTATTGAAATCGGACAGGTAGATGATGCCGATTTCGGAAAGCATGTTCGCCACTTGGTTGATGATGTCTTTGGTGCGCGTCTCACGAATGGTGAACTCGTATTCGTCGGATTTGATGGAGTTGATCATTTCCACGAACGCTTCGACGGCGAACATGTAATGCTGTGTGGACACGGAGCACAGCTGCTTGCGTGGCTTCGCGTTCTTGTAACGTTCTTCGAGCAGTGACGCCTGATCGAGCACCTGGCGCGCGTAGGTGAGGAATTCCGCTCCGTCCACGGTCAAGGCGATGCCTTGCGACGAGCGGGTGAAGATTTCGATGCCAAGCTCGTTTTCGAGTTCCTTCACAGACGAGCTCAACGCGGGCTGTGACACGTATAATTCGTGCGAGGCTTCGTTCATGGAACCGCATTCCACGATTTTCACAATATATTTCAGCTGAAGAAGAGTCATAAACTCAGGTTAGAGCCATGTGCTGACCGTGGGGGAGTGCTTATACCCTCTTGTCTGGATAGTGGACTGCCGACCGCAGCGAATCAACAACAGTGCCGGCAGCATGTCAATGTCAATAATCGAATAAGCGGGATTGCCGGCCTTCTTAAAAAGCTGACAATCCCGCTTATTGCAACCGATTACCGTTCAGCCTTACCGATTCGGCTTGCTGATCAGCCTACTGATACAGATGGCCTCCCTGTTCGCGGAAACGCTCGCTCATTTCCTGCATGCCGGCGGCAATGGTTTGTGCGTCGGCCACAAGCTTCTCTTGTGATTCGGCATTGCCGAACTTTTTGCGAATATTCTGACTGATGGCCATGGAGCAGAACTTCGGACCGCACATCGAACAGAAATGCGCCATTTTCGCAGGCTCGGCCGGCAAAGTATCATCATGGAACGCGATGGCGGTGTCCGGATCGTAGCTCAGGTTGAACTGGTCAAGCCAACGGAATTCGAAGCGTGCCTTGCTTATGGCATTGTCACGGTCGATGGCATGCGGATGATGCTTGGCGATATCAGCCGCATGGCAGGCGATCTTGTATGCGATCACACCTTGCTTCACATCGTCCTTGTTCGGCAATCCAAGATGTTCCTTCGGCGTCACATAACACAGCATTGCAGTGCCATAGCGGGCGATTTCCACACCGCCGATCGCCGACGTGATGTGGTCGTAGCCGGGAGCGGTGTCAGTGGTGAGCGGTCCAAGCGTATAGAACGGCGCATCCTTGCAGATCGCCTTCTCCATTTCGATGTTCATGCGCACGGTGTCGAACGGAATATGGCCAGGTCCTTCGATCATCACCTGCACGTCGTGTTCCCATGCGCGCTGGGTAAGCTCGCCCAAAGTCATCAGTTCGGCGAACTGTGCCGCATCGTTCGCATCGGCAAGCGATCCCGGACGAAGTCCATCACCCAGTGAGAACGCCACATCGTATTTGGCGAAGATTTCACACAATTCGTCGAAATGCGTATACAGGAAGCTTTCCTGATGATGCTGCAAACACCATTCAGCCATAATCGAACCGCCACGCGAAACGATGCCCGTCATGCGGTTCGCCGTCAATGGCACGAAACGCAGCAGCACACCGGCATGAATCGTCATATAGTCCACACCCTGCTCGCACTGCTCGATCACCGTGTCGCGGAACAGTTCCCAGCTGAGCTTGGAAGCGTCATCCTCCACCTTTTCGAGTGCCTGATACATTGGCACGGTGCCGATCGGCACGGGGGAGTTGCGTAGAATCCATTCACGCGTAGTGTGAATGTCGTTGCCGGTAGACAGATCCATTACGGTGTCAGCACCCCACTTGGTGGCCCACGTGAGCTTCTCCACCTCCTCGTCAATAGACGAAGTGACCGCCGAATTGCCCATATTGGCGTTGAGCTTGGTAAGGAACTTCGAGCCGATGATCATGGGCTCAGCCTCAGGATGGTTGATATTGCAAGGCATGACGGCACGTCCTGCGGCCAGTTCGCTGCGCACCAGTTCCACGCTGCAATGCTCGCGTTCCGCTACATAGCGCATTTCCGGCGTGATGATGTTGTGGCGCGCGTACCACATTTGCGTCACCGGATGATCCTTGGCCTTCATCGGCTTATGCTGGCGGCCGCGCCATTCCTTGGAAGCCTTGCCACGCTTGATGGCGCGTTTGCCGTCATCTTCCAGATTGCGTCGACGTCCCTCGTATTCTTCGACGTCACCGCGGTCAAGAATCCAATCCAAACGCAGGGGAGCGAGTCCCTCTTTCGGATCGCATTTCGGTCCTTCGGTGTTGTAGTCCTTGAATGGCGCGTTCGGTCCGACGCCAGGAGTGTCAGACAGTTTGATTTCGGTGTATGGCACTTCCAGATCGTAGGAGCCGAATTCGTTTTCGAAATGTACCGGCGTGGTTTTGCGGATATGCGCTTTGTCGCGCTGTTTGGACTCGCGTGCGGCAATGTCGACGCGCTGCTGCTTGGCGAGCTTGGATGCGGCCTTGGCTTCCTTCGCATTGGTGAACTTCTTTTCACCGGATGCGCCGTCGGCTGCGTTGCTAGGGCTGATTTCCGCTGTGTTCTGGGCTTTCATGCGCGGTGCGTATCCGTGCTTCGTGTCGCCACGTACGGCTTTCCAACGCGTTACCATATCGCGGGTTGTGGCTTCCGGATCATCGGCTCCTGCAATCGCGGACACCACGAACCAGCCTGCCGCCTTTGAACGCGCCAGCATTTCCATATCATCTGCGGTCACGCCACCGCCTACCACTACCGGAAAACCACTGGCTGAACAAATGGTGTTGATCTGCTCTTTGTCAAGCGTGCGACCGGAACCGTCATTGCCACCTACGGACGCTTCCGGCTTGGTGACGGAAACATGCAGCGGCGCCGCACCGATATAGTCGATGCAGCCATTGGGCAATTCGTTGATGAGTCTGACCAGGCTTTCTGTCTCCGCCGACAATCCCACGATGGCGTCTTCGCCGAGCAGCGTGCGGGCTTCACGCGGTTCCATATCGGTCTGTCCGATGTGCACGCCGTCAACCTTGATGCCTTTGCTGCGGGCCTGCCAGACCACATCCACGCGGTCGTCGATCACGAATGCCACGGAATCTGACTTGTTGTTGTCTTCGATGATTTGCGCGATATCACGCGCCATGTCGGTAAGGTCCTTCGCGTCGGCGTCTTTGGCGCGCAGTTGGATAAAGCTTGCGCCCCCGCGCAATGCGTCATCGATGACGTCGGTGATCGGTCGACCTTTGCAATCCTGTGGGCCTACCACAAAATAGGCGCTCAGGTCGAAGCTGTCTCGCATCGACGCATACGGATAATTGTTCATGATTCCCCCTTGATTATGCTGTTTTGGGTTGGGGAAAATTTGATTCCGTCAGTAAATGGATACGCTGACATGCCTCGTATTCTTGGATACACGGGATAGAAAGCGAAATTACGCTTGATGATTTCGCGATGCAGGTTGTTTTGCCGACGCGTCTGTTGCGTTGACTTTTACGGATGCCGATTGACGCTGGAAATGCGTGTGCACGATGACGCTCATTCTTCGCTCCCTACGATGGTGTTAACCAACAGGTTCAAAGGGTCAGGCATTCGCCTATCTCAGCCCCGTTGAGGAGCCCCCTGCTTTAGGTGTTGGCTACGAACCTACGCCCTGCACTGGACGTAGCCTTTCGCCGAAGCCCATAGGTGAGTCAGACCCGTCGTCACTTTCGCATGCATCGTCTTCATCCGTATCACGCCCCACCGCGCATCTCACGGCAAAACTCTCCTTGCAGGCTAAGCTATACCTCAGTTCAATGCATTGCGTATGAAAGAGGTTGACTACATGTTGGAGACGGAACGGCTGACATTGAGGGCTTGGACTGAAACAGATGCGGAAAGCTTGTACGTCTATGCGAAAGATCCGGATATCGGACCTATCGCGGGCTGGCCCGCACACCGATCGAAAGAAGAAAGTCTCAATACGATTCGTCATGTGCTCAATGGCAAGGAATGCTGCGCGATTTGCGAGCGCGGCAGCAATAACCCCATTGGCTCGATTGAGTTAAAGCTTAATGGTCATACGGGTATGACGGATCGTGATGATGAGTGTGAGTTGGGTTACTGGTTGGGCAAGCCTTTCTGGGGGAGGGGTTATATGCCGGAGGCAGCTAGGGAGATTATCCGTCATGGTTTTGTTGATCTTGGTATGAGTGCGATTTGGTGCGGTTATTATGATGGCAATCTGAAGTCGAAGCGGGTGCAGGAAAAGGTTGGTTTTGTCTATCATCACACGTGCGATGAGGTGCCGGTGCCTCTTATGCATGAGGTGCGCGTCGAGCATGTGAATATCCTTACCAAATCACGTTGGCAAATTTTGGCTGCCCGCTGATCGTGTCGGAAGCCAAGGCTGCAACAGGTTAACTGGCGATGTTTTGATGTGGTGATTGGGAGTTCAATGGCACTTACGGTCACACCGCCGAACATGCGAAATATTTCGCTAGCCGCAGACGATGATTGTGCAGAGGATTGCGAAAGGCATGCGGAATCACGGCATGAGTTGCGTTGAGTTCGTATATAATCGCAACGAGTGTGAATGACTGCAAGGAGGCTGCCATGACTGTGCCGCAACGAGTGCTTGACACTATGAATTCCGGATTGATCTATGCCTGCGATGACGAAGAGATGATCAAAGCGCAGCAGGAACAGATGGAACTACTGTACGACTTTAACGCGACCCGCCCCAGTCAAATGACGCAACGTATCGAAATTGCACGCCAACTGCTTGGCGAATTCGGCGAGGACGCCTATATCGAACCGCCGTTGCATGCCAATTGGGGATGCAACACGTATTTTGGTGCATATGCTTACGCCAATTTCAACCTCACGTTGGTTGATGATGGTGAAGTGCATATCGGCGAACATACCATGATCGGCCCGAACTGCACTATCGTTACCACCGGCCATCCGATTCGTCCTGACCTGCGCGAGAAGATCACACAGTATTCTCTGCCGGTCACCATCGGCCGCAATGTGTGGTTGGGCGCCAACGTTACCGTACTTCCTGGCGTCACTATTGGCGATAATTCGGTGATTGGTGCATGCTCGCTGGTTACCAAAGACATTCCCGCCAACGTAGTCGCATTCGGCCAGCCATGCAAGGTGTATCGCGAAATCGGCGAACATGATGACGTCTACTATTGGCGTGACCGCATGATTAACCCGCCCTACGATCAGCGGCACTCGGTTGCATAGACATCATCGTCCTCCTTCATGAACTTATGATTCGTCAACCGTGGTAAACGCGCGGGCGTGAATATGTATGTCCGGAGCATATATTTAGATAATTGTCTAAATAAGAAAATATCTAAATATTCAGTATCGTAAAGGAGGAATGCATGGCAGGAGAGGGGTTCAAAGCGCTCTCCGATCCCACGCGACGGCGCATTTTGGAATTGCTGCGCGAACGTGACATGACGGCCGGTGAGCTCGCGGAACAATTCAACATGAGCAAACCATCGATCAGCCACCATCTGACCACGCTGAAAACCGCGGAACTGGTAACCGACGAACGGCACGGGCAAAACATCATCTACAGTCTCAACACCACGGTGATGCAGGATCTGATCGGATGGTTCATGGGGTTCATGGACGGCAATGAAAACAATAAGCAAACGGACGGTCAATAAAGGAGAATCTTATGTGCGGGAACAATCTGGATGATTCCAAAAAAGCTTTCGATAACAACATCAACAATGCTGAAAGCGTGAATAAGAATGATTCGAGGGAGAAGGTCGCTCCAATCAGCCGCAACGTGTGCATTGCACTTGTTGTGCTGTGCTTGGTCAATGTTGCCGCACATCTTGCTTGCTGCAGTCGACTTCCCGAAAACGTGCCGATTCATTGGGGTGCCGACGGTTCGGTCAATGGCTACGGTCCGAGAGCCATAACGTTGATTCTTGATATATTGCCGTTACTGTGCTTGGGACTTTTCCTCATCATCCCGAAGATGGATCCCAAGGGAGAAAGCTACATGAAGGCCAGCGGACTGTATCGTGGATTCGTCATCGCGTTCACGCTCATCATGTGCGGCATCACATGGTTCACCGAAGCCACCGCATTCGGCGTGATCCCAGCTACCAGTGGTCCTGTTGGGCTTATCGTTTGCGTGGTGCTGGGAGCGTTGTTCGTCGGCGTGGGAAATTACCTTCCGCGCATGCGCCAGAATTACACCTTCGGCGTCAGAACGCCTTGGGCTTTGGCTGATGAAACCAATTGGAAACGCACGCAGCGTGTAGGTGGCATCTCTTTCATGGTGTTGGGAGTGTTATTGGTCGTAGCGGGCGTCGTCAGCTCTGTCGTGCCTGTGAGCGACGTGCTCATGGCCGCAATTATTGCGACGATAGCGGTTGGCGCAGCGCTCGTTCCTTCTGCGTACAGCTATCTGCTGTTCCGCCGTAGCCGGAATTCGCAGTAACGCCAAAGCAATACTGAGACGCTCTTCGGAACTCCTCCGGGGTGCGTCCCCGAGCTTTTCCCGACGCCGTCTGATGTTCCAGTGCGCGATGTACGCGTCGGACTCGCCGCCGTAATGCTTCCTGCAACCGTCACACATAATGAAACCGCACCTTCGGTCATCGAATCTGAATTTCTTCAGTCCAACAATCGGGGTGCGGTTCACATGTGTGCGGCCCGGCCTTTTTGCTAATTCAGATGTTCGTTTTGAAACAGTCAGAAATTCATGCCCAAGGATTTCAGATCACGACGCGCCTGATCGGCATCGACGAACTGGAATGCATGCATGCCCACAGCCTGCGCTCCAGTGACATTCTTCGCGGTGTCGTCGAAGAACACGCTGGATTCCGGCTTAAGATTGAAACGGTTCAGCGCCAGTTCGTAGATGTCGGCATTCGGCTTGTGCATCTTTTCCGCGCCAGACACGATCGTGCCCTGCAGCAGCTCGCCCAGCTGGGGGAAACGCTCGAAGGCGAAATGGAACGTCTCATGCGACCAATTCGTCAACCCCCACACTCCGTAGCCTGCAGCCTTTAAATCACGCAGCAGCTGTTCCATATTCGGAATCATGCGGGGGAGCGCATCGTCGTAGCGTTCGATGTAATCGCGGAAGATCTCGGCGATCTCCTCACCCTGCTCGCGTACCACGTCGGGATAAATGTCTTCGAAATCTTCGCCATGGTCCATGCGATCCTCATAATCGTAAAAACCGCACGGATCATTATCCGCGCAAATACGGTCCACAACTACCTGAGGGTACCTGCCTTCAAGGCATGCGCGCGTCTGCCAGTCAATGAGCACGCCGCAAAAATCAAAGACCACATCGGTGACGTTGGCACTGGGGGAGGTCATGAAAATCCTTCCTGCAAAAATATGGATCGGCAACGTCAGTGTAGCGCAAAGTCACCGACGTTGGGGCTGGTGTTCAGTAAATTTGTTACACAATTAAAGTAATTGTAAAAATGCAGGCTGAATACCACAGATAATATCGCTGGCGATGATCGGATGGCCGATTTCTCCGAAATGCTGTTTTTTGGAATGACCATAGATTTGCGGACGATGCCATCCACGCTGTTCGGATTGCGATGCGATCGCTCCCGCAAGACCATGCACGTAGGCACCGGCAGCCACGACTTCGGGAACCAATGCCGGATCCTCGGCAAGCATGTCGTCCTGCTGTGCGAGCAGGGCTCCCAACATGCCGGCGAGCACGTCACCCGATCCTGCGGTAGACATCCATGCCGGTGCACGACCGGAAAGAATCACACGCTCATTGCTTTTGCCATCCGTGCCTACCACCATGGTCACCGCGCCCTTCAGCAATACGGTCGCGCCGGTCAGCTCATGGAGTTTACGGGCGCAGGCAAGCGGCTGTGCCCGTACCTTGTCGACACCGACTTCGTTTTCGTCCAGCCGGGTCAGCATGCGGGCCAGCTCTCCGACGTGCGGGGTGACGACCACCTGAGCCGGCACCTTGTTCGGTAGCAGGTCCAATGCTCCGGCATCCACCACGATTGGCGGCATATCCAATGCGTTTGCATGCTTGGCGTCGTCACCGTCTTCGGAGTCGACCTCTTGAGGCAACGCATAGTGCTTCAGCAGCGCGGCTATGGTTTCGCGCTGGATGTCGGCATCGGCGGCTTCGTCATCACCTGTGGGAACGCCGGAGCCAACCACCCATGATTGTACGCGTCCCTTGCCGATCACAGCTTCAGGCAACGAGGAAAGAACCATATCTTGCGTGCGCTGTGGGCCAAGATAACGTACCATGCCCGTATTGGTGCGCGCCGCGGCAGTGGAAGACAACACGGCCGCACCTGGGTAACGTGCGGAACCTGTCACCAATCCGACTACTCCACGTGAATATTTGCCGTCCGAAAGCTGCGGCAGACGGATTGAATCCGTTACGAAATCACCGTCCGTCATTTCGGTTGCGGGAACGCAATCATCAATATCGAAACCGAAATCGACCAAGGTGAGCCGTCCGCATGCGTATGAGGCGGGCGGCACCATCGCGCACGGCTTCATCGCACCGAACGTTACTGTCGCATCGGCTGGGATATATGGTCCCGGCAGCGAACCGTCATTCACACCAACGCCGGACGGCGTGTCGATCGCCACAACAAGCGGTAGGTCGGAGGAGGGTTCATTGTTCGGCAGGGCGGGCTTGTCGGGAAGTTCGCCGTCGAATCCCAAGGAGGATGCGATGGTGCCTGCGATGCCACGCAATGCGCCGCTTACGCCGATGCCGGCCATCGCGTCGATGATTACATGGGATCCTTGGGCGTATTCGACGGCGGCCTGCAGTCGTTCTCCGGCTTCGCCCGCGGAAAAACCCGTGGCGCATCCGGGTATTTCCGCGGCTGGGTCGAGTGCGAGAACGCGGCCTCCGGCGTGCACAAACGCGCTGAAAGCCTCCTCGTGCAGGGAGCGACCCACGGCGATCGCAGTGACGTGCGCGCCTTCGTTTGCCAATTCCGCGCCGGCATACAGGCCGTCTCCGCCATTGTCTCCCGCGCCTACCAGCAGGGTCACGCGAGCATCCTCGACGGCGAGATCCTCGTCGTCGAGCAGTGTCATGGTCACGTGGGCCGCCGCCGAAGCGGCCATGCGCATCAGAGGCACGCCGTCGTCAAGCAGCGGACGTTCCAGCTCGCGCACGGTATCGGAGTCGTAAGCGCTGTACAGTAGTGTCTGCAAACGGTCGGCGTCATCGGCGATGTCCATAACGTTCCCTTCCTCGTCGTTTATGAGCAACAATCCCTACTGTAGTCGTAATATTGGGAGTCAAGGGTTTTTCGGCGTGGAATGGAGGCTGATATGGCATATATCGAAATGCAGCACAGTTACAAGCGTTACCAAATGGGTTCCACCACCATTACCGCGAATGACGATGTGAACTTCGGCATTGAGAAAGGCGAATTGGCCATTATTCTGGGCGCTTCGGGCGCAGGCAAGTCGACGGTGCTGAACATTCTAGGCGGCATGGACACAAATTCCGAGGGCAGAGTGGTCATCGACGGGCGTGACATTTCCAACTACTCTCCGAAACAGTTGACGGCTTACCGCAGAACGGACATCGGCTTCGTGTTCCAGTTCTACAATCTCGTGGCGAATTTGACCGCGAAGGAAAACGTCGAACTTGCTTCGCAGATTGTTTCCGACGCGCAGGATGCCGTCAAAGTGTTGGAAGATGTTGGTCTTGGCGATCGTGTCGACAATTTTCCCGCGCAGCTTTCCGGCGGCGAACAGCAGCGCGTGGCCATCGCCCGTGCCGTTGCGAAGAATCCGAAGATTCTGCTGTGCGACGAGCCGACTGGCGCGTTGGATTACAACACCGGCAAGCAGGTGCTGCAGATCCTGCAGGATATGAGCCGTAAGAAAGGCGCAACCGTGGTGATCGTGACCCATAATTCAGCAATCGCGCCAATCGCGGATCGTGTGATCCACATGCATGATGGCAAGGTCACCGCCGTCGACGTCAACGAGCATCCGATGGACATAGCGGAACTCGAGTGGTGATGTCGCGACACGCGGTGCGACACTCGATTTGCGAAGACGTGCGAAGCGTGTAATATATGTGACTTGTGCACGGAAGCAATTCCGTACGGGAAGCACATTCCTGCGTAGCTCAGTTGGCAGAGCATCCGACTGTTAATCGGACGGTCACTGGTTCAAGCCCAGTCGCAGGAGCGCAGTTTTAGGAGTTTTCCTGATTTTTTTCAGGAGAAGACTTAAAACGGGAAAAATATTCCTGCGTAGCTCAGTTGGCAGAGCATCCGACTGTTAATCGGACGGTCACTGGTTCAAGCCCAGTCGCAGGAGCCACATGAAAGCCCTTGGAAATCAAGGGCTTTTTTGTTACTCCAACGAATCAAGCACGTCGTCAATCAGCGTGCGCTCGTGCGATCCATCGGCTTTGAGTCGAGGGAAGCGTCGCAAGGCATTGGCGGGACTCGCGCCGGCCGCACGCGCCACATTCGATTTCGATTCGCCATGGGCCAAAGCCGTTTCCGCAAGACGATCCACCAGCGAGTCCGACACCTTGCGAATCTGCTCGGCAACCCACAACTGCGCCAGTTCGGGGGAGAGCGCGTAATCGTCCTGCAATTCGCTTGATGCCTCCTGCACGGCCGCCCACAGCACCATAAAAGGCTTCTGATAGTAGGTGATCCGATCGTAGTCGGACTCGCTTTCCAGCTGCTGCAACGCTTTGCGCTGTGACGTGTTATCGCTCATGCGTTCCATCGTATGCCGCGACACGCCCCGAAGCCTGTGGATAACCCATCCTCCGACCACAGGGCCGTTTCAGCTGGACAATCCAATCACCATACTGTCATGCTGGCAATTCACCGCAGCACAGCGCAACAAAGCAATAAAGCGGCACAGCAACGTAGCAACGCGAAGGAGCCATCATGAACGAACATGAATATCGTCGACGAATTCAACGGAACAGAATCGTCCAAGAGGAAAAGAAACGCATTCGCCAGCAGTTGCGCCAAATCATGGTTGTATGCGCGCTGGCGTGCGTCATGCTGCTCTTGTGCTGCCTATGGTCGGCTGAACCGACATATGCGAAGACGAATTCTGGTAGCGCGTCCGGATCCTGCGTAGCCCTGATGCGATGGCCGTTGAACGGCGCGCAGATAGTTGGCAAGTATGACGCGCCGAAACAACAGTGGCTTCCAGGACATCGGGGCCTTGACCTGCGCGCAGACCCTCAGGAAGCCATTATCGCGCCAGCGGACGGCGTGATCGCCTTCAGTGGCAGCGTGGGAGGCAAAGCCGTGGTCACCATACGGCATGGAGGCAGCCTTTCCGGACTGACCTCGACGTTCGAACCAGCCAAGGCGGAACGCGATGTCGGCGCACATGTTGCGAAAGGGGAGCGTTTCGCGCATGTGGAGGGCGAATCTGACCATTGTAACGATCATTGCCTGCATTGGGGAATCAAATCGGAAGGACGGCAATACACCGATCCGGAAAGCAAAACCCGGACGGTGCGAATCGGATTGAAAGTCCTATGAAACAGGAGTCGACAGAACCATCGGTTTTGTCCATACGTCGTGGCCTCGCCGAAAAAAGTGAAGCTCTCAGGCTATGATGCTGCATGTACGATGATTACGCAGGGGAGAAATGCCATGTACAAGGAATACACGCGGCCTTTGGAACAGCAGATTGACACAGACAAAAATATTTTTTCGGTGCTTGAGGAACGAGCGAACCGTACTCCGAACGATTCCTTGGTCGAATACAAGAATGAGCATGGCAAGTGGGCGTCGTTCAGCGCCACCGAGTTCCGAGACAAGGTCATCGCCATCGCCAAAGGCCTGATCGCCCAGGGCATCATGCCCGGCGACTCGGTGTCCATCATCGCCCACACTTGCTGGCAGTGGACTGCGCTCGACGTGGCGATCATGTCGATCGGCGCTCTCACCGTTCCCGTGTACGAGACGAATTCGCCCGCGCAAGTCAAAATGATCTTCAACGACGCCAACGTCAAAATGGCGTTCGCGGAAGATGACGCGCAGCGCGACAAGATCGAATCCGTCAGGAGCGAATGTTCCGATCTTGGTGACGTCTATGTCATCGGACTTGGTGCGATCGACACGATGATCGAATACGGCCATGCCGTGTCCGACGCCGAATTCCAAGAGCGCGAACATGCAGTCAAAGGCTCGGACCTCGCCACCATCGTGTACACTTCCGGCTCCACAGGAACGCCAAAAGGCATTGAGCTCACCCATTCCAATTTCGTGTTCATTACCTATTCGGGCATCAACTCCATGCCCGACATCGCGATGAAGTCGAACCGTCGTCTGCTGCTGTTCCTTCCGCTGGCACATGTGTTCGCCCGCTACATGCAGTTCTTCTGCTTCGCCGGCAATGTTTCGCTTGGCCTGTCAGGCAACCTGAAGACGATCCTGGCTGATTTCAAGGCGTTCAAGCCGACGTTCATCCTTGCCGTGCCGCGAATCTTCGAAAAGATCTACAATGCGGCGTCGCAGAAGGCCGGAGCCGGCCTCAAAGGACGTATTTTCGCAGGTGCCACGCAGGCGGCGCGCGACTGGTCGCATGCGCAGCAGTCAGGCGAAGGCATTCCGGTCGTCTTGAATCTCAAGCATGCGTTGTACAACAAGCTGGTGTACGCCTCGATCATGGACGTGTTCGGCGGTCATGTGGAATATGCGGTTTCTGGAGGCGCTCCGCTTGATTCATCCATCGCTCATTTCTTCAATGGCGTCGGATTGCCGCTGCTGGAAGGCTACGGCATGACCGAAACCTGCGCTCCGTCAAGCGTCAATCCGACTTCCGGATACAAGATTGGCACCATCGGACTGCCGCTGCAGGGCGTGACCATGGGTGTCGACGATGAAGGCGAATTGTGCATCAAGAGTCCGGCCGTATGCGCTGGCTACCATAACAATCCCGACGTCACCAAGCAGCAAATCGTCGACGGCTGGCTACATACCGGTGATCTTGGTTCCATCGACGATGAAGGCTTCGTCTCCATCGTCGGACGTAAGAAGGACCTCATCATCACCGCCGGCGGCAAGAACGTCTCCCCATGCGAGATGGAAGCGTCGATCATGACGTCGCCCGTGGTGAGCCAATGCGTGATGATCGGCGACCGCAAGCCGTTCATCGCGGCCATCATTTCGTTGGATCTTGGCGAAACGAACGCATGGCTTGCGTCGAAGGGCGCGGAATGCGTAGTATCCCTCGAGGAGGCCTCCCGCAATCCGATCGTGCACGCCGAAGTGGAACGTGCCGTCAACAAAGCCAACGAGCTCGCATCCCGCGCCGAATCGATCCGTAAGTTCGAAATCGTGCCGGACGAATTCACCGAAGAAAACGGCTTGGTCACGCCGAGCATGAAGGCACGCCGTCAGGCGGTGGTCGACCATTACCGCACGCTGATCGACACAGTCATCTACGTTCCAAAGAACAAGTAAGCGCCAATTATCGCAAAAAAGCGTTGACTGCAATATAAAAAGCTGGTTTCCGTCGAATTGTTACGACGGAAACCAGCTTTTTATATTTCTTGTTCGGATTTCGTATGTTTGATGATCCGGATTATCTCGTATCAGCCGGATTACAGTCCTGCGTCGGCAAGCGAGATATATCCCGGTTCGATCAGCGTTTTCTTCAGATTGTTGGCGCTGACCGCAAGCGCCTCTTCTTGGATGGTCGGCACTTTCTTGTCTTTCATGGCTACGGATGAGATGAATGTCAGCTTCGCAAGCTTGCCCGACGTGTTAAGCTGCACGCAGGTCCGTGCAATGTCGGATGCCAAGGTCTTGCGATTTTCCAAAGCGGTCATCCACTGTTTGCCGTTCACGATATTCGGCATGGAGCTGACGTAGGCGCCGTAGCCGGTGATGATCGGCCATTGCGAGTTCTGCTCGTCAAGGGAATCGCTGGTATCTTCCGTATCGGAATCGCCGTCATCGGATTTAGGCGCCTGCGCAGGATCGGGAACGGATTGTTTTTTCAGGTCTTTCTTGCCGGTGATATTGTCCACGATGCCGGAAATGGTGATGGATGGGTTGATGTCGGCCGCCGAACCGGTATAGCCAAGATCGTTGAGCTCTTCGGAAACATAGCCGGCCACATAATCATTGCAGGAGATGATGCCGTCGATACGGGTATGACGCGATGTGTCCTTGTCCATGCCGAGACGTTCGGCGAGTGTGGATTTGATCCGTTCGCTTTTTGCCGCGTCGAACGCCACGGACGCCCAATCGGATTCCGTACTCGACGAGGTCAGCGTGCCGGATGGGGAAACGGCTTTCCCTTCTTTGAAATACGGTCCGAGCACTGACCAAATGCCTTTGAACACGTCTTGCGCGAAAGTCGCGTCCGCTGTGCTGCCGCTTTCATCGGCGGCATCGTAGGGGAGCAGCACTTCGATATGCTTCGGATTGTCGGAGCTGGTTTTGTCGAGTTCAAGTTTGCTGACCAGCTGCTTGGCCTGCAGCTGTCCGACTTGTTCGGCCGTAGTCATCGGTGCGTACACATCCGGAATGAAACCCTGCAGCGTGTTCGACACTAACACGACCTTCATACCCTCGTTTTTAGCGAGCTGCAATGCGGAAACCAAGCGTTCCGCGGATTGGGCGTAATCCTGGGCGTCTTCGTCGGAGGAGTTCCCATTCCATGTGATGGCGTGCGACGCGTAGTCTCCATACTGGCGGTCGGATTCGGTGGTGTCGGCCACCGGCGCTACCACCAGCGTGGTTTTGTCGGAGGAATCCGCATCGTCGCCGGTACTGTTGACGTGGTCCACCACATAATCCTGCACGCTTTGGCTTTGTTTGTCGAGGCTCGACGCCGTTTTGACGGTGATGTTGGAACCTTTGACGTTGTTGTCTTTCAAAGATGAGACTATTTCCGGCACTAGTTTTTCCCATTTGCTCAAAGGCGTCTGCTGGGAGATGGTGATGCCATCAGAAGGGGTGAAGATCACCACGTTGCCGGCATCGACGGTAGTGGCGGTGCCGGCGGAGTCCGCTTCATGCGATTGCGTTTCATTGTCGGACGCGCAGGCGCCCATGGCCGTGATGAGCGAGATCGATGCCAACAGTGCGAACAGATGTTTCGTCACGGTCGTGCGGTGCAGTGTCATGCCGTTTCCTTCATGAAAATCGAATGATGATTCCTATGCTGAGCTCCGATTGTAATATCTGGACGTCAAAAAGGGCTGGATATGCGTGTGAACCATACGTATCCAGCCCTTTGAGTCTGCTGTTGGACGTTCAGCCAAAGGTTATTCGGCTAAGAATCATTCAGCCAGAGCCTTGGCGAGATTTTCGTCCAAAGCGTTCATGAAGCCTTCGGTGTCAAGCCAGGCCTGATCCGGACCAACGAGCATGGCGAGATCTTTGGTCATCTGGCCGCCTTCAACGGTGGACACGATGACTTTCTCCAATGTTTCGGCGAAATGCTTGACTTCCGGAGTGTTATCCAAGTCGGCGCGGTGCTTGAGGCCGCCGGTCCAAGCGAAAATCGATGCGATCGGATTGGTGGAGGTCTTCTCGCCCTTCTGCCAACGGCGGTAGTGGCGGGTCACGGTGCCATGCGCGGCCTCGGCCTCGACGGTCTGTCCGTCAGGGGTCATGAGCACGGAGGTCATGAGGCCGAGAGATCCGAAGCCTTGCGCCACGGAATCGGACTGCACGTCGCCATCATAGTTCTTGCAGGCCCAAATGTAGCCGCCATGCCACTTGAGGGAACTGGCCACCATATCATCGATCAGACGATGCTCATAGGTCAGGCCCGCTGCGGCGTACTTGTCTTTGTATTCGTTTTCGAACACTTCGGCGAACGTATCTTTGAACTGGCCGTCGTAGGCCTTGAGAATCGTGTTCTTGGTGGAAAGATACACCGGATAGCCGCGCATCAGACCATAGTTGAAGCACGCGCGGGCGAAACCACGGATGGAATCGTTCACATTGTACTGCACCTGGGCCACGCCGCCGTCGGCGCCATAGTTGTACACGACATGCTCGATCGGCTCGGAACCATCTTCCGGAGTGAAGGTGACGGTGAGCGTGCCTGCCCCCGGAACCTTGAAATCAGTGGCCTTATACTGGTCGCCGAACGCATGTCGGGCTACCACGATCGGTTTGGTCCAGCCGGGAACCAGACGCGGAACGTTGCTCATCACGATCGGCTCGCGGAAAATGGTTCCGCCGAGAATATTGCGAATGGTGCCATTGGGGGACTTCCACATCTTCTTCAGGCCGAATTCCTTGACACGCGCCTCGTCCGGCGTGATGGTGGCGCACTTCACGCCGACATGCTCACGCTGGATGGCCTTCGCCGCGTCGACGGTCACCTGATCGTCGGTAGCATCGCGGTTTTCGATGCCGAGATCGTAATATTCGAGATCCACGTCGAGGTACGGAAGAATCAGGCGATCCTTGATGTCTTTCCAGATGACGCGGGTCATTTCGTCGCCGTCGAGTTCGACGACCTTGCCTTCGACCTTGATTTTGGCCATGTGTTGTTCTCCTGTCGGGATTGAAGGTGATAAGTTCCTGTCTTATAACGAACGTGTTAACGATACCTGTTAATGTCCAAAAAACGGGGTGGCGGCGGGTGACACGCTCTTGCATACTGTCATTGCTGAGCATTAGCCTTGAAAGCATGTCTCAGGAAATTGAAATCGGTTTGGGCAAGAAGGGTCGTCTGGCGTACTCTCTGGACGACGTTTCCATCGTTCCCTCCCGTCGTACTCGCGATCCGCAGGATGTGTCCACTTCTTGGCAGGTTGACGCCTATGAATTCGATGTGCCGGTCATCGGCGCGCCGATGGATTCGGTGACCAGCCCGGCCACCGCCATCGCCATGGGCAAGATGGGCGCTCTTGGCGTGCTCGACCTCGAAGGTCTGTGGACCCGCTACGACGATCCGCAGCCGTTGCTTGACGAAATCGCCGAGCTGCCGGCTGAAAGCGCGACCGAACGTATTCAGCAGATCTACGCCGAGCCGATCAAGCCGGAGCTCATTGTCGAGCGTCTGCATGAGATTCGTGACGCCGGCGTCACCGTTGCGGGCGCACTGTCTCCGCAGCGCACGCAGGACTATTACTCGACCGTTCTCGAAGCGGGCGTCGACCTGTTCGTCATCCGTGGCACGGTCGTCTCCGCCGAGCATGTCTCCCAGGATCACGAGCCGTTGAACCTGAAGAAGTTTATCTACGATTTGGATGTGCCCGTCATCGTCGGCGGCGCCGCCAATTACACCGCGGCCCTGCATCTGATGCGTACCGGCGCGGCCGGCGTGCTTGTCGGCTTCGGCGGCGGCGCGGTGTCCGCGAACCGCAACACCATTGGTGTCCATGCTCCAATGGCCACCGCCATTGCAGATGTGGCCGAGGCACGTCGCGACTATATGGATGAGTCCGGCGGCCGTTACGTCCAAGTGATCGCCGACGGCGGCATGGGTGACTCCGGCAGCTTCATCAAGGCGTTCGCGCTTGGCGCCGATGCTGTGATGCTTGGGTCCCCGCTGGCTCGTGCCAAGGAAGCTCCGGGCAAGGGCATGCATTGGGGTACCGAAGCCCGACATCAGACACTTCCGCGAGGCTTCCGTACGAACGTCGGCACCGTCGGCACTCTGGAAGACATCATGTTCGGACCCAGCCACAATGCGGACGGCACTACCAATTACATTGGTGCGCTCCGTCGTGCCATGGCAACCACCGGCTATGTCGATCTCAAGAGCTTCCAGCGTTGCCCGGTCACGGTCGCTCCGACCTGCTGAACAAGCTTTTCGGTAAAGCCTGAATAACGGTTTGCTGATCCTGCAGTGTCATGCTGCAGGATCTTTTTTGTTATGCTTTCTCGGCTGAGAAAGTCAGGTTGGAATGATTAAGTTATACATCGCAGATGAAGCGGCAGAGGTGAGATGAATGGCAGTGCGTAGAAGCGGCGATCCCCGACGTTTGGACCCGTTGTCCGGACGATTCACGGACTACATCGTGATCGATACGGAAACGACCGGATTGAGTGTGCGCAAAGGTGCCAAACTCATCGAAATCGGTGCGGTCAAAATTCATAATGATGAGCTGGTTGACGAGTTCGACCAGCTCATCAACCCGTTCGAACATGTTCCTTCAAGAATCACGGGTTTGACTGGCATCAACGATGGCATGCTGCTCGGCAAACCGGACGTACGCGAAGTCATGGATGGGTTCGCGCGTTGGTGTTCGGACACGGCCGTGGTCATGGCACACAATGCTTCCTTCGACATGTCATTCCTCGACAATGCGGTGCAGCTCGCCTATGCTCAGCAGGACGCGCGTTTCTCGCACCATTTCGTCGACACGTTGGATCTCAGCCGCCGGCTGCATCCGGAAAAACGAAGCCACAAGGTTTCCACCCTTATCGTCGACTACCATATTGCCGACATGGAGGAACACCGCGCATTGTCTGACGCCAAGCAGGAATGGATGCTGTACCGTGCCATGCGTGACGAGGCTGAACTGCTCGGCATGCTCTGACAGTCCGACGTCCGACCTAACGTCGTTCGAATACTTCGACCCGGTATTCGCCTGCGGAATAATGGTCGGTGTTGCGATACTCCGTCGTCTTCTGCTTTTTATCGTTGCTTGATCGTGTGAGATAGTAGATGGTCTTGCTTGACAGGTCATCCAAGTCGCGAACCTGTGTCATGTTGCCATGGAGGGGAGCATAACCACCTCTGCTTGACGCGTCATCCTGCTTCAGGAAATGATAATTGTCGCAATCGTGATAGTAGTAATACGAATCAATGTAAGTGAATTCACCATCGGCAACAACAGCGGACGAACTGTCGCATTGTGTGAATTCGCTGGCCTGAGCGGCATGCGGCGTCAAAGCACGTTCATAGATGTAGTTTCCACGGAAAAGGAAGCTGACGGATCCGCCGATAAGCAATGCGAGGCACAGTATCCACGACAGCCATTTACGCAAGGCATGCTGTATCGAACCATTTTCGGACGGATGTTGGGCGGTGGCTATCCTCACGCAAATCAACGCGAGCGACGCGTACAAGAAAGGTATGAACGGAGTCGCATACCGCACGGTGAAAAAGCCCCAAGGCCAGCAGAACCACCAGTGCGGTAATTGCGTTGGACCAGATGGAACCTGCCGCGCCGACATAATCGGTATGGCCTTTGAAAGCGATTCCCAGAATGATGCCGAATGCCGTTGCAAGCAGCACGCGTGTAGTGAACCCTGCATTTTTCTTATGTTTGAGGAACGATAGGACGGCGAACAGGATCGCGGCCACGACGAGTGCGATCCAATCGTATGCGATGTTTGACATTTTGTCGTTATTCCCTTCTCGAAAAACGATGATGCGTTACGTGAGATACCCCCACGTTCATGTCGGACATCAATCTATCCGCTCGTTCTTCGGCGCAACGCCTTGTGGTTATTGCCGTTTTCTATAGTCGTCTATCAGACGGCAGTCATTCCGAGGCATACAGGCTGACGTTCCAGTGTTCCGCAAGTCGCTCCAAGACGTGGTTGTTTTGCGTTTAGGGAGGGCTCGTTTTAATATGGGACGTCGGATAACTGGCTTCGTATCTGAATTTGTCTGGATTTGTTAGGGCCGGAGGAATTGGAGATTAGACATGGCATTAAGCGCCGCGATTATTCTTGCAGCGGGTGAGGGTACCCGCATGCGTTCCAACAAGCCGAAAGTGCTGCACACTTTGGCCGGAAAGACGTTTTTGAACCGTGTGATGGATTCCGTGGCGGCGCTCGACCCTGAAACGTTGGCCGTGGTTGTGCACTACCAGGCGGAACGAGTCGCCGAAGCGGCCCGCTCCTACAATGAGCGTGTCACCATCGTCAACCAGGATGACATTCCTGGCACCGGACGAGCCGTGCAGTGCGCCATGACGCAGTTGAAGGAGCAAGGCGGGCTTGACGGCTCGGTGCTGATCGCAGCTTCAGATATGCCGCTGCTCGATGCCGACACGTTGAACCAGCTGCTTGCCTTCCATGAGCAAAGCGGCAATGGTGCCACCGTGCTCACCACCATTCTTGACGATCCTACCGGCTATGGCCGCATCATCCGCGACAGCGAAGGCAACGTGCTGCGCATTGTGGAACAGAAGGACGCTAACAGCAGCGAACTGGCTGTGCACGAAGTGAACACGTCCGTCTACGTGTTCGACGCCAAACTGCTGGCTGAAGCGATTGCCAACCTCAAATCCAACAATGCTCAAGGCGAGTTCTACCTGACCGATGCTCTCGAAACCGCCAAATCCAACGGTGCCGTCGGCGCATTCGCAGCCCCCGACCCGTTGAGCGTCGAAGGCGTCAACGACCGCGTGCAGCTTGCGGCGCTCGCCAAAGCCCACAACAAGCGCGTCTGCGAGCATTGGATGCGTGAAGGCGTGACCATTCTCGACCCCGAAACCACATGGATCGAAGATGACGTGCGTATCGAACGTGACGCCGTGATCCTTCCCGGCTGCTTCCTCGAAGGCAGCACGGTAATCGGAGAGGGCGCGCAGGTCGGCCCATACACGACGCTTATCAGTGCGGTCATCGATGCCGATGCCCATGTGGAGCGTTCCCGCGTGCAGGAGAGCCACATTGGCCGCGCGGCCAACATCGGCCCATGGACGTACCTGCGCCCGGGCAACGATCTTGGTGAAGAATCCAAGGCCGGCGCCTTCGTGGAAATGAAGAAGGCACACATCGGCAACGGCACTAAAGTGCCGCATCTGAGCTATGTGGGCGACGCCGACTTGGGCGAGCATACCAACATCGGCGGCGGTACCATCACTGCCAACTATGATGGCGTGCACAAGCACCACACCACCATCGGATCGAACGTGCATGTCGGTGCCGGCAACCTGTTCGTGGCTCCTGTCGAAGTCGGCAGCGGCGTCACCACCGGTGCCGGTTCCGTGGTTCGCCACGACGTTCCGGACGATTCCATGGTCTATTCCGAAAACACACAACATGTAGTAGAGGGCTGGAAGCCCGAATGGGAGCGCTGAATATGCCGGCAGTACAAGATTCCATCGACGCCATCCGCATCGCCGCAGCCGCGGCCGACCGTATGAAGGCCACTGACCTCGTAGCCTTCGACGTCACCGAACCATTGGCCATCACCGACGCGATGCTCGTCGCCACCGCTTCGAACGAACGCCAGGTGCTGGCCGTCGCCGAAGAAATCGAAAAGGACCTGTATCTCAAGAGCGGCAAGCGTCAGCCGCGTTCCCGTGAAGGCTTGACCGAAGGCCAGTGGGTGCTGCTCGACTACGGTGATTTCGTGATTCACGTCATGCATCAGGAATCCCGCGACTTCTACCGCCTCGAACGCTTGTGGAAGGATTGCCCGAGCATCGACCTGCAGCTTGAACATCCCGAGGCTTCCGACGAAGAGACCACGGAAACCGCGGAATAACACGTACGAACATGCCTTCACGTTTGGATGCGGAAGGCATGTTTTCGTATCAGGCGAGATAGTATTCGCAAATTTCATAATCGAGAAAGCAACGGAGAAGGAAGCAGTATGCCTCGAAACGTCGAACTCGAACACAGCGGCACAGTACCGGAGCACGTTCACGCCATCACTCTGGTGCGTCATGGGCGCACCGCCTACAATGCGCAACACCGCTTGCAAGGCCAGATCGACATTCCACTCGACGAAGTGGGCCGATGGCAGGTTGAACAAACAGGCAAGGCGTTGCGTGAACTGTATGTTGACCGTCGTTCCGATATTGCGAAACGGCTGGTTGTTTGTTCGGATCTGGGGCGTGCCGCAGCCACCGCCCATGCGTTCGCGGATCCGCTCGGATTGGAGGTGCATCCGGATGCCCGCGTGCGTGAACGCAGCTTCGGCGACTGGGAGGGCATTTCCGTCGAAGAGCTGGCGCAGCGTTACCCTGAGGATTACCGTTCCTGGGCGGAATTTCGTGGCGGAGAACTCAAATATGGCGCTGAACCCAAAGAGGAAGTGGGGCGGCGTGGCGTCGAAGCGCTGAACGATTGGGCGTTCCGTGCCGGGCGTGACACGGATTTGTATGTGTTCTCGCATGGCGCGTGGATTTCTCAAACGTTGCAGACATTGCTGGGAATGGCTGACGCGCACGGTGATTTCGCCGACATTCTGTCGATGCGCAATGCTCACTGGGTGCGGCTCATTCCATTGGAGATCGGTTCCGCATTGCGTTGGCGTTTGATGGATTACAACCATGGTCCCGCCATTGCTGACACCGAAGAATGGGAACATCCCAACCTGTAGCGGGTCTGCAATCGGTCCATAGCCGGCCGATGCATGGTGTCGAACGCTGCCTGTCATCGTTTTTTCAAGCTTTTCACAGAATCGCCAGTACTTTCATAGCGGAATTAGCTATCGTCAGGGCTTGTGGAAAATTTTTTTAAAGGAATCTCTTTTTCGTCGATTTGCGCGGGTGCGCTGGCGGCGGTCACGTCATTCCTGCTTTCCGCGAAAATCGGTATCGCGGGATCGGTGATTGGCGTGGCTGCGGGCTCGGTTGTTTCCGCGGTTGCCACGCAGGTGTACAAGAACGTTTTAAAGGCGTCGGGGGAGAAGCTCCAACAGGCCGTGCCGTTACCGTCAAGTAGTGATGAGGCTTCGGATGAGCCTGCTGCGGATGAAACGCAGGTGCTTGGCTCTTCCACGAAAGGTGACGAGACGAGGATTATCGGCTCGTCTCCCGTTGCGTCGGATGCCACGATGGTATTGTCCGCCGACACTGTTGCGATTGCGCCGTCCGGCTCGCCGCGCGTCATCTCCTCCGGGCAGGAGGATGAGGATGCGACCCGCACGCTTGGCGATATTGCCGGAGCGGGGGAGACTCCTGTGGTCCAGGACGGGCAGCGTGGTGTCGGTAGCGCTAGCATTGCCAACGGGAAATCCGCTGCTCGTAGCGCACGTGGTGTCCAAGTGCAGCATGCGGGACGGCGTTCCTCGAATTGGTTGCATAGCAAATACGCTCCGGCGATCATCGCATTCGTCAGCGCTCTGGTTGGTGTGGGAGTGAGTGCGGGATTGATTCTCGCTTTCACCGGCGGTCAGGGAACGGATACCGTGGTGCGTAACGTGGTGCATGAGAAGGTTGTGCCTTCGCATGAAAACACTGGCGATTCCGGATCCGGTAATGAGCAGGTTCCTGCGCAGAAGCCCAAGTCCGATTCCACGGATTCGAATGATGAAACCACCACGGATGGCAGCGGCAAGACCACCAGCGGTTCCACCGACTCGCCCACTTCCAATGGCACGTCAAGCAATACCACCAATGGTTCCACGTCCGGAAGCAGTGGATCGTCATCTGATAATTCCAGCAACGGTCCCAGCCAGACCGGAACGGACCCGTCCAACGGTACCGGTTCGAACGGAAGCACGTCCGGCACCACTGGTGATGGTTCATCATCGGGAACTGGAAGTAGTGGCACTGACGGATCGACGGGCACTGGCACATCGGGATCCACCGATGGTACTGCCGGTTCGACAGGAGATGCAAGCAGCAACTAGCGTTACCGGTGCCGTACTTTCCGTGTCGCCCGCATGAGGCGAGATTGCATATTGCGGATTACATATGGCAGTTTCCTAATGCGGGCGACACGCCGAAAGTTGCGTGGTCCATGTCTGTGATGTATCTTATACAAGGTTTGCAAGGCAGACTTTGGGGCTATGGCGCAGCTGGTAGCGCATCTCCATGGCATGGAGAGGGTCAGGGGTTCGAATCCCCTTAGCTCCACAATTATCGAGGGCCACTCCGCAAGGGGTGGTTTTTTTGTTGAAACGACGCTGTTTCGCGGAAGTGCTTGCCGAACCTCAAAAACGTCTTAAGGTGGTAGAAACCGGTTATAAGGTGGTAAAGAAAACGGCAACGGCAGGACAGGCAGGTATCTGCTCGCGCTCTACCTCAGCCACGACCTCACTCTGCCCACCGTGCTGTCCCTATCCAGGACGATCGCGGAGAACAAGAACGAATACTATAAGGCGTTCACCGAGGCCGAGGACAAACTCAACAGCGGGGAACTCACGTTCTTCGTATACACCATCCTCGGACTCATCGAACGGGCGCAGGAATCCCTGATCGAGGAGCTCGTCGTCAAAATCGACCAGCTCGACAAGGCGACTGTCCTACGTGACGAGCTACGGAAGGAACATGCGCTGTCCACGAACGCAACCCTGCTTCTCTACGCAGTCATGCAGGAGGAGCTGTTCGACACCACCAAGTCCATGACGCTCGAAGACGCAGGCGGCGACCTCATGCTGACGAAGCAGACGATCCGCAAATACGTGGACGAGCTGGCGGGCGTGAGCCTCATCGAGTTCACAGGAAGACGCCCTCTCAGATTCAGGGCCTCCGAAGCGCTGCGCACGCGCATACAAGCAAAGCGAGAATGGGGGATGGAATGAAATGCCTTTGTGCTTTTTCTGGCAGATACCGTCTGACATACCTAAGCCAGCAAACAAGAATTGTCACATCGCAAAAAGCCCAGGCTAAATCGGAGATGTCTGAATCTGCATAAATTCTTTTGAGAGAAAAACCATCAATGGAATAAAGAAATTCACATACAATATCTAAGCCGAGTACGAATAGCGGCATGCCGTAGGCTTTGTCTTTGAACCCATTGCGAATCAACTCGACGTGCATATCGTCCAGCAAATACCGCTGATGCCAACCCAAAATCAATCCTTTCTTTTCCATGATTGATTGGATAGCAGATGATCGTGGTCTGACGCCTCAACAAAGTGCGGAACAGGTGCATCTTTCCTAAATTTGTGTTCAGATGAGGCACGTATGTGATGTTATTCACGTTGGGTGAACATGCGTTACGGGGTTTCTTGACGTAGTCTGAAAGTATGCCCGCATTCCATGGGCACGCAAACGAAAGGACGTCATCATGGCAGATCTCACCGATGAGATGAAGGAATTCCTCAACAGCAACCTCGCATGGGTGGCCACCATCAGCAAAGAAGGCCAGGTTGATCTCGGACCGAAAATGAGCATGTTCATCATCGACAGCAACCATATCGGCTACCACGAGCGCACCGCGGGCCAAACATACCGTAACCTGCTTGACGGCAGCGATCTGGTCGTCGCGGTCGCCAATCTTGAACAGAAGAAAGGCTACCGCTTCCGTGGCAACGTCGTGCTTCATTCCGACGATGCGATCTATGACGAGCAGGTCAAAGTCGCTGAGGAACGCGGTACGAAAAAGCCGGCAACCATTCCGGTCTTGGAGATTACGGAAATCCAGGATCTCACCCCGGGCGCTACGGCAGGTAAAACCATCGTCAAGGACTGATCAGTTCCATACTGACCTAGTCGAAACGATAACAGCGGAGAACCGCAGGCGGGACAGCATGTCCGGTCTGCGGTTCTCCGCTGTTATCGGAACGGAATATCGCGCATATGCAGCATATCGTTCGCGGCGGTTCGACTATGGATCCCTATACGACAGCTGCATGTATGGGTTGTGGATAAGTGTGGATAAGTGTACGCTCATCCACTTATCCACAGATTTTCTTAAGGAGGTGGCGGGCGAATATTGGTTTCTGCCATGCTGGTCTGCACGCATAAGCGAAGACGCTCATGCGACAACCAGCAACCGAAGAAGGTGAACCATGACACAACACACCATACGCCGCCGATGCGTAGCATTCCTCGCCATTGGCGCTATGGCGGCCCTCGCCATGCCGAGCACGGCCCAAGCTGCTCCACAATTAGCCGATCTGGGCGTCAAACAGTCCATGAGCGTGAAAGCAAGCAACGGGGAAAGCCTCGAAGGCAAGGACCTCCGCGCCATCCAACTCGCCACATACACTGCG
The DNA here is from genome assembly GCF_040095915.1 of Bifidobacterium hominis. Classification (NCBI taxonomy): domain Bacteria; kingdom Bacillati; phylum Actinomycetota; class Actinomycetes; order Bifidobacteriales; family Bifidobacteriaceae; genus Bifidobacterium; species Bifidobacterium hominis. The sequence goes on along the minus strand of NZ_JBBMFR010000002.1, from coordinate 261,176 downwards.
GCAAGCGTGGACGGCAACACGATCGTCGGCTACGATCTGACCACGAACACAGCATTGGCGCCAGACATCACCGCGGCGGCCAAAACAGCCGGAGCCACCGACGCGAACCTCACCGTCAACGGCAAAAACGATCCGATGGCGTGGGTGGTGAAGAATCTGACCGACTCACGCAGCGATCTGTGGAGCGGAAAGCTACGCAACTTCTGCAATAGCCTCGCCAAACAAACCAACTTCGCCAAGCAGGAGGGAACGGCGGTCGCCACAGCCAGCCAAGACAAAACCACCATGTCGACCGGCAACGTACTTGTGCCGGGAATCTACGCCATCGTGGACCGTACCCCGGCAACAACCACGCCAAGCAGCGGAACCGCCGTCAAAACGACCGCGTCCATCATGATGATGAACGGCACCGCGGTCAACGGCATCAGCCAACTGCGCACGGCCAGTGGCACGACCTTGACGCTCGGACAGGTGATCTACAAGGTATCCAGCGTGGAAGCACCCGATAAGAAAGTCAACGTCGGCAGCACGTGGAAAGACAGCGCATCCGAAGCGATAGGCAAGGATCTGACCTACCGCGTGACGCAGAAAATCCCTAACTGGACAGGCTATGATCACTACCATCTCGCGTTGAATGACAAGCTTGGCACAGGCCTCGACTACGTTTCGCTCACTTCGATTACCGTCGGAGGCAAAGCATTGGCAGACACGTTCTACAAGGAAAACGTCAACGGCAAAACCATCAGTTGGCTGTTCGGCGTCAACGGAGACATCCTCGCTTCAGACGCATCAAAGGCAGCCCTGCCGGTCGGTTCGACGATCACCGTCACCTACACGGCCCGCCTCAACGGCAACGCGGTCATCGGAAGCCCCTGCAACGTCAACTCCATCGACTTGGAATACTCCCATAACCCCAACGCATGGCAGGACCACAACAACCAGCCCGGCAACGAGGTCAAAGTCTGCACCGGTGAAATCGCATTGCGCAAGGTCGACGCCAAAAACCAAAAGCTCACCGGCGCGAAATTCACCATCGCCCAAGGCACCAACAACAAAACACCTTTGAAACTCGTATCACTCGGCAAAGGCAACTACCGCCTCGCCACCAGCAGCGACACCACAACCACCACCACGTTCGAAGCCGGCGAAACCAAAATCCAAGGACTCAAAGGCGAATACACCATCACCGAAACACAAGCGCCCCAAGACTACTCACCGCTCATGCTGCCCAGCGCAGTCGTCACCGTCAACGTTGACGATGCCACCATGACGTGGAGCATCGACGTCAAATCCGACCCCAACAACCTCATTAAAAAAGGCGACAGCCACACCGTGGTCGTCACCAACATCCGCACCATCACCGAAATACCGTTGACCGGCGCGGCAGGATTGACCATGCTTTTCAGCATCGCAACGCTCCTCTTCATAGGAGGCATCGTAATGCTGCGCATGTGCAAATCAGCTGACGACCGCTAACCGGCATCCAACGATAGGAAACACATGACGGTCCCCACGCACGACAAACCCCGACACAAAAACACGTCGGCAAAACGCAACATCATCCGATGGTGCGTGGGAACCGCCATGCTCACCGCAACAGCACTCATCATCAGCATCCCCCTGATCATGCGCGCCGAAGACAACATCCAACAAGCAGCCAACGTCAAAGCATACGCAGCCACCGTCACCAACACCACAGACACGACAATCCAAGAAAGCAAAAGGCAGGCAAAACTCTACAACGCACGCCTCGCCAACCGAACCAAACCACAAACCGACGATCCAGCAGACAACTCAACCAACAACCAAACCGACAACCAAACAAAGGATAAAACCCCAACACAAAATCCCATCGAATACAACCAACAACTCATCATCCCACCCAGCGACGTCATAGCAACCATCAACTACCCAAAACTCGGCATCAACCTACCCATACGCCACGGAACCAGCGAACAAGTGCTCGCCATCGGCGCCGGACACTGGAAGGGAACATCCCTACCGATCGGGGGAGCGGGAACCCACACCGTCATCACCGCACACCGAGGCCTCGCCGACAAACTCATGTTCACCAAACTCGACCAAGCCCGCGAAGGCGATGAATTCACCATCACCACCCTCGATGAAACCCTCACATACCAAGTGCAAACCATCCGCACCATCACCCCCGACGATTTCACCTGGATAGACAAACACGACGACACCGCCGATCAGGCCACGCTCATGACCTGCACCCCATACGGCATCAACACACACCGACTCCTCGTCACAGGAACACGCATCCCAAACCACGACGAATGCCCGCCCGAAACAGGCTGCCTCACCGACGGGACACTCACCGCCACAGCGTTCGTGCTCACCACCGTATGGGCAATCATCATCGCGCTCGCACGCCACAGTTACAATGAAATGCATGATCGACGAAGTATTGTTCCTACGCCACGGACGCACCGCCTACAACCTCGCAAGACGACTGCAAGGCCAAATCGACATTCCCCTCGACATCGTCGGCAGGTGGCAGGCCGACCAAAGCGCTTATGAACTCGCCAAAAAGTACTATTGGGCGAAAGTCGCGCACCTCGCCGACCATAATGACGAACTCGCCCAACCCGCGTACAAGGGCGCGTATCTCGCCGATATCGACGAAATCAACGAGGCGCCGGCCGCAAGTCGACGCATGGTCGTCGTGTCGTCAGACCTTTTCCGCGCCCAACAGACCGCCCACGCCATTGCCGACCTTCTCGGACTTGACGTAGTCCTCGACCCGCACCTACGTGAACGCAGCTTCGGCGAATGGGAGGGCATGACCCGTGAGGAGATCCTCGAACAGTACGCCGACGACTACCATTCATGGCGCGCCCACACCGGGGGCGAAACCAAGCATGGCGTCGAAAGCCGCCGCCACACCGGACAGCGTGGCGCCCAAGCCATCCGAAGCATCATCGCCGAACATACCGGCGATTCCATGCCAACCACGCTGCTCGCCGTCGGCCACGGATCATGGATCGTGGCCACCGTCGCCGTATTGCTTGACATGGATCCGGACGATCTCAACAATCTCGGCGCCATGCGCAACGCCTTCTGGACGCGGATGAGCGTCGATGCCAGACGAGGCCCCGCCGAACCCGACACATGGCAGTGGAAGCTTGACGCCTTCAACCAAGGCCCGGCCATCGCGGCGTTTACGGACTGGGAGAATGGGCCGAAGGAATTGCGCGGCCCGAACATGCCGTTGTGGAAGCCCATCATGCAGTGACATGCGGTGACATGCGGTAACCCACGATGGGCCATTGCTCACCGTGGGCGCATGCGGTGAACATGAATTCTCGATGAAATCTCCGGCTTGTGGTCGGTTAGCTCCCAAGGTTGGACTATCCTAAATAAGGTTGTTTGCCCGAATGGCCCCTGAGCGGCTGCGAAAAGCTGGTCGCAGTAGGCTATGGGATTCGGGCTGCCGTACAGCGATAGAACGTTGGGAAGCGCGAAAGGCGGGTGAGAAACATGTTGAGAATGTTCAGAACGATTAACGGCCAGGTGGAGCAGATCCAAAAACCCGAAAACGGATCCTGGTTATGCCTTTCGGATCCGACCGATGTGGAGCTCGCCAACGTTTCCATGGAAACCGGCGTCGATCTCGCCGACCTGCGCGCCCCACTTGATGACGAGGAACGGTCCCGTGTGGACGTGGAAGACGATTACACGATGATCATCGTCGACATTCCAACCGTCGAGGAGCGTGGCGGGCGAGACTGGTACGAGACCATCCCGTTGTCGATCATCATCACGCAGTCGGCCATCATCACCGTCTGCATGCAGGACACTCCGGTGTTGCACCCGTTCATGGAAGGTACGATCCGCGGTTTCAACACGTATATGAAAACGCGTTTCATCCTGCAGATCCTGTACCGCAACGCCACCATGTATCTGCGGTATCTGCGTATCATCGACCGCGAAAGCGACAAGCTCGAACTCAAACTGCGCCATTCCATGCAGAATCGTGAGATTCTCATGCTGCTCGAACTGAGCAAAACGTTGGTCTACTTCACCACGTCGCTCAAATCGAACGAAATCGTGATGGAAAAGCTGACCACGCTGCCGCGCATCAAGCAGTATCCGGAAGACGAGGATCTGCTCGACGACGTCATCACCGAAAACAAGCAGGCAATCGAGATGGCCAACATCTACAGCGGCGTTCTTGCCAACATGACCGACGCGTTCGCGTCGATCGTGTCGAACAATCTGAACAACGTGATGCGCATCTTCACGATCATCTCCATCACGCTGTCGATTCCGACATTGATCTTCTCAATGTACGGCATGAACTTCCAGGAGGGCATGCTAGGCATGCCGTTGACGGACAAGCCGTGGGGCTTCGCCGTGATCATCGGAATCTCGCTGGTCGTTTCGGCCATTGTCACCTGGTTCCTGACGCGTTCGCGCATGTTCAAGTAGAATCGCGTAGAATCGCGCGTATGCTACGTCTGTCACGTCTGTCACGAAATATCGCGGCGCTGGTATGCGCCGCTTCGACCGTATTGGGCACGAGCGCGTGCGGCACTTCCATTTCCGTAGTGACCAATGGTCTCGCGCAGGGGCCGACCATTGCGATTGGCGTGGCCGCGGACCAGCCTGGTTTGGGTTTTCTGCATGGGGGAGAGTATTCGGGTTTCGATATTTCCGTGGCGCAATATGTGGCGAACACGCTGGGATTCGCGAAAAAACAGATCGTGTTCAAACAGGTGCTGCCGTCGACGCGCGTTTCGTCACTTGAAGACGGCACCGTGGACATGGTGGTCGATGCTTTCGCCGCTGATGACGTTCAGGATGGTGAGGTTGAGCTTGCAGGACCGTATCTGACTGTGCATGCGGCATTGTTGGTACGTTCCGACAGTGCGGGAACCATCACCGGAACCGATGATCTTGCCGGAAGGACGGTATGCGTGGCCAAAGGAGGAATACCCTCCTACAGCGTGCGAAATCTTGCGGAAGATGTGACCGTGAGCGAACGCGACACGTATCCGCAATGCGAAACGGCATTGATGATCGGGCAGGCGGACGCCATCGCGGCAGATGACGCCATAGCGGCGGGCCTCGCATCCAACAGGGGAGGCGGATATCTCAAGGTCGTAGGCGAAACGTTCGGCGAACGTTCGTACGCGATCGCGGTCAAATCCGGCCAATCCACGCTGGCCAAACAGATCGACGCCGCATTGCAGTCCATGATGGACGACGGCTCGTGGAAGCAGGCCATAGACAAGATGAAACAGTCGATCGGCTACGTTCCCGACATGTCGCTCAACCCTCCCGCGATAACGCTCTCGGCAGCGTCGGAAGGCTGACGGCCCCCGCCTTGCGTGACGCTTTGCAAAACGCTTCTTGCATAATGATTGACGCCTTGCGAAGTGTCCAGTTGCGCGGCTAGTTTCATGCATTATGAGTGACATTGAGAAAAGCGCGCAGACGCAGTCGAACGAACCAGCCGAACCGTCGTTCCGTTACAACGCGGATTTGGCTCAGGGCATTGAGGAAAAATGGCAGAAGATTTGGGATGACGAAGGCACCTTCTGGGCCGCCAACGTCAATGGCGATCTGAGGGACGGCAAGGGTCGCAACGCCGAAGGACGCCCGTCGTACTTCGCCATGGATATGTTCCCGTACCCGTCGGGCAAGGGCCTGCATGTGGGCCATCCGCTCGGCTACCTCGCCACCGATGTGGTCAGCCGCTACCACCGCATGAAGGGCGAGAACGTGTTGCACGCCATGGGCTACGACGCCTTCGGTCTGCCGGCTGAGCAATATGCAGTCCAGACCGGCCAGCATCCGCGCATCACCACCGAGCAGAACATCGCCAACATGCGCCGCCAGCTGCATCGTATGGGCCTGAGCTTCGACAACCGCCGCTCCTTCGCCACCATTGACCCGGGCTATGTGCGTTGGACCCAGTGGATCTTCTCCCGCATCTACGATTCCTGGTACGACGAGGATGCCACCAACCCGTCTGGCTCCAAGGGCTGCGCACGCCCGATCAGCACGCTGGTGGAGCAGTTCGAATCCGGCGAGCGTGAGATTCCGGGATTCGCAGGCAAGCAGTGGAATGATCTGACCGAAGCCGAGCAGGCCGACGTGCTCAACGACTTCCGCCTGGCATACATCTCCAAGTCTCCGGTGAACTGGTGCCCGGGCCTGGGCACGGTGCTCGCCAACGAGGAGGTCACCGCCGAAGGCAAGTCCGAACGCGGTAACTTCCCGGTGTTCCAGCGTGAGCTGCGCCAGTGGTCCATGCGCATCACCGCATACGGCCACCGTCTGATCGAAGATCTTGACGGCATCGACTGGCCGGAAAAGGTCAAGCTCATGCAGCGCAACTGGATCGGCGAATCCCACGGCGCTTCCGTGCATTTCGACGTCGAAACCCCGAACGGCGTCAAGGACATGGAGATCTACACCACCCGTCCCGATACCCTGTTCGGCACCACGTTCGCCGTGGTCTCCCCGGAGCATCATCTGCTCGAGGATGTTCCCGCCGAATGGCCGTCCGAGACTCCGGAAGACTGGAAGGGCGGCTACGCCACTCCGGTCGAGGCTGTGAAGGCCTACCGTATGGCCGCGGAATCCAAGACCGCCAAGGACCGTGTGGACGAGGCGGGCGAGAAGACCGGCCTGTTCACCGGCCTGTACGCCATCAACCCGATCACCGGAGCCAAGCTGCCGCTGTTCACCGCAGACTATGTGCTTATGGATTACGGCACCGGCGCCATCATGGCCGTGCCGGGTGGCGACCAGCGTGATTACGATTTCGCGGTCAAGTTCGGTCTGCCGGTCACCTACACCGTGCAGCCGCTGCCGGAATCCGGCGACGATCTGGCCAACTATGAGGGCAAGGCTCCGTTCGTCTCCCACGACGGCATCGTCATCAACTCCGCTGTGGACGCCACCCGTGCCAAGGGCGACGCGTTGAGCCTCAATGGACTGCGCGTGGACGAAGCCATCGACAAGGTGAACGCATGGCTGGAAGAAGCTGGTGTCGGCAAGGGCACGGTCAGCTACCGTCTGCGCGACTGGCTGTTCAGCCGCCAGCGTTACTGGGGCGAGCCGTTCCCGATCGTCTACGGCGAAGATGGCACCCCGCATCTGTTGCCGGACGACCAGCTGCCGATCAACCTGCCGGACGTGCCGGACTACAGCCCGAAGACTTTCGATCCGGAAGACGCCGAATCCAATCCTGAAGCGCCGCTGAGCCGCAACGAGGATTGGGTGAAGGTCGAACTCGACTTGGGCGACGGCAAGAAGACCTACTACCGCGACACCAACACCATGCCGAACTGGGCCGGATCCTGCTGGTACTACATGCGCTACCTCGACCCGACCGACACCGAACACATGGTGGAGAAGAGCGAGTTCGACTACTGGATGGGCCCGAACCACAACGAGACCACTGGCAAGTCCGGCGGCGTGGACCTGTACATCGGTGGCGTGGAGCACGCCGTGCTGCACTTGCTGTACTCCCGCTTCTGGCACAAGGTGCTCTTCGACCTCGGCTTCGTGGATTCCGCGGAACCGTTCCACAAGCTGTTCAACCAGGGCATGATCCAGGCATACGCCTACACCGACGACCGTGGCCAGTACGTGCCGGCCGCCGAAGTGGTGGAAGGCCCGGCCGACGCCAACGGAGAGCCGACCTTCACCTGGAACGGAGAGCACGCCAACCGCGAGTTTGGCAAGATGGGCAAGAGCCTGAAGAACATCATCACGCCGGACGACATGTATGCGAACTACGGCGCGGACACCTTCCGCCTGTATGAGATGGGCATGGGCCCGCTGGCCGAATCCCGTCCGTGGAACACGCGCAACGTGGTCGGATCCATGCGCTTCCTGCAGCGCCTGTGGCGCAACGTCGTCGACGAGAACACCGGCGAAGTGCGCGTCACCGATGGTAAGCTCGACACGAAGACGCTGAAGCTGCTGAACAACACGATCGCCGACGTGACCGTGGAAATGGAAGCGATGCGTCCTAACACGGCCATCGCCAAGCTCATCGTGCTCAACAACCATCTGACCAGCCTCAACGAAGTGCCGCGCGCGGCCGTCGAACCGTTGATTCTGATGCTTTCCCCGATCGCTCCGCACATCTGCGAGGAACTGTGGAACAAGCTCGGACACGGCGAATCGTTGGCCCACGCCGAATGGCCGAAGGCCGACGAACGCTATGTCGGCCAGGACGCCGTCACCGCGGTCGTGCAGATCAAGGGCAAGGTGCGCGCCAAGCTCGAGGTCTCGCCCGACATCGATCCTAAGGAACTTGAGAAGATGGCGTTGGAAGCCGTCGCCGATCGTCTGGGCGGCAAGGAACCGCGCAAGGTCATCGTCAAGGCTCCGAAGATCGTGTCCATCGTTCCTGCGGAATGATATTTCGAAAAACGGATCCAACGGCTTCTGGCGAGACCTTTGACGAGGCTTCCAACAGGGTGGGAACCGTTTCCGCATAAGGCGACACGCCGAACATGTGGATAACTCCCATCCTTCGACCACAGGGGCCGTTTCGACTGGACAACATGCCCATGCATCCTCCACTTTGGATGCATGGGCATTATCGTTACCCCGCCGGGCAGGCGCAACAGGCAAGCCGAAACCGCATCGCAGTCCGCGCAACGGCTGCGCGGACTTGGCATGCCCGAAACACGTGGAAAGAACGCGCGCGGGCAGAACGTTCGCAACGAACATGCTGTTCCCGCGATATCCGAAACAACCTCAATATCCGAGATTTCCGCAGCGGCTGAAACGTCCACTGCAATCGCGACAACTGAACAATCGCCTGAACCCGCAAAACCCACATTGCGGGATCTGGCCGGCGTCAAGCCTTCCGACAAACCGACTGAACAGGACCGGCCCAAACGCGACCGTCCACGACTCGTCTTCCAACCAATCCACGCGGTCATCGCCATACTCACCCTGTCGTGCGCGCTCTGCGCAAGCCTGACCATGCTCATCCAACAGGCCGTCCACTACAGTGCGCTCCAACAATCGCAGATCACCCAATCCGAACAATCGAAGGCGAACGGAACCGAGAAAGACAAGACGGCGTCCACGCAAACAACACCAAGCCAGCAGCCATCCACGGAACCCGACAGCCAGAGCGAACCAACATCCGGACCAGCGGAGCCCGCCGATCCGGCTGACGGTCTGCTGAACATCAACACCGCAGGATCCGACGAACTGCAGACCTTGAAAGGCGTCGGCCCCGTGACCGCGCAACGCATCATCGATTATCGCAATCAGATCGGACGTTTCGACAATGTCGACCAACTGTTGGAAGTCAAAGGCATCGGCGAGAAAACGCTGGCGAAATTCCGAGACCAAGTGTGCGCACGATGAGAGGAAACACGTTCGAATGGCGGGATGGGGAGCAGGGGAGCAGGGATTGGCGTCTGCTGCCGGCCGCCCTATGCGGGTGGGCGGCGAGCTTGGCCACGCATATGGGATTCGACTATTGCGTCGAACGGGATGGTCGGTTCGGCATGCTGCCGCTCGTTGTGGCATTGGCGGTACCGTTGCTGGCATTATTGGGATTATTGGGATTGCCGTTCCTGCGATCGCCTATGCTGCGAGTGCCGGTTGGCGTGCGGCGGGCGGTCTCGGCATGGCATTTCAGCATTATCGTATGCGTGGTCGCGGCGATGGCATGCGCGTCTTCCGCGTTGACCTACGACGTATTGCAATGGAGGGATGCGGCCTCGTACGCGGCCAGAAACGGCGAAAGCGACGTTGTCACGCTGGTACGTACGACATCTCCCGCAGTGAATTCGAACAGACGTGCAAACGATTGCCAGATTGATGCGACGATCTCAACGATCACGGCAAGCCAGGTCACGCAGCCAAGCATGATGCGGGTGCGCGTCTATGCGGACCGGCCGGACTGCGGCACGCTCAAACAAGGCGGCGAATACCGGATGCGGGGCACGCTCGCCATATCGCAATACGGTGCCATGCCGCTATGGCTAACGGACATCGCCTCCGTGGAACGCATACGGGGACCGAACCTCGCATTGCGCACGATCGGCATGATGCAGCAGGCGTTCTTCGAACAGACGTCACGGCTTTCCGACCAAGGGAAAGTGCTCGTTCCCGGCCTGACCTTAGGTATTCTTGGGCAGGATTACGTTCCTCCAGATAGTGGCAATGGCCAGACGGGCACGGGTATTGATTCCACATACGCCAATCTGCTTGAAAACGCCTTCCAACGTTCGGGCATACTGCATCTGATGGCGGTCAGCGGCGGGCATCTTGCGGTCGTCGCCACCCTGGTGCGCGCCGTCTGCTCGTTCCTGCTGCTGCCCAAACGCGTCACGGCCATCGCCATCGGCGCGTCGTACATCATGCTGGCGATGTGCGTGTTCCCATCCGATTCGGTGTCGCGCGCCCTGCTCATGGGTTTGGCGGGAGCGGGCTTCCTGTTCCTCGGCCGAAGAACGCAAGCCCTGTCAACCCTCAGCTGGACCACGTTGGGCATGCTCATGGTCAATCCGCACATGTCACGCAGTTTCGGATTCGCATTGTCATGCGCCGCCGTACTTGGCATCGTACTGTTCGCAGGACCGTTAGGCGCATGGCTCACACCGATCATGCCGGCATTCATCGCGCAAACCATGGCCATGACCATCGCCGCGCAACTCTTCACCCTGCCGATCCAAGTGCTTATCGAACCAGAACTGCCGGTCTACTCCATTCCAGCCAATCTGGTCGTCGCACCCTTCGTGGGATTCTCCACACTTGCCGGACTCGCCAGTCTCGCCATCTCATGGATACTGCCAAGCCTCGGGTTCATATTCGCCAGCCTCGCCTCATGGGGCACCGCCATCATGGAATTCATGGCCCTCAACCTCGGATCAGGAGACCACGCCACCATTCCATGGACCGGAGACGCAGGCGGCGCGCTACTGATCATCCTCGTCGAAATCATCGGATACACGACCGCACGATTCGCCGGAACACTCTTCGCCCGCATCACCACAACGGAACCAAACCTGCCGGGCCGACGCCTCATACACAATCCGATCGAACGGGCGAAAGCATGGGGCGAACGAACCTACAACGCGCTCAAAACCATGAAATGGAACGAATGAATCTTGTCCACCGATACAGCGAGATTGAATACTATGCCGAAACCATCCGCAACAACGCCCTTCCACCTCATCTACGGAGGCGACCCGTACCTCAACGAGCAGACCGTACGCGACCTGCGCCACCAAGCGCAACGCAAACACCCCGACGCGGAAACCATCGAACTCGACGCAACCAACGCCGATCATTACGCCTTCGACGAAGCGGTAAGCCCATCGCTGCTCTCCGAACGATCAATCGTCATCGTATCCAACCTGCAAAACGCCGACGACAAACTCGGCGAAACCATGGTCGCCTACTGCAAGCAAGCCGTCAACAATCCAGCCGAAGCCAGCATCGTCATCTGCCAACACGAAGGCGGCATCAAAGGCAAACGACTCATCGACCAACTCACCAAAGCCGGAGCCGTCAAAGAAACCGTAGCCGACCTCAAAAAAGCCGAAGCGAAACTCAACTTCACCATACAATGCTTCGAACGACGCAACCGACGCATCGAACCCATGGCCGCACAACAACTCGTGGCCGTACTCGGCGACAAAACCGGCGAACTCGCAGCCATGGCAAGACAACTCTGCTTCGACTTCGACGACAATCCCATAACATTGGAACGCGTCAACCAATACCTCACAGCAAATCCCCAAGTAGACGGCTTCCGTGTCGCCGACCTCGCACTCTCCGGACGTGCCGCCGACGCCATCATCGCCATGCGCGCCTCAATAGAACAAGGCACCGCGCCAATCGCACTCATCGGAGCGCTCGCCATGAAACTACGCACCATGGCCAAAGCCTCAGCCGTACGCTCCGGCACCATCAGCGAAGCGGAAGCGAAAACCAATTCATGGGTGCTGAAAAACGCCACCAGACAGCTCTCCGGATGGACCTCCGACGGCATGAGACGATGCATCCAAATGCTCGCATGGGCCGACGAACAAAGCAAAACTAACGGATCGGACCCTGTCTACGCGCTAGAACGATCCATCGAACTGATCAGCAGCAAAGGACGAACCAACTAACATGAGCGAGGCAACCATTACTGACGCCAACGAAAACACCAGCGAAGGCACTGCCAAAACCGTCACCGTCGAAGCGACAACCGGCGAAGCCATGCGCGAACTCGGCAAACAAGTCGCACACCTCACCCACGGCGGAGACGTCATACTCCTCTCAGGGCCACTCGGCGCAGGAAAAACCACCTTCGCACAAGGCTTCGGCGCAGGACTCAACATCAGCGAACCCATCGTCTCGCCAACCTTCACCATCGCACGCGAACTCAAAGGCCAATTCCCCAGCGGTAACTCCGCCCACCTCATACACGTCGACGCCTACCGACTCGGCGGCAACGCCTACGCCCCAGGCCAAAATGCCATCGAACGACTACTCGATGAACTCGAATCCCTCGGACTCGACGAAGAACTCGAAGACCCCAGCGACAACACCATCATCCTCATGGAATGGGGAGAACAGATGGCAGCCGCGCTCGCACCGGAACGCCTCGAAATCCACATCGACCGGCCACTCAACACCGTTAGCACAGACGAAACAAGCAGAGCCGACAACGAACTCACCAGCAACGGCACCCGCACCGTAACCTTCATTCCCGTCGGCGCATCCTGGCAAACCTTCGACATCACACGCAACAACCGCTAAAACACCAGCAGCAAGCACGATTCCAGCATCGGTTGTACAGTAGTTCCCAGCTTGGCATAAGGAGTTTCCACAAAATGCAGACACTGGTGATCGACACCTCATACGGCTCAACCGTCGGCATGGTCGGACACGACCCCATCGTCGAAACCGACTCACGCACCCACGTCGAAAAACTACAGGTGAACATCGCCACAACCGTGGAACAAGCCGGCCTCAAACCGGAAAACATCGACCGCATCATCGTAGGCATCGGACCTGCACCCTTCACCGGACTACGCGCAGGAATCGTTGCAGCCAAAGCGCTCGCCTTCGCCACCGGTGCACAGCTTATCGGGCAGAATGTGCTTTCCCCGCAGGTGCTTGTGCGCAACGCGGAGCATGACGGCCGCCATCATCTGACGCTCGCCGTGAATGATGCGCGACGCAAGCAGCTGTATTTCACATTGTTGGATGGCAGCGGCTATGAGGCCGGTGGCAGCGCAGGCGAAGACCATGACGCAAACGTTGAAGACGGCTGTGTGGAAACCCTGATCGACATGGATATCGACTATCCCGAATCGATTGCGAACCGTGTCAACGAGGTGCTGGAACGGCTTCGCCAGGCCGATCCGAACGTGGAATATGTGGTCGACGTCGTCGGCCATGGAGCGGCGAAATACGCGCAATCGTGGGCAAGCCTTCCCGAAGGCGGCGAAGTGCGCGATCAGGCGCTGCTCGACGAGGGCGCGTCCGGATTGGAACGATTCGCGGCCTTCGCCACTTCGCAACAGTCTTTGGTGAATCCGGAGCCGGTCGAACCGTTGTATTTGCGCAGGCCGGACGTGTCGGTGCCGAACCCGTTGAAGCATGTACTCAACCATGCCGGCGCGGAACGCACGGAGTGACGATACGGCATGATCGTTGACCATACAAGCATCGATGAACAGATCGCAGTGCCGCAGATGGCCGCTTTGGAAGCGGACCTGTTCGGCAGGGGAGCGTGGAGCGAACAGTCGATTCGCCAGGAATTCCAAGCGCCAGCACGCACGTATCTGTTCGATATTGATGATGACGGCAAGACCGCGGATTGCGGGATTGCGGGTTGCGTTGCCGTGGATGAGCCGGTTGCTGGATCGGTTGCAGGCGATTCTGCTAGACAACAGCCCGTTGTGCGCGGCTATGCCGGTTTCTGGTATGACGGCGACGATGCGGAAATCATGACGATCGGCGTCGGCAGACGGTTCCAACGGCAGGGAATCGCGGCTTCGTTGATGGAGGCGTTGATTGCGCGGGCACGTGAGCAGGGGGCCAAACGCATGTTGCTTGAAGTGCGAGTCGACAATACTCCGGCCTTGGCATTGTACAAACGGTTCGGTTTTGCCAAAATGGGATTGCGCAAACGCTACTACCAGCCCGAAGGCATCGACGCGTACACCATGAGCCTTGACCTTGAGCCGAGGATCGTCGGCTTCGCAGCAGCGGAACAATAAACAGAACAACCAAACGGAACAGCAAGCAAAGCAGCGAACGGAGCAGCAATGAGCGGACCAATCGTACTCGGCATCGAATCCACCTGCGACGAGACCGCGGCCTCGGTAGTGCAGGGGCGCACCCTGATTTCCAACGTCGTCGCATCCTCCATGGATGAGCACGCGCGTTACGGGGGTGTGATTCCAGAAATTGCGTCACGCGCCCACGCCGAAGCGTTCGTGCCATGCGTTTCCAAGGCGTTGGCCGATGCGAACATGACGTTGTCTGACGTCGACGCGATCGCCGTGTCCGCAGGTCCTGGACTTGCTGGCTGCCTCGCCGTTGGCGTGTCCGGCGCGAAATCGCTTGCCTGGGCGGCGAATAAGCCGATTTACGGCATCAACCATGTGATCGGGCATATTGCGGTCACACAGTTGCAGTTCGGCCCGTTCCCCGAAGACACGCTCGCCTTGATCGTGTCCGGCGGACACACGTCCTTGCTGCATGTTGAGGATGTCGCACGTCATATCGACGTGGTCGGCACCACGCTTGATGATGCGGCCGGCGAATGCTTCGACAAGGTCGCTCGCCTGCTCGGTTTCCCCTATCCGGGCGGACCGCATATCGATCGTCATGCGCAGTTGGGCGACCCGCATGCCATCAAAGTGCCGCAGGGACTCACCCAAGGCAAAGCGGGCCAGCAGCATCCGTACGATTTCAGCTTTTCCGGCGTGAAAACGGCCGTCGCGCGTTGGATCGAGGAACAGCAGGCGCAAGGCAATGAGATTCCCGTCGATGACGTGTGCGCGTCGCTGGCGGATTCCGTGGCGACTGTACTCGCCAAGAAGGCGATGCGCGGCTGCGAGCAGTACGATTCGAAGACGTTGATTGTAGGAGGTGGCTTCTCCGCGAATTCGCAGCTTCGTGCCAAACTGTTGGAAGTCGGGGCCGAGCATGGGGTAGAGGTGCGTGTGCCGCAGCTCAAACTGTGCACCGACAACGGTGCCATGGTGGCCATGCTGGGCGTCAACCTGGTCGAAGCGGGAGTGGCTCCGTCAAACCCGGATTTCGCCATCGATTCGGCCATGCCGTTGACGAAGATCTCCATGTAAGATTAGGCCGAAAGCATCGTATGGAAACGTTTTGCAAGTCGAAACACACATGTGACACGCTGAAGATTTGAAATCCACAAGTTTTGGTGTAGTATTTTTGTCTTGTGCACAGCGCATTCCTGCGTAGCTCAGTTGGCAGAGCATCCGACTGTTAATCGGACGGTCACTGGTTCAAGCCCAGTCGCAGGAGCCATTTGAAAGCCCTTGGAAATCAAGGGCTTTTGTCATATTCGAGGAATCAACGAAGATGCCCATACAGCATCCCCGACTCAGAGGTGCAGGAAAAATGAGCTACATCCACATCACTGAAGAGAACATCGACAAGGAACATATCTGCTGTGCCATGTCCGGCAAGCAAAGCCTTGCGAAAAAAGAGTGGCTCAAGCAGCGTTTCAACGAAGGTCTCGTCTTCTATCGTAGCGAGGAACGAGGCAAATGCTTCATCGAATATATTCCGGCGGAAAACGCATGGGTGCCGATCGATGCGGACGGGTGGATCTATATCAACTGTCTATGGGTGGCCGGTTCTTTGAAAGGTCATGGACATTCCGGTAATCTGCTGAGCGAATGCATCCGAGACGCCAAAGAGCAGGGGCGCAAAGGCATTTGCATTCTCTCAGCCGAGGGTCGCAAACGAGAGTTCCTTGCCGATCCGAAGTTTCTGTCCTACAAGGGTTTCGAAGTGACCGACATATCTGATTGCGGCATCAATCTCATGGCCCTGCCTTTTGAAGAGAATGCGGAGCTGCCGAAATTCAAGGAATGCGCCAAGCATCCCGCGGTGGACGAAGACGGGTTCGTGCTCTACTACACCGATCAATGCCCGTTTACATGCTATTGGGTTCCGCGGGTGCGGCAAACGGCGGAAGAGCACAATATTCCATTCAAAACGATTCATATCACCGATAAAGAGACCGCCCAACGTACGCCCGCGCCGGTCACCACGTATGCGTTGTTTAGGGACGGCAAATTCCTCACCCAAGGCATCCAGTCCGACAAAAAGTTTCTGGCATTGGCCGGCTTGTAACGTCCTGAATCTTCCACCCAATGGGGGAATCTTCCCGCCAAGAAGGCAGTTGGCGTACGGATTGTTCCAGCGGGTGGGTGTTTTGGGGACTCGGGAGGCGGGCTATTCTCTAACACGCATGCAGGAGACCTCGAATTTGCGCGTTTGACGGAGACTCTGCTATCGGTTGCGAGGATCCAGCGGATCACGGTCGTCGTAGAATGCGTAGATATCCAGACTAGGTTCTTCCACGGGCAAAACTTAAGATTTTCCCAGCAAACGGCGTTTACCATGAACACGCAAGCAAGAAAAACACGGCAAATCATGGAAGGGAGTCCATATGTGCACTGGTGTTCGTTTCTCCGACGATGAGGGAAACACATATTTCGGCCGTAATCTCGACTGGAGCTTCTCCTACGGCGAGACCATTCTGGTCACTCCGCGAGGCTACCGGTATGACTATGCGTATGGGGCCAAAGGCAAGAGCGAGCCGAATGCGGTGATCGGCGTGGGCGTGGTTATGGCCGATCGCCCCATGTATTTCGATTGTGCCAACGAGCACGGCTTGGCCATCGCCGGATTGAACTTCCCCGGATACGCCTCCTTCGCGCACGAACCGGTCGAGGGAACCGAAAACGTCGCCACTTTCGAATTCCCGCTGTGGGTGGCACGCAATTTCGACAGTGTCGACGAAGTCGAAGAGGCGTTGAAGGACGTGACGCTCGTTTCGCAGGTCGTGCCCGGCCAGCAGGAGTCCTTGCTGCACTGGTTCATTGGCGATGGCACCCGTAGCATCGTCATCGAGCAGATGGCTGATGGCATGCATGTTCATCATGACGATGTGGATGTGCTCACCAATCAACCGACCTTCGACTTCCATATGGAAAACCTGCGCAACTACATGTGCGTGAGCAACGAAATGGCGGAGCCGACCACTTGGGGCAAGGCGGAACTGAGCGCATGGGGCGCCGGCGTGAGCATGCACGGCATTCCCGGTGACGTGAGTTCGCCGTCGCGTTTCGTACGTGTCGCCTACACCAACACGCACTATCCACAGCAGAACAACGAGTCCGCCAATGTGTCTCGTCTGTTCCACACGCTGGCCTCCGTACAGATGGTTGAAGGCATGTCCAAGATGGGCAACGGCCAGTTCGAGCGCACGCTGTTCACCAGCGGTTATTCCGGAAAGACTAACACGTATTACATGAACACGTATGAGGATCCGGCGATCCGCTCGTTTGCCATGTCCGACTTCGACATGGATTCGAGCGAGCTGATCACCGCCGATTGATTCCGGGAATTTCGAGTTCGAAGATTCCGCAGTAATCGCACTATGTGCGATGGCATAAAAGGACGCAACGTCGCAGCCGGCGTTGCGTCCTTTTAATCAGTAAAACTGATGAGATTTGATTAAAAAATTAAAATGGTCGAGGCATGCTTTCAAACGTACTTTCAGGCGTTTTCTTCGTTATGTTCCTTATGCGAGGAAGCGAATCGCGACAGAACACCTGACTTACGTAAAGCGCAATACATTCCCCAGGAACCGAAACCGGCGAATGCCACCGCGCTAAGCAGCTCGCAAATAGTGCCGATGATGCCTCGCGGGCTGAAGAACGTGAATGCCTGATAGTAGAAGAACAGCAGGTAGAAGTTGTAGACGATTCCAATCGCCAAAGCAGACAGAATGGTGACGCCGAGCGTCCAACGACGGTAGCGGAACAGTGCGAATACCGCTTCTGCGGCTGCCGCCTGCAGCAATGCGATTACCACCAGGCTCACACTGTATTTCGTGCCGAGTACCACCTCGACGAACGATGCGACCAAAAGCACGTAGGCCGAAGCTCCCGGCTTGCGCACGATCAGAGAGCCCAGCGTGGCGGGGAAGTAGAACAAAGCATGAAGTAGCGCCGCTGAACCAGGAAGAATCAAAGTCATCAACGGAAAAAGACCATACGACAGGCCGTCGAACACCCAAAACATCACTCCCGACATCACGCCGACCGCCGCGCCGACCGCGATATCGACCACACGCCATGTGAGGGCCTTGTGTATTCCTTGGTTTGTTTTCAAAGGCTGCCTTACCTGCTTCGACAGCTTCGCGTCTGTATTATGAATAACGGTTTTAGAGAATGGCTTCGCCATAATGATAATGAATCCTTGCGTTGGTCGATGCCGTGCACCGTGAGTCGGAGATCGCGGCAGTCGCCGTGGGCCGTTCCTCGACCTGCGCGGCTCGGGCAGGAACGACGAAAGGTATTATACGACGTGTTGTTTGCCGAATACGCATCATGGATTTCCCTGTATCCAAAATATCGTTACAAATATTACAAATCCGGGCGTACGGTCCAGTCCAGTACATCTAATCCGCACGATTTCGTTCAACTCAGCAGCATAAGAGCTTTTTGTTGTGAGGTGGCATTCGTCCAAAACAGCGTGGTCTGATGTTCCTTACGATGAACACGTAAGTTACGCTTTGCAGACGCAACTTAGCTAATTGTCAGGATTACATGTTCTTTTGCTATGAGATAGCATGCAACACGCCAATTAGACTTCAAGCACTTTAAGTTTTTACAGTGCAGGGTATGAGCACTACAACATGGCATACGATTCGTGAAGCATCCATGATTTCCGGACTTCCCGAATCCACTTTGCGCTACTACGAGCAAATCGGTATCATTGCCCCGATCGCACGTGACCCAAGTTCTGGCCATCGCGCCTACACCGACGAAGACATTCAATCGTTGGTCACTATTTCCTGCTTGTCTGCGACTGGCATGCCGCTTGACGCCATGCGCGAGTATCTGAAAAACCGTTTCGACGGAACCGAAGGTGCGCGCAGGCAAATGGCGCTACTGGACGCGCAGGCGTTGCGTTTGGCCGCAAAAGCCGAAAGCATCCGCATGCAGCAAGCCTATGTTTCCCTTAAAACATTGTATTGGCGTGCCGTGGCGGAAGGCCATGACGACGAAGCGCAACGACTTCTGGAGGAAAACCACGATGTCATCGAAACAGTGAAAAAACAGATTCGTAGCAAGGCTGACGCATAAGTCGAGGCGTCATCGCAGACGTTACCTTAATTCAATTCGTATAACAAAGGAGCAACTCATGAAGGCAGCGATCTTCAAGGGAGTCAAGCAGATGGCATGCGAAGAGCATGCCGAACCGACCATCATCGATGGGGGAGATGCCATCATCCGCGTGGTACGCGCATGCGTGTGCGGATCCGACCTGTGGTTCTACCGCGACGGCAGCAAGGAACCCAACACTCAGGCCGGACATGAGGCCATCGGCGTGGTCGAGCAGATCGGCGACGACGTGACCGTGGCCAAGCCGGGCGATTTCGTGATCGTACCGTTCCCGTTCAGCTGCGGCAAGTGCCCGGTATGCAAGGCCGGTTTCGAATCCAGCTGCCCCCACGGCGGATATTTCGGAGACGAGGGATTGGGCTGTCAGGCGGAATACCTGCGCGTTCCCGAGGCCGATGGCACGCTGGTGGTCGTTCCGGGCGACGCGAAGAGCTTCTCCGACGAAATGCTCGCATCGCTGCTCACCCTCTCTGACGTGATGTCGACCGGTTACCATGCGGCTGCTTCCGCCGAAATCAAGCCGGGAGACACCGCAGTCGTGTTCGGCGACGGTGCGGTCGGCCTGTGCGGAGTGCTGTCCGCCAAGCTGATGGGCGCCACCCGCATCATTTCCATGAGCCGCCATGCCGACCGCCAACGTATCGCACGCGAATTCGGTGCCACCGATTTCGTGGAGGAACGTGGCGACGAGGCTGTAGCCAAGGTACTGGAAATGACTGATGGTTACGGTGCCGACGCCGTGCTTGAATGCGTAGGGTCCGCATTGTCGAACGACACTGCCATGAAGGTTGCGCGTGCGGGCGCTGTAGTCGGGCGCGTTGGCTTGCCGCACGGCGTGGAAGCCGATATTCCAGGACTGTTCTACCGCAACGTTGGTCTGCGCGGCGGTCCGGCACCGGTGCGCACGTACGATCTGCAGCGACTGCTCAAGGAAGTGCTCGACGGCAACATCAATCCCGGCATCGTCTACACCTCCGAATACACGCTCGACGATATTCAGGAAGCGTACGCGGCCATGGACGAGCGCCGCACCGTAAAGTCGCTGCTGCGCATCAGTGAGGTCTGAGCAATATACCGACGATAGAATAAGCGCAAATCAAACGAAAGGAAGCAAATCTTGTTTGAAGAGCTGCACAAACGGATGAATTCGTTCTGGAATAATGACAGGACATTGTCGCAAACCGATCCGGAATTCATTGAATTCTTCTCGAATTTCGCTTATGACGAAGTGGTGAACGAACCGGGAGCGAACCATCCTGATTTGGATGACAAAACCCGCTCTTTGGCCATTCTTGCCGTGCTGGTCGGATGCCAAGGCTTGGATGCTTTCGAAATGATGCTGCCGGTGGCCTACGAAACCGGACTGTCGTCCATCGCCATCAAGGAAATGGTGTATCAGGCGACCGCATACTGTGGTTTCGGCAAAACCCTGCCGTTCCTGAAGAAACTCAACAACTTTCTCGGCGCGGCCAACGTGCATCTTCCGCTTGAACCGCAAGGCACCACCACGCCGGAAACGCGTGCCAGGGCGGGCGAAGACAAGCAGATCGAAATCTTCGGTGAAGGAATGCGTGGATTCACGCAATCCGGCCCCGAAGATACGCGACACATCAACAAGTGGCTTGCCTGCAACTGCTTCGGCGACTACTACACGCGCGATGGCTTGAGCACGCGTGAGCGTGAAATGATCACGTTGTGCTTCCTTGCCGCGCAGGGCGGTTGCGAGCCGCAGCTGACGTCTCATGCGAAGGCCAATATGGGCGTAGGCAATGAGAAGGCATTTCTGATTGCCGTTATTTCGCAGTGCATGCCGTATATCGGGTATCCGCGTACGCTGAATGCGATTCGTTGCATCAACGATGCAGCGGAGCAGATGCAAGGCTGATTGCGGTAGGATTTCGTTCGCTTCAGTACGAAAGGGGCTGTTTGCCAGTCACGATTGGATTGCAAACAGCCCCTTATATGTTTTTTACAAGCGCGCTACGCGTGTGCGATCATCACTCGCCCCATACGTCCTTGGCGACGGACTGCACGAGCGCGATCTTGGCCCACTGCTGCTCTTCGGTAAGCTTGTTGCCTTCCTCGGTGGACGCGAAACCGCACTGGGTGGACAGGCACAAGCGGTCAAGCGGCACATACTGGGCCGCTTCGGCAATGCGAGCCTTGATCACTTCCGGATCCTCAAGTTCCGGCTTCTTGGAAGTGATCAGACCGAGCACAACCTTCTTATCTCCGGAAACCTTGGCGAGCGGCTCGAAGTCGCCGGAACGATCATCGTCGAACTCCAGGTAGTAGGCGGCGACGTTTTCCTTGCCGAAAAGCACGTCGGCCACAGTGGCGTATCCGCCGGCGGAAGCCCACGTGGAGTGGTAATTGCCACGGCAGTCGTGCGTGGTGATCACCAGATCCTCTGGCAGATCCTCGATGGCGGCGTTGTTCATGGCGGCATACTGTTCCTGCATGGCGGCGAACTCATCGGCGGTGTAATGCTGGTTGAAGTTCGGATCACAGAACATGCCCCACGTGCAGTCATCCAGCTGAACATTGCGGCAGCCGGCCTCATACAATGCCATGATCAGACCATGGAAGGCCTTGGCGTTGTCGTCGGCAAGCTCGTCGTAATCCTTCTGGGTGTCGCCGTAGAACTCGTGCACGGAAGCGATGTTCTCCGGGCGGAACAGCTCCGCATACAGCTGTGCCGGAGCCGGAATGGTCTGGCGTGCAATGGCGGTGTCGTCTTCGAACTGCTTGATGAACTTGAAATGCTCAACGAACGGGTGGGCCGGGTCGAAGGCGATCTTGCTGGTCAGGCGTGCGGATTCGGCGCGGGTCTCCTCATCGTGGAAGAAATAGCCCTTGTCCATCGACACCTTTTCCACGCCGGCGAAGCCCCACATGCAGTCGAGATGCCACCAGCCACGGCGGAATTCACCGTCGGTGATGACGTGCAGACCGGCGGCCTTCTGCTTGGCGACCAGTTCGGTAATGGCATTATCTTCCACGGCCTTG
Source organism: Bifidobacterium hominis (assembly GCF_040095915.1). NCBI lineage: Bacteria > Bacillati > Actinomycetota > Actinomycetes > Bifidobacteriales > Bifidobacteriaceae > Bifidobacterium > Bifidobacterium hominis. The sequence continues at coordinate 238,749 of NZ_JBBMFR010000002.1, read as the reverse complement.
AGTTCGGCCTCGTCAATCTTGCCTGCTGCGAAATCGGCGCGAGCCTGCTTGAGTTCTGCCGGACGCAGGTATGAGCCGACCACGTCGGCGCGGAACGGCGCGTTCTGGGAATACGTCATTGGATGCTCCTTGTTGTGCTGTCAGTGAAAATACCTAGGGAAGACTAGTCAATCCTTCAGAAAAATGCACGATTACGTCGGGAATATGAGACGGGCGCATTATAGTGTTTTGCGATTGAACGACATATGATTCGGGGGGGGGTGATATGAGTGATGGGACCGGGCGGCAGGCAATGGCAGCGCAAAGTGGTACGTCGGATAATCCGAAATCCTCCAATCAGGAATCATCGAAAAAGCCGAAAACGCTCGGCAAATATCTGTTGGTGTCGGCAACGCAAACCATTGTGGAATTCGGATCGTTCACCTTGCTGCATGTGCTTTCCGTACCATCCGCCATCGCGAACGGCGTGGCCATCGTGCTGTCGGCTTCGTACAACTTCCTGATGAACCGCAATGTCACGTTCAAATCGTCCAGCAATTTCGGCCGTAGCGTGGCTTTGTTCATGCTGCTGTGGGTTTGGAATTACCTGTTCGGTTCGATCATGCTGGCATGGCTGCCTTCCGCATTCGGATGGAATGCGGTGTTGGTGAAGTTCCTGACTATGGCATGTCAGTTCGCGTGGGGCTATCCGCTGTGCAAGGAAGTGATTTTTCGCTGAACCTGCAAGCGTGTCAATCCGGGTGGCACCCTATGACAGCACCCTATGTATGATTGAATATGTCTTGTATTAACTCCAGAAAGAAATGGAAAGGCAATGAACGAATCGCAAGATTCCAACGACAGTAGTACGAGCAATCCGAACGATATTCGCCAACAGGAGGCAGAACATCAAGGAGCGGCCGTAAAAGCGGCGCTCGGAGCCAACATTGGTGTGGCCATCGCCAAGCTCGCTGCGGCGTTCTTTACCGGATCGTCCGCGATGCTTTCCGAATCGGTGCATTCCATCGCCGACTGTTCCAACGAAATCGTGCTCATGGCAGGCGGTCGCTTCTCCAAGCATAAGACGGACGGCGATCATCCGTTCGGTCTGTACCGCGCCAAATATCTCGCTTCGTTCGTAGTGGCGACGCTGCTGTTTTTCGTCGGTGGTTTCTTCTCCACTTCGGAGGCGGTGAAGAAATTGTTCGCCATTGCCGAAGACCCCGCACTGCGTGACGCCAACCAGATGGAACTGCTGGTGGCGTTTATCGTGGTGTTTATCAGCGCTTGTTTGGAAGGCTACGGCCTGCATCAAAGCATCAAGGAAGCGAACGAGCGTATGGAGCGCACGGGTGTGGCCCATATGGGTGTGTTCCGTTTTTGGAGGCGTACCAAGTCGGCGGAGCTTGCGTCCGTCATTATGGAAGACACGCTTGCTTTGATCGGCTTGGCATTCGCAGGGGCTGGCATCGGTCTTGCGATTCTGTTTGATAATGAGATATTTGATGCATTCGGCGGTTTGATGGTTGGTCTTGTATTGATTGCGGGATCGTTGCTGCTCATGTTCAAATCCGGTTCGCTGTTGATTGGTGAGGCCGTCGATTCGGATACGCGCAAGAAGATTGAGCAGGCTGTTATTTCAACGCCTGGTGTGGAACGACTGCTGAATATGCAGACCGTGCATATGTCCGAGGATGACATTCTGCTGTGCGTCAAGGTGCAGACCAGCAAGCTCGACCGCGATTACGATGTTGAAACCGTGAACAAAATCGAACGAAGCGTGCGTACCGCGCTGCCGTGGTTCCGTTTCGAAATCTACGTAGAGCCCGACCTCTACCGCGCCGACCACAAAATCGTCTCGTAGTGGTGTGCGGTGTACCTATGGTTATGAGACGTAGAGTATGAGGCGACGATACGGTTTTCAGGAGGAGCTGGCATTCCGACGAATTCGGAGTGCCAGCTCCTCCTTTTCGCACGCTTTCTTATTAGGTGTCTCCTTGAGCTTGTGCGCACGTATCTTCTCCGGCATCCGATCCGTGGCCTGTCGTTGGGCTCCTCGGCGACCGCATCGAGGCGACCGTGAACGTACCGATTCCTCCACCGACTGGAGGAATCTGCCCGCTGTCGGCTGCAGCTGCATGGTCGGCACATGCGAGAACAATCGGTGGCATGACTGAAGCTGCACATGATGATTACCAGTTGCCCGAAGGATTCGAGCATTGTTCGAAACTTGACCCTGTACGCGATGCACCTAGCGCGTTGGACCGTGTCAAGCAAGTCGTACGCATTCTGCACGAACCAGGCGGATGCCCTTGGGACGGCGAACAGACCAATACAAGCCTGCTTAAACCACTGTTGGAAGAAACCTACGAATACATCGACGCCGTGGAAACGAACGATCGAGACAATATGCGCGAGGAGCTCGGCGACATGCTGCTACAATCCGTCTTCCAAGCGCAAGTATGTGCCGTGGATGCGCAGGATCCGTTCAATATCGATGAAGTGTGCAATCGTCTCGTCAACAAGCTCATCACCCGCCATCCGCACGTCTTCCAAACAGACGATGCTGCCGACGATTCCGTACCGGCACCGGAAAGCGCACAAGATACGCTGAAACTGTGGGAAGCGATGAAGCAGAAAGAGAAGCATCGCAAGTCCGTGCTCGAAGGCATCTCCCACGCACAAGGCGCACTGCCACGTGCCACGAAAATCGTATCGAGAGTGCACAAATCGCAGTATCGTGACCAGCTCGAAACCGCATTCAATCCAAACGCAGAACGGACGGACGAACAGCATGATGTCAGCCATCCTTATGCCGACGAAATCATCGCCATCATACGCAAGGCGCAACGCGACGGCGTGGACGTGGAATCCGACCTGCGTTGCCGTTTACGCGGCATAGAATCCGAAATCAAACACATCGAAAGGACCATGAACCATGAGTGATGTCAAAGCACTCGACCCAGCGCTGCTCAAACAGTATTCCGTGGACTTCAACGCTGACCGAGCCAATCTGGTGGCCGCCAATGCGGCAGTATCGTCCGGCGTACTTGCCGCAGCTACCGACTACAAGGGCGAGCGCGTACTGCAGAATGATTTCTCCATTGAACTGAGGCAGGGGAGTATCACCAATCAGCGTAGTTCGGGACGTTGTTGGATGTTTGCGGCGCTTAATACGTTGCGTTATGAGTTGATGCATCGTTGGAATTTGGAGGACTTCGAGTTTTCGGAAACCTACCTGTTTTTCTGGGATGCGATGGAGAAGTCGAACACGTATTTGGAGAATGTGCTTGCCACGTTGGATGAGCCGTTGGATAGTCGTGTGTTCGAGGCGATTAATTATGGTCCGGCCGATGATGGTGGTTGGTGGCAGATGTTCGCCGATTTGGTGAACAAGTATGGTTTGGTGCCGAAGAGCGCTTATCCGGAGTCGGCTAATTCGAGAAATTCGGATGCGTTCAAGCAGTATTTGAATACGAAGCTGCGTGAGTTCGCATCCGATTTGCGTGACCGTCATACGGCTGGAACGTCGTTGGATGAATTGCGTGCGTTGAAGAATGAGGATATGGCCACGGTGTATCGCATGTGCGCGATCGCGTTGGGGGAGCCTCCGGAGCGTTTTGATTTTCTTGCGCGTATGAGCGATGACAAGGATGATGCCAAGAAGAAAACCGCGGGGGATGGTTCGTCTGAAAAGGCTGCGAAGACCGGTAAGGATGAGCGTCCGCAGATTCGTGAGTTCGGCATCACTCCGATGGAGTTTTACAAGAAGTACGTGCCGGTGGACGTGAACGATCTGGTTACGTTGTGCAATGTGCCGGTGGAAAGCCGTCCGTTTGGCAAGCGGTATCGTATTCGTTTTTCGGCCAATGTGGCTGAGGCGGGTGATATGGAGTTCGTGAACGTGCCTCTTGACGTGTTCAAGAAGGCTGCCGTGGATCAGATCAGTGGTGGTCATCCGATTTGGTTCGCTTGTGATTGCATGCAGTTTTCGCTGCGTGGCGATGGCTTCTTTGATTGCGATACCGTGCGCGTTGACCAGCTTTTCGGTACGGAATTCACGTTCGACAAGGCTAGGGGGTTGGAGTATGGCGATTGCCCAAGCAATCATGCCATGACTTTGACCGGCGTGAATTTAGATGAGGATGGTCGCCCGAATCGTTGGAAGGTGGAGAACAGTTGGGGTAAGGATAATGGTCAGGATGGCTATTATGTGGCGTCCGATGCTTGGTTCGACCGTTATGTTACCGAACTGATCATTCGCAAAGAGTATCTTGACGAGGCCACGCGCGAAATACTGGCCGATCAGCCGGTTGAGCTTGAACCTTGGGAGCCGCTCACCAATCGAAGCCGATGAAGGCTTGTGCACAGGTCGCGTCCCTCTGGCCTGTTCCGCGCGCTGCCTTCGCAAGAGGAGCGCGGAGGCTAGGGGATGCGTGGCGAAATCCGAAAATGATTCAGACGATTGGCATGGCGACTTCCAGACAAACAAATTAGCTCAAGCCGACAATTGGCAATCAACATGCGATTCATGGGTCGGGACCGCTTGCAAGCCATGGATTGTTCGCAGGTCCCAAGGCAAGTTTGTGGGTCGTCGAATACTTGTGAAGCGCATGCGAAAAGAAAATGCCGGACGTTTCTCGCGTCCGGCATTTTCAATCCCAATAAAACTCGAATTACTCGGTTTACTCTTCGGCGACCAGTTCCAGATAGGAGTCGTTCCATAGGTCTTCGTCGCCGTCAGGCATGAGCAGCACACGTTCAGGGTTCAATGCCTGCACCGCACCCTCATCGTGGGTGACGAGCACAATGGCGCCTTCATACTTGGCGATGGCCTTAAGGATCTCATCGCGTGAAGCCGGATCAAGATTGTTGGTCGGTTCGTCAAGCAGCAGCACGTTCGCACGGCTCGTCACCAATGTCGCCAACGCCAAGCGGGTCTTTTCACCACCGGAAAGCACACGGGCCGGTTTCAACGCATCATCGCCCGAAAACAGGAACGAGCCAAGAATCGAACGCGCCTGCGTATCGTTCAGTTCCGGGGCCACGTGAATGAGGTTTTCGAGCACCGTGGCGTTCAAATCAAGCGTGTCATGTTCCTGTGCAAAATAGCCGATCTTACAGCCGTGACCGTAATCCACGGAACCGGTGTCCGGCTCTTCCAAATGCGCGAGCAGACGAAGGGTGGTGGTCTTACCAGCACCGTTGTATCCCAAAATCACCACACGCGAACCCTTATCAATGGCCAAGTTCACGCCGGCGAACACGATGTTCGAACCATACGCTTTCGAAACGTCCTTCGCCATGATCGGCGTGCGACCGCACGGAGCCGGCTCCGGGAACCGAATATCCGCCACTTTCTCCTGCTTTTGTGCCTCGGATGTGTTCTCGAGAAGTTTCTCCGCACGACGCATCATGTTCTGCGCGGCCACGGCCTTGGTTGCCTTCGCATGCAAGCGGATACCCTGCTGCATGAGGCGTTCCGCCTTCTTCTCTGCCACTTCACGTTCGCGACGGCGACGTTCCTCGTCCACAGCACGCTGGTGCAGGTAGGCTTTCCAACCGAGGGAATACATGTCGATCTGGCCGAGCTGCGCGTCCAGATGCCAGACCTTGTTGACCACTTCGTCGAGCAGTTCGGTGGAGTGGGAGATGACCAGGAATCCACCCTCGTATTTCTTCAGGTAGCCGCGCAACCATTCGATGGAGTCGGCGTCCAAATGGTTGGTCGGCTCGTCGAGGATCAGCGTGTCCGCGTCGGAGAACAGGATGCGGGCCAGTTCGATACGACGACGCTGGCCGCCGGAAAGCGTGCCCAATTGCTGGCCCATGACCTCCTGCGGCAGACCGAGGCTTGCGGCCATCGCGGTCGCCTCGGATTGCGCCGCATAGCCGCCGGCCTTTTCGAAATCCTGCATGGCCTTGTCGTAACGGTTCATCGCGCGGGTCATGACGTCCGGATCCGGATCGGTCATCTCCTTTTCGGCCTTGCGGATACGACTGATGATCGATGCGATGTCTCGCGCGCTCATCATGCGGTCGAGCGCGGTCTGTTCCGGATCGGCGGCATGCGTGTCCTGTGGCAGATAGCCGAGCTTGCCCGATACACGCACTTTGCCGGCGGTGGGCAGCATGTCGCCGGTGATCACGCGGGTGAGCGTGGTCTTGCCGGCACCGTTACGTCCGACCAGACCGATCTTGTCGCCCTTGGCGACGTGGAAATTCGTGGGATGCAGCAACGTGCGCGCGCCGATCTGAATCTCAAGCTCCTGCGCTTCAATTGCCATGCCTCAACACCTCTGCACTTTCGTTACTGTCGTTCCAAACTGGCCGTGCCGCACATAACGGCCTGCCCATCGTTTTCATAAAGCCAAACGCCAATCGAACATCATACCGAACGCCCGCAACCATAAATGACCGGAACGTTCATCATGCCTCTTCCATCATGAAAAACAAGACCATAATGGGCATAGTAAGGTCAGTCATGGTGGATTTATCGACCAGGAAAGGGGCGATGATGGAGAAAGGGCTGTTCAATAAGCGTGTTTATGAGGTGGTGCGGCGCATTCCAAAGGGCAAAGTCGCCACCTATGGGCAGGTTGCGGTTTTGGCTGGAGCGCCGCGCAACGCGCGTTTCGTCGGCTATGCCCTGCATTCGAACCCTGAACCGGGCGTGATTCCGTGTCATCGTGTGGTGTTTCGAGACGGTTCGTTGGCACCCGGATTCGCGTTCGGCGGTCCGGAAAGACAGCGGCTTCTGCTCGAAGAGGAAGGCGTTGCCTTCATACTCCCGAAGGGCATGTCCGAACTCAGCGAGTCGGGCGAGATGAAAGACTCGAACGCCGGGGCTTCCGGACTGCGCGTCGATCTCGCCCGTTGCCTGTGGGACGCCTAGTCGCCTTCGATCCGCGTCAACAGCTTATGTTCGGCTTTTCCCAACGCCATCTGCCTTATCCGCCGCGGTTGGATAATGGGTGCCTGCCATAATGCGAAGAGCGATGGGGCACAGATGGCGGAACGGCAAGGCATTCGACAGCAGGACGCACTGGGGGGACGAAGTCGGTCGGAACGCCGGCCGCATCGTTGGCGCCGGCTCCTCGGACCATGACGCAATATCGGCTTTATCGTTGGAAAATAGCGCGACACGCCGTAATTTGCAGAGTCGGCATGCTTCATGTATATTTTCTACTCGTTGCCCACCACGGTGGAAAGCACTTGCGGACATAGCTTAGTTGGTAAAGCGCAACCTTGCCAAGGTTGAGACCGCGGGTTCGAGTCCCGTTGTCCGCTCCATCAAAAAGCTTCCGAAAGGAAGCTTTTTTCATATCCCGGTAAAGACCGCGGGATTGCAGAACCAAGTATCCGACCAACGGATCGCGCGTCCCGAATCCGAGCCGGATCCTTCTTCGCTGAAAAAACGTTTGACCACAATGTGAACGTTCTCTTGAAAAGGGAAAATCCATGCGGGAGACTTGGAGCGGTTCCGCCAAACAGGCAACGATGCCGGGGAAGAGCGGAACGGACGGAGGTAAAAACAAATGAATGAGAACAGCGACATTATTTTCGTGCCGGACGATTCCGCCAGCCACGAGTGGACGGAACGGGACAGCGAACTAGTGGAGGAGTACGCGGCCCAGCTCATGAGCATGAGCATCTAGCCTGAAACTGGACGGAGGTAGGTTTCCCTCTTTCGTAAACATGGGAAAGACGTCGCATTCGTACTGTAAATGCGGCGTCTTTTTCATGTTTTCGTTTACAATAAAGACTTGCGTCAAGGCATCGGAACACGTGGAAAGGCGTATTGTTGGCTGAAATCAGACGGGAGATGGAGCGACTCCGACCCGTATACGAAACCGGCGTGCTACGGTTGCTGCTGCGCGCCAATTCCATGCTGTATGTCGCACTGTTGCGATCCACATTCGACCCGTTGACCGGTGAACTGCCGCGCGAAATCGTAGAAGAGCGGTTCGTACGCAGCCTCAACAGGCTTATCGAAACCGGCGGCCACACGTTGAAAGACGGACAAACCGCACGCGACGCCGCACATTCGATCCTGCTTGACCTTACCCGCGAGGGGGAGAGCGACTACGCCTGGCTCGCCAATTCCATGGATGTGGCCTCGCATCGCTACCTGTACCGGCTCACCGCGCGAGCGCACCGCGCCATCGAAGCGCTCGATAGGCTTGAAGACACCACGAAAGCGTTGTCCGGCGCGCAGGCCAACAGCATCATCATGGAAATCGAAAACGCGCGCATGCAGTTGACCGCTGATCCGCGTGAACGCATCCGCCTGCTGAAGAAAGACATCGAGGAACGGCAGAAGGAGATCGACGAACTGGAGCATAGCGAGGCTCTGGAGAAGCTCACGTCCGAACAGGTCGGCGACATCATCGGCGTGATTCACAACACTCTGCGTGGCGTGCCCATCGATCTGCGTGAGCTTGCCCTGTCCGAACGGGACAACGGCGACGCGCTACGCCGGCGCATGCAGGCCGGCGCTCTGAGCGTGGAAAGCATCCTCACCGCATACCATGACGAATATCGACGAGCGTTCCGCGAATCCGACAGCGGACGCCGTTTCGAAGACGCGTTCCAGGTCATCGTCACCGACGAGGGCAGGCGCGAAATCGACGATGCAGTGCGAGACATTGCCAGAAACCCGTATTTGGATGGCGAGCCGAGCGTGCTGCTCAATCAGGTGCGTTCCGAACTCAAACGCATCTACGAGGGTATCGAAGACGTGCGCCGGCAGATCCGCACGTCCGATGAGGCGGTCAGCCGTCTTGTACGCCAGCAGACGGACACCAGCTACCGGACCATGCTCGTCAAACTCAACCAGCTGTTCGCGAAGACCAGCGCCGAAGCCAAAGCCAATCCCAACGATCCGTCACGCCCCTACCATACGGGCGCGGGGCAGGCGCAGTTCCAAGCATTGCCGTCACGGCCGGCCAAGTCAATGGCGCGAGCCATATCGTCCAGTCTGAACGACGCTCCAACGGCGACCGTCGAAGCGCCCGACCTCAAGAACATGGTCGAAATATGCGGTCCGCGTCTGACACGCATGATCAGGCTTATTCGCCGCAATCCGGCGACGACATCGGACGGCATGTTCGTGGATCTTGCGGAAAGCTTCAACCGGCTGCCGAAAAACGAACGGAGGGAGAGCGAACTGGTCGGCTTCCTCAGCGCCCTGCGCACGCAGGACGACTCGTCATACGTGACATGGCACTGCGTATCGATCGACGGCAGCGAACGCGTATGGCGCACCAAACCCATTCTCACCACCGAAGCAACGCTCGACGACATCATCGAGGAGAAATAAGCATGACGGACGACATCGAAACCAGCATCGAAGAAGAGACACCGACGGGAAACGAACCGTCGTTCGAAGGATCGGACAGTCCGCAGGCCATGCCCGCGCTGTTCAACGGCGATACCGGCGACATGCCCATCGAGGCGCGCATGGCAGCGATCGCGCTCAAACGCGAACGTTACATCGATGGAAGCCTGTACGACCATGCCTGCGAGCACCGCGAGGCTGTGGAACGTTCGCTCAACAACGACATGCTCAGACTGGTCGACAATACGAAATATCACATCATGTACGCGTCGCCGGTCACCGATTCGGAAACAAGCATCCGTTCGTTGAAAACACGCATGAGCCTGACCCGCGAGGAGGCCGCCACGCTTGCCGCGCTTCGCATCAAGGTGTTGGAATACGAGAACCAGAACGCCGAACCGTGCGATTGGCTCATCAGTTTCGACGACATCCGCGCGCTACTCGCCACCGGCGCGGGATTCCTCACCGCCAGCAACGACGAGGAGGGCACGGCGAGGAAGATCACGTCCATCGTCTCGCGCATGCGTACCTATGGGTATCTCGCGCCAGCCGAAGACGACGACATGTACGTTCTCACGCCCCTGGTGCCCATGGTGCTTGACAGGAATCTTGCCGACCAGTGGCTCGGATCCGGAGCCGCGGACGGGAGCGCACCCGCCGACGACAACGACATTGCCGGTACGGACGACAGGATGACGGCCGGCATGGAACAAGACGCATTCGATTTCAACATCGACGACGACCGTTTCGATGAGGAGGAGCACTGATGGCAGACGGCATGAAGATCGTTTCCGACAGGTGGATGCTGCAAAGCCGACAGATCGTCAACTGGGGCTCCTATGGAGGCTGGCATGAATTCCGCCCATCCATGGACGACATCATGCCTGTGACGCTGCTCGCCGGCGCCAGCGAATCAGGCAAATCTACTCTCGTCGACGCGCAGATCTCGCTGCTTTACCCATCCGGAACCCCCTACAATAAGGCGTCGAATTCCGGTCGTTCGGAACGTAACGACTACACCTATCTGCGTGGCATGATCGGCGTGAGCGACAGTGAGAACGGCGAAACGCCGATCTTCCTGCGTGGCAGGGATGCGGACGGCGTTCCGCAGAACATTTGGGGAGCGATCGTCGACACATACGTGAACAAAACCGACGGAGGCCTGCTTTCCTGCGGCAAATTCCTCTATCTGAGCGCCGGAGACGGGCAGGACGGCCTGCGCCGCCGGTATGTCACGTGGAATCGAACCATCGACCCACGGCTCATGGACCAGTACCGCGACACGCCATTCACCCGGTCCATGTTCGAAAAAACCTATCCGGAATGCACCACGCATGCCAACGCCGCGGCTTTCCACGCCTCCGTCTGGCAAGACATGGGATTGAGCGCCGACGCCTGCCGTCTCCTGCATAAAATCCAATCGGCGGACGCACCCTCGAAACTCGACGACATTTTCAAACAGGGCGTGCTCGACATACCGGAATCCATCCCTCTCGCCCGCGAAACCGTCAACGACTATAACCGGTTCAGCGAGAACTTCCGCAGCATGGAAGACAAAATGGCCCGCGTCGCCATCCTGCAGAACATTCAGACACGTTACGGCGAATACGCGAAGCAAATCAGCGAACGACGCGAATACGAGCTCATCAATCCTGACAGCGAGCATGGCGGCGAGACGCTGTCCGTATGGGCGTGCTCGCGCATGGCCGGCGAAGTGCGCGCGGGGCTGCCGGCCATGCAACGCAAGGTCAGGGAATCGCAGGAGGCCATCGACCGGGCGAAACAACGCGTCGGCGAGCTCAACACGCGAGTCGACGCCATTAAGGAACGCATCCGCGGCATCGACGGCGGCAGCCTGCAGCAGCTCGGCAAAGATCTGCAACGCGTGCGCCAGGACATTGACGAGGCGCGCAGGCAACGACATGCCATAGCCGAACGATTCGAACAGGTCGAATACAGGCTTCCCGATAGCGAGCAGGCATGGGACGCCAAACGCGCCATACTTGCCGAAACGTTCGACGCGTATGAGGAACGACTGCGGGATGCGAACGTCAAATTCCGACAATTGGTGGGGGAGCGTCACGACCGGCAGCGCGACCGTGACATCCTACGACGGGACTACCAGCGCAAGCTCGCGCACAAAACACGCATCAGCGACGATATGGACGACGCGCGCACGCTCATCATGCGGGCGACCGGACTGGACGCGTCTGAACTGCCGTATGTGGCCGAACTGATGGACGTGAACGAACAGAATGAACAGTGGCGCTTGGCAATGAACGTCGCCTACGCGCCCATCGCGCAAACCATTCTCGTCGACAAACGCCACGAACAAGGATTCGCGGCGAAGATCAGCGCCATCGACCCGAACCTCATGACGCGCCGCACCTGGCGGTTCGTCGATACCGGCATGCGATACGATTCCTCCAGCAGTGAGGGCTGGATGTCGTCGAAACTGCAGTATCGGGAGGATTCGCCGTTCGTCGGATGGCTGAAAACGCAGACGACGTCACCGCACTTCGACGCGCGTTGCGTTCATGCCATCGACGATTCGAACCGCAGTGAACGACAGGTGCAGGCCGACGGTCAGATCAAATCCGGCGACCGTGGATTCCACGGCAGCAAAGGACTGCACCAAGTCATCGGCTTCATGAACGAACAATACTTGGCCGAACTGAAAAACCAGCTCGACAAGGCCGAACGGGCGTTGAACGACGCCGACCGTCAAATCGAACAAATGTCCAACGCCATCAGCCTGCTGCAAGACGAGCATGAGCTCGCACGAATCATAGCCGACATGCCATGGAACAAAATCGACGTGGACGGACTGCAGGAACAGGAAACACGAATCCGCAAGCAGATCGAACGCATCGAAGGCAACCCGGAACTCGGCCAACTGCAAGCCGAGCTGAAACAGCTCAGCCAACAAGCCACCGCCGAAAACAAAAACCAGTATCAAGCCGAAAACGACCTTGACAACGCCCAACACGCCGTCCAAGCCGAACAATCATGGCTCGACGCCCATGGCAACACCGATTTTGATGACTCCACACTATCCAGCATGGTGTCGAACCTACTCGCCGACGCATACGACAGCTGCTTCGGCGCATCCGTGCACGCGCAAGACCGGCCGAAACTCATCGCAGGCCTCTTCGACCATGAAAACGAAACACCATTCCACACGCGCGTGCTACGCAACATATCACGCATCGCACGCACACGAATCCAAGAAATCAACGCCAGAGCCAACCAACTGCGCGCTGACACGGAACGCATCATGGACGACTACCTCAAAAACCACTCCACAGACGACAACACCGTCATGGCAAGCGTGGAAGACTACCGATACTTCCTCGACGAACTCGACGAACTCAACATGCTCGTCACCCGCGCAGCAACCGACGAAGAATACTCCAACAGCGTCAAAAAACTCTACATGAGCTTCCAACAGCTCAACCGCGCGCTACGCACCGACGAAGAAAACATCAAAGAACAGCTCAACCGCATCAACAGCATGCTCAAAGAGCAACAATTCGGCCCACGAGGCGGCAGACTATCACTCGACGTGACCTTCAGCCCCACCGAACGCCAATTCGAAACCTCCCTCAGTCGCATCCTGTCAAAACTCGAAGACTGGACACGCAACGCAACCAACAACCCCACAGAAACACGCAAAGCATTCAACAACTGCGAAACATTCATCAACGGACTGAACAACGAACTCGAAAAAATACACGACGCCAACGGCATCAAAGAATACGGCGCACGCAACCTCGACCCACGCGTACGCAGCTCATTCTACGCAATCGTGCACCACAACAACGCCCCCGACGAACGCATCAGCTCCACCGGAGGAAAATCCGGCGGAGCCCTGCAAGAACTCACCTCATTCGTCTACGGTGCAGCCCTCATCTACCTACTCGGCGGAGACCTCACCGCACACCCCACCTACACCACGCTCTTCCTCGACGAAGCACTCATCAAAGCCGACGGCCGCTACACCAAACGCGCGCTCACCGTACTGCCACGACTCGGCTTCCAAATCATCGTCTCCGCCCCGGAAAGCAAAACCGCGGAAATCCTCAACGTCTCCAACAGAGCATACGTGGCATACAAGGACCCAACCACCGGCAACTCATACCTGCAGGAACTCGACAGCGCGACCATCGCGCAAAACGAAACGCAACCCACCACCAATGAAAAACAACACACCACAAATAGAACACCCGTTCGAAATCACAATAAAAAATAAGGTATCCTAAACAACCAGAACCCAAAACACCCACAGCGGAGGCAAGCCGTGACAACCAAACACAACAACACAACAAACGGCGAAACCATAATCGAACGCATACTCACCAGCGACGCATTCCTCACAAAAGAAATCAAAAAGGCCCCCCTCAAACAAAAAAACGGATCACTCACAGCCGACCTCAAACACCTACCCAACGACCTCAAAATCATCATCCAGGGCGCTCGTGAGCATAATCTGAAGAACGTGGACCTTGAGTTTCCACGCAATCGCATGGTGGTGTTCACAGGGTTGTCTGGCTCCGGCAAATCCTCGCTTGCGTTCGACACGCTGTTCGCCGAAGGCCAACGCAGGTATGTGGAGTCGCTGTCGGCGTACGCGAGGCAGTTCCTGGGGCAGATGGACAAGCCGGATGTCGATTTCATCGAAGGCTTGAGCCCGGCCGTGTCGATTGATCAGAAGACCACGAATCGTAATCCGCGTTCGACGGTCGGTACGATTACGGAGATTTACGATTACCTGCGACTGCTGTTCGCGCGTACGGGCGTTCCACATTGCCCGGAATGCGGCGCGTTGGTAAGTGCGCAGACGCCACAGCAAATGGTGGATGCGCTGCTGCAGTATCCGGAACGTACACGATTCCAGATACTCGCGCCGGTCGTTCGCGGGCGTAAAGGAGAGTTCGAGGACTTACTTGATCTGTTACGAGGCGACGGCTACGCGCGTGTGCTGATCGACGGCGAGAAGAAGCAGCTGTCTGACGATATCAAACTTGCCAAGCAGAAGAAGCACACCATCGAAGTGGTGGTGGACCGACTGGTGGTCAAAGACGGCATTCGTCAGCGTTTGACCGATTCCATTGAAACCGCGTTGAGACTCGCCAAGGGTATCGTTGTAGCTGATTTTGTGGATTTGGATGAGAAGGATCCCGGCCGCCGCAAGCCGTTTTCCGAGAAACGAGCATGTCCGAACGGCCATCAGCTTGAGCTTGACGAGATCGAGCCTCGTACATTCTCATTCAATGCGCCGTACGGCGCCTGCCCCGTGTGTACCGGCATCGGATACAAGCTGGAGATTGATCCGGAACTGGTGATTCCCGATCCCAGCAAAACCCTGAATGAGAATGCCATCGAACCGTGGGGCATGACCAAGGGCACTGGCGAATATTACCGTCATGTGCTTGAGGGGCTCGGCGATGAGATGGGATTCGATCTTGACACTCCTTGGAAAGATCTTCCGGAGGAGGCTCGTCAGGCCATCATGTATGGGCGCGATTTCAAGGTTCAAGTCTCATATCGTAATCGTTGGGGTCGCATGCGCGAATACTCCACCGGTTTTGAAGGTGTAGTGCGCACACTGATGCGCAGGCACGACGAGACCGATTCCGACCAGATGAAACAGTACTACGAATCGTACATGCGCGAAGTGCCATGCCAGGCATGCCAGGGACGTAGACTTCGCCCTGAGGTATTGGCAGTGACCGTTGGCGGCGAGTCCATCGCCGACGTGTGTGACATGTCCGCCGAGAAAAGCCTCGCATGGGCGAATGGCTTGCAACTTGAAGGATCGGCCGCCCAAATCGCAGGCGAAGTTCTGAAGGAGATTCGTGCCCGCCTTGGATTCCTCAACGACGTCGGACTCAACTACCTGACGTTGTCCCGTGCGGCCAAGACCTTGTCTGGCGGCGAGGCACAGCGTATCCGTTTGGCGACGCAGATCGGTTCCGGACTGGTGGGCGTGATGTATGTACTTGACGAACCGTCCATCGGCTTGCATCAGCGAGACAACGAACGCCTGATCACCACGTTGCATCACCTACGCGATCTCGGCAATACGCTGATTGTCGTGGAGCATGATGAGGACACCATCAAGAATGCCGACTGGGTCATCGACATCGGACCGGGAGCTGGCGAGCATGGTGGCGAGGTCATCTATTCTGGCCCCGCAAAAAAGCTCATTGACGCTCCACGCTCGGTTACAGGAGACTATATCGCCGGTCGTAGAAAGATCGAAGTGCCACAGTCCCGACGCAAAGTACGCAAAACCAAACAACTGCGCGTGGTCGGAGCCCGTGAAAACAATCTGAAGGATCTGACGGTTAATTTCCCACTGGGAGTCTTCACCTGCGTGACGGGTGTTTCCGGTTCCGGCAAGTCCACTTTGGTCAATCAGATTCTGTATCCGGTGCTTGCCGACAAACTTAACGGCGCACGCATCGTGCCCGGCAAGCATACCCGGGTGGAAGGCGTGGACCAGTGCGACAAAGTGATCCACGTCGATCAGAACCCGATTGGGCGTACCCCTCGTTCCAATCCGGCCACCTATACCGGAGTATGGGACAAAATCCGCACGTTGTTTGCTAAGACTCCCGAAGCTCAGGTACGTGGATATGGTCCAGGACGTTTTTCGTTCAATATCAAGGGCGGACGGTGCGAAGCCTGCCACGGCGACGGCACGCTGAAAATCGAAATGAACTTCCTGCCGGACGTGTACGTGGACTGCGAGGAATGCCATGGCAAACGTTACAATCGCGAAACGCTGGAAGTGAAATACAACGGCAAATCCGTTGCCGATGTGCTTGACATGCCAATCGAAGAGGCTGCCCAGTTCTTCAAGGCCTATCCTTCCATTTCTCGCTATCTCGACACGCTCGTTCAGGTGGGCCTGGGATATATTCGACTCGGACAGCCAGCTCCAACGCTTTCCGGAGGCGAATCGCAGCGAGTGAAACTTGCCACGGAATTGCAACGAAGGTCTACGGGTAAAACCGTATATATTCTTGATGAACCTACCACAGGCTTACATTTTGAAGATGTGCGCAAACTACTGCTTGTCCTGCAGGGATTGGTAGACAAAGGCAATACCGTCATCGTTATTGAACACAATCTCGATGTGGTCAAATCGGCTGATTGGCTTATTGATCTTGGCCCAGAGGGCGGAGATGGAGGCGGCACTATCGTTACTGAAGGCACGCCGGAACAGGCGGCGCAGTGCGAGCGGTCCTGGACCGGCAAATTCCTTAAGGACATGCTGTGAGCACACCCATTGAACGTCACAGTCCGGAAGTTTGGCGCAAAACCGCCGAGCAGATGAACGTTGACAGCAGCGATACCGTAAGGAGTGCCCTTTCTGACGGAAATGCGCCTTCCTGCGGAAGAGTTAACAAGAATGGCGCGCCTCTGCTGGGGGATTCGCGCGACCTGTTTCGTCCGAAAACATCCGATATTCCGGCACAGCCGGGCGTCTATAAGTGGCGAGACGGCGAAGGCAGGGTCATTTATGTGGGCAAGGCCAAAAACCTGCGCAACCGTTTGACCAACTACTTCCAGCCGTTGTATCAGCTGCATCCGCGTACCCAGACCATGGTGCTTACGGCACGCAGCCTGGAATGGACGGTCGTAGGTACCGAACTTGAGTCATTGACATTGGAATACACGTGGATCAAAGAGTTTGATCCACGATTCAACGTCGTGTTCCGAGACGACAAAACCTACCCGTATTTGGCGATTTCATCCTCAGAGCGCGTGCCGAGGGTGTGGGTGACCAGAAGCCGCAAACGTCGTGATACCAGATATTTCGGCCCCTATGCCAAGGTATGGGATTTGCGGCATAGTCTTGATCGTCTGCTGAAAACCTTCCCCGTGCGCACCTGTTCGCAAAACGTCTATCACAAGGCGGAAGTTACCCGGCGCCCATGCCTGTTGGCTTCGATCGGCAAGTGTTCGGCACCTTGTGTCGGGCGCATCAGTGCAGCGGAACACCGGAAAATGTGCGAGCAGCTCGTCGGCGTGCTGACCGGTCGCATCGGCAAATCGTATATCGCACAGCTCACTCGCGAAATGAAAGAAGCAAGTGCTGAACTTGAGTTTGAAAAGGCAGCACGATTGCGTGATCAAATCCAAATGCTGTCCACGGTGGTCGAGCAGAATGCCGTAGTGTTCGATTCCGATGTCGATGCCGACTTTTTCGGCGTCGAATCGGATGAGCTGGAAGCATCCGTGCATGCGTTTTACGTGCGTGCCGGTTCCATTCGCGGAGAACGCAATTGGAGCGTGGAACGGGTTGAGGATGTGACAGACGAGGAGCTGATCGCCGACCTCATCGTACAAGTGTATTCGGAAACTGCGGGGGATACATCCAATGTCCCCCAGTCAACCGTCGTCACCGAACAACGTAATGCCATCGGATCAACGCAAACCGTGACTGCGACCAATGCTTTGGCGCGCGCACAGGCAACACGAGAACGCAATGAACGTCAGGGGCAGACTGGTCGTGCGGATTTGCTCGCTCCTATCTCTCCGGTGCCGCGTGAGGTGATCGTTCCCATCGAGCCAGCCCGGCGTGAGGAGTTGGAATCGTGGCTCAGCGGACTGCGCGGCGGTGCCGTGAGCATTCGTGTGGTCAGCAGGGGAGACAAAAAGCAACTCCTGGACCGTGCCAACGACAATGCCAAGCAGGCGATGCAGCGCAGCAAAATGAGCCGTATCAGCGATATGGGCGCCCGCACTACGGCCATGAATGATGTCGCCAAGGCGCTTGGGCTTGAACAGGCGCCGTTACGTATCGAATGCTACGACATTTCCAATACCGTTGGTGGCGCGTTCCAGGTCGCTTCCATGGTAGTGTTCGAGGATGCGATCGCCAAGAAGTCGGAATATCGTCGTTTCGCCATTCGCGGCGCGGACGGGCAAGGCGCGCTTGACGATTTGAGCGCATTGTATGAGACGCTGACACGTCGATTCCGGCATGGCAATATCGCAGGCGATTCCGGCGAAAGCATGGACAACGAACGACGAGCATCCGAACAGGGCGAACAGGACGAGGAGCCGTCGGTGCAGCAGAACGTCAACCGTCATCATTTCGCCTATAAGCCGAATCTCGTGGTAGTTGACGGTGGCAAACCGCAGGTCATGGCGGCAGCGAAAGCACTTGAGGATTGCGGCGTGGATGATGTGGCCGTCTGTGGATTGGCGAAACGTTTGGAAGAGGTATGGGTTCCGGACGACGATTATCCAATCATCCTCAAACGTCAGTCCGAAGGCATGTATCTACTGCAACGTGTTCGTGACGAGTCGCATCGTTTCGCCATTACCTACCATCGCCAGACACGAAGGAAAGGTGCATTGCGTTCCGCATTGGACGATATTCCCGGCGTCGGAGAGGCGTATCAGAAGCGTCTGCTGAACCATTTTGGTTCGGTTCGTGCCATGCGAGAGGCGAATGTCGAGGATTTCGAGCAGGTCAAAGGCGTTGGGAAAGCCAAAGCCGAAGCCATTTATCAGGCGTTGCACGCCCATGACGGGCAGCGACCGACGGAAGATGCAGTTTCGTCGAATAGCCCGAAGGATGGAATGAATTAGGATTGAGTAGCGGAAAAAGATAATCGAATTGCTAGCATGATGACGGTGAGTATTAAGGGAGGGAATATGACTGAGGTCAATCATCGGTGCGCGGTTTTGGGCAAGCCGATCGCGCATTCGTTGTCTCCAGTGCTGCACAATGCCGCTTATCAGGCGTTAGGACTTGATGATTGGGTGTACGACAAGCATGCGGTAGGAGAGCCCGATCTTGAAGGTTTTCTCGAATCGCTTGACCCGACTTGGGCTGGTCTCAGTCTGACCATGCCATTGAAGAAAACAATCCAACCGTATGGTACGCCCTGCAATATGTGGGCGAAGGAACTTATGGTAGCCAACACCGCGGTGTTCGATTGGAACGGGACCTGCGTCAACGGCAATCCGAATCTTCCCGCCATCAAGCTGTATAACACGGATGTGCGAGGCATCGAGCTCGCTTTCGAACACTCGTATCAGGCGCGCAGGACGAAATCGAAGACGGACCGTTCGGGAACGGCCGTGATCATCGGCAACGGCAACACGGCGACGTCAGCGTTGGCCGCGTGCGTTGAATCCCCCGCAATCGGACATGTCATCGTCGTAGCTCGCCATCCCGAAAAGAATACCGCTCTCAAACCTCTTGCCGAACGATATTTGCCGTCGGAACGCCCGATAACCATTGTCGGAATGGATCATGCTGTTGAGGCGTTACGCCATGCAGATATGGCGGTAAACACCATCCCTGGTCTGGCTGCGGACAGTATCGCCGAAGCTTTGGAAACGTCAAATGCGAACATGGGTGGAACATTGCTTGATGTCGTGTACGATCCACGTCCTACCAAACTGATGCAAGCTTGGCGTCAAAGGGGAGGAACCGCCATCGGCGGCGAGGAAATGCTATTGTACCAAGCAATGGTGCAGGTTTGCCTGATGACGGGAATCTGGAATAATGATCCGCCGAGTGGCATGATTAATCAGGACCGCACCGCGCGGTTGGAACAAGCCATGCGCATCGCACTTGAGGAGGCTCTGTGATGACACAGGAAGATATCGACGCACAAGCGAATGGCACGCATGCCAGCGCTCCTTCGCCTGCCGAAGGTTTTGAAGTATTGCTAATCACCGGCATGAGTGGTGCGGGGCGATCACATGCGGCCAACAGTATTGAGGATATGGGCTGGTATGTGGTCGATAACATGCCTCCCAAACTGTTGGTGCCGCTGGTCGACATGATGATGACCACCGGATCCAACATCCATAAGCTTGCGGCAGTCGTGGATGTGCGTTCCCGCGATTATTTCGCCGATCTGTCCGCGGTGCTCAGCCATTTGGATGATCTTGGTGTGAAAACACGCATCCTGTTCCTCGACGCCAGCAACGAGGTGTTGATCAAACGATACGAATCCGTACGCAGGCCGCATCCGTTGCAACAGGGCAACCGGCTGATCGACGGCATTCTCGAGGAGCGTGACCTTCTTGAGAATCTCAAGGAGCGTGCGGACATCGTCATTGACACGTCGTCGTTGAGCATCCATCAGCTGTCCACGAAATTATATGAGGCCATGCTTGGATCTGGGCCGACCACGGTTTCCGTACACATCTTCAGTTTCGGTTTCAAATATGGTATTCCCATCGACGCCGATTTTGTCGCCGACGTGAGATTCCTGCCGAACCCATTCTGGGTTCCGGAGTTGCGTTCGCTCACCGGACGAGACAAGGCAGTCAGCGATTACGTGCTTTCCAGCGAAGGTGCCGCCGATTTCCTTGACGCATACGAAAAAGCGATTGCGATTGCGATCGAAGGGTATGCGCAGGAAGACAAGCATTATGTGACGATTGCAATCGGTTGCACCGGAGGACAGCATCGTTCCGTTGCGATGAGCGAGGCCTTGGCCAAGCGCCTGCGTGCGAGGGGGCTATCGGTTTCCGTTTCCGCACGTGAGCTTGATAAGCGGTCAGCGGAAAAATGATCGTATTATGAGAAAATAGTGTCCATATATAAAGAAATCAAGCTGTGATTGTCCAAGATATTCGGTATCACAGTAAGCCGTGGCGGTGCGGAGTGATTCCGCGACTCGCCTGAAATTTAGGGAAGAACAGCAAGGTAGGAGGTTGGCTCTTGGCTCTTCTGGATGACGTCAAAAGCGAGCTGTCCGCAATCGACAATGAATTGCCAATCGCTAAAAAGGCGCAGGCTACGGCAATGATTCGGTTCGGCAATGGTTTGCACTCGGTGGATCACCACATTCTTGTGCAGGTGCAGCTCGACTCCCAAGATGCGGCCACTTGGCTGCAAGACACCATCAAGAACCTGTATGGCCACGAAGCCACGCTCACTCCTGTCTCTAGGCAAACGCCGACCGGTACGGTGCAGCGTTATGTGATCCGCGTGCCGAAGGGCAGTGCGGCACTTGTGCTGCAGACCGGTCTATACAGCCGCTACACGAAGAACATGGTGCTTGGCCTGCCGAGCGATATCGTCAACGGCAAGATCGCGCAGATCAAAGCTGCATGGCGTGGCGCGTTCCTTGCGAACGGCCGCCTGTCCGACCCGGGCAAGGCCAGCTATCTCGAGATCGTATGCCCGAACCATGAGGCCGCTCTGGCGCTGGTTTCCACTGCACGACGCTTGGGCATCACCGCCAAGCCACGTAAGCTGCGCAGCTCCGAGCGCGTGACCCTGCGTGACCCTGATGCCATCGAACGCATGCTCATCCTTATGGGTGCCCCGCGTTCAGCACGCGAATGGACCGGAAAGCGTTCCGACGGCGAAGCGCGAGGCAAGGCGAATCGTTTGGCCAACTTCGACGACGCCAACATGCGCCGCAGCGCCAAGGCGGCCGCGGAAGCATGTGATAAGGTGCATCAGGCATTTGAAATCCTCGGCGACGATATTCCCGATAACCTCAAGTCTGCGGGCCAGCTCCGTCTCGATCATGCGGATGCGTCGTTGGAACAGCTGGGACGTTTGGCCGATCCTCCGATTACCAAGGATGCCATCGCCGGTCGCATTCGCCGACTGCTGCAGCTCGCCGAAAAAACCGAGAAGGCGCGCCGACAGTCGGTCTGATTGAGTTTTTGCACGAAACACCATGCCTGTTTTCGAACAGCATGGTGTTTTTGTTCGTTTGAGCTTGTATTATTCGTAAATGGCAATATGGCCATTCCACGCTTACAAGCGGCTAGGAAAGGATATACATGAAGACACTCAAGGATCTTGGAGATCTCAAGGGCAAGCGCGTTCTCGTTCGCGCTGATTTCAACGTTCCGCTGGACGGCACCACGATTACCGATGACGGTCGCATCAAGGCCGCTCTGCCGACCATCAAGGCTCTGCGCGAAGAAGGCGCAAAGGTCATTCTGATG
Organism: Bifidobacterium hominis; assembly: GCF_040095915.1. NCBI lineage: Bacteria > Bacillati > Actinomycetota > Actinomycetes > Bifidobacteriales > Bifidobacteriaceae > Bifidobacterium > Bifidobacterium hominis. The sequence goes on along the minus strand of NZ_JBBMFR010000002.1, from coordinate 216,476 downwards.
GCCCACCTCGGCCGCCCGAAGGGCAAGGTCGTTCCGGAACTGTCCCTCGCTCCGGTCGCCGCTCGTCTTGGCGAGCTGCTCGGTATTGAGGTTCCGCTGGCTGAAGACACCTACGGCGAAGACGCTCAGGCCAAGGTCGCCGCAATGAACGATGGCGATGTCGTGCTGCTGCAGAACGTGCGCTACAACCCAGAAGAAACCAGCAAGGATCCGGAGGAGCGTTCCGCTTACGCCAAGAAGATCGCAGCTCTCGGTGAAGCGTTCGTGTCCGACGGTTTCGGCGTCGTTCACCGTGCGCAGGGCTCCAACTACGACGTTGCAGCTGATCTGCCGGCAGCCGCCGGCCTGCTGGTCGAGAAGGAAGTCAAGGCTCTGTCCCGCGCCACCGTCGAGCCGGAGCGCCCGCTGACCGTCGTGCTTGGCGGTTCCAAGGTTTCCGACAAGCTCGGCGTGATCGAGAACCTGCTTGACAAGGCCAACCGTCTGGTCATCGGCGGTGGTATGGTCTACACCTTCCTCAAGGCCAAGGGCCTCGAGGTCGGCACTTCCCTGCTGGAAGAGGATCAGGTCGAAACAGTCAAGGGCTACATCGATCGTGCCGAGCAGAACGGCGTTGAGCTCGTACTGCCGACCGACATCGTGGTGAACCCGGTTTTCCCGAAGTCCGATGAGGACATCGCCCCGGAAGTCGTGGCAGCCGATGCCATTCCGGCCGACAAGATGGGTCTGGACATCGGTCCGGATTCCCAGAAGCTCTTCCACGACAAGATTGTGGATTCCAAGACCGTCGTGTGGAACGGCCCGATGGGCGTGTTCGAGGTTCCGGCATTCGCAGCCGGCACCAAGGCCGTGGCTCAGGGCTTGGTCGACGCAACCGCAGCTGGCGCGTTCACCATTGTCGGTGGCGGTGACTCCGCTTCCGCAGTGCGCAACCTCGGCTTCCCGGAGGATGGCTTCTCGCACATCTCTACCGGTGGCGGCGCTTCCCTCGAGTTCCTTGAGGGCAAGGAACTGCCGGGCCTGAAGGTGCTCGACTAATTGCTTAACGCATAATCTGGAGGTGCTCCCTTATCGACAAAGGTGGGGGAGCACCTCTTGTTTTCACTAAACCGAAATTACGGCGTACTAACACTGAATGAAATAAGAACGGAGACGGGCAAACACATGGCATCGCAACGAATTCCACTGGTCGCCGGCAATTGGAAGATGAACTTCGATCATCTTGAAGCCACCTATTTCGTTCAACAGCTCGCATGGAAACTTCGTGACATCCATTTTGACTACCGCCATTGTGAAATCGCATTGATGCCGTCCTTCACATCGTTGCGCAGCGTGCAGGTGTTGGTCGAATCTGACAATTTGAAGATTCGCTACGGCGCACAGGCTGTTTCCGTAACATCGCAGGGCGCGTTCACCGGAGATGTGTCTGCCGATATGATCGCTCACCTTGGCTGTTCGTATGTGATTGTCGGCCATTCTGAACGCCGTAAATACCATCCGGAAGATGACGCGAACATCGTGGACCAGGTACGCGCTGTTTTGGCGGCCGGCATGCAACCGATTCTTTGCGTTGGCGAAAGCTATGAGGAACGTCGCAAAGGCATTGAGCTTGATTTCGCCGTGGGGCAGGTGCATGACGTCACGCGCGATCTTTCCGACGAGGAAGCATCGCGTCTGATAGTAGCGTATGAGCCGGTATGGGCCATCGGCACCGGAATGGTGGCCACTCCACAATCCGCTCAGGACGCGGCCAAAGCGATTCGGGATGATCTGTCTGCGACTTTCGGAATACATGTGGGAGAGGCTGTGCGCATTCTGTATGGAGGCTCCGTATCTTCAAAGAATGCCGAAGAATTGATTGGCGAGCCCGATGTGGACGGATTCCTTATCGGCGGCGCCGCGCTGAATGTGGATGAGCTCACCAGAATCTGCCAGCTCACCATGAATGCGACGGTATGATGTTCGCGGAATAATGTTTTTATCGAGTTGGTCTTTCAAGGTACGGTCATTATTCGATTTTCTCAATACCTTGCGCTATTGTTAACGACAGTGTTTACGAACTGGAGGTTCACTCGTGTCCGCTATGGCCATCGTCAAGCTTGTGCTGCAGATTATTCTTGTTATTTTCAGCCTCTTGCTCACCCTGTTGATTCTTATGCACAAGGGTAAGGGTGGCGGTCTGTCCGATATGTTCGGCGGCGGCCTCACCCAGAATGCGGGTTCCTCTGGCGTCGCCGAAAAGAACCTGAATCGTTGGACCGTCATCATCGCAATACTGTGGGTCGCCATCATCATCGCCCTCGGTCTGATGACGAAATTCAACCTCATCTGATTGGCTTTTTGCTTCGGCCCATGACTGTAATCCAGCCATGGGCCGAAGTTGTTTCTATCGTAGTATTGGCTGCAACATACGAGCGAAGGATTGATTTGACGTCTTTGAAAATCGAGAAAACCCAAGAAACCACGATGGTTGTCGCGGATTTGGACGGTACCTTGCTGCATGATGGTGAAACATTCGAGGAACGTTTTCTCACACAACGTTCCATCGATGTGATTAACCGCATGCACGATAATGGCGTGACTTTCGCTGTGGAAACGGCACGTCCGGTCAGCACAGGCTTTTCGTTCGTGGAAAAACTGCCGGTTGATGCCGTCGCCTATCTCAATGGAGCATTGATCGATTTCAATCCATCCTCATCAAATTATGAAATGCTTACTTCGCCGATACTGCCGGAAGATGGCCATCTTAAGAAAATCGGGTTCTCCTCACAGCGAGCATGCGAAGTCTGCAAGAATCTGTTGACCGAACTGCCCGGCATGGAAGTCGGCATTGTCATGGATGATGTGAGATACACCAATTTCGACGTTACGAAATACTGGAAAACACAGACTTGGCGATACACTGACTTCGACGATGTTCCTGAAGGTATTGCCGATAAGCTCATTATCTTCCCTAACGATGAGCAGTGGAATCAGGTCGGTTCTCTTGTGCCCAGCGACTTTGATGTTCACATCTCTGAGGGATCGCTGTGGATGTTAATGAATCCTCAAGCCAACAAGGAACATGCATTGGATCTGCTTGCAGAGCATTTTGAGACGCCAATAAGCAAAACCGTCTCATTCGGCGATGATTTGGTCGACATTGCCATGCTATGTAAATCCGGCAGGGGAGTGGCGGTAGCGAACGCCAATCCGGATGTGTTGAACATCGCAGATGAAATCTGCCCATCCAACAACGATGACGGTGTGGCACAGTGGATTGAAGATAATCTATTGTGACGTCTCGTAATGTTCAAGAGTTACATGAGTTGAACTTCATGAATTGAACTTTTGTTGCAAAGGGATGCGAAATAGTTACATTTCGATATTGAACTTCCGTGATTTCAATAGGTGGCTTGTGCTAGGATTTGAACTAGTATTTGACGAGAATTGAACTGGGAGGACTGGTATGACAGAATCATTCTCCAGCCGGTTGAACGCCGCAATGGCGTTCCGCAATGTCAAACAAATTGACTTTGTGCATGCGGCTGAGAAGTTCAATATCAAACTTGGTAAAAGTCATATGAGTCAGTACGTGAGCGGCAAAACCGTGCCACGTGCCGATATCGCCCATTTTCTTGCGGCTTTTCTGCAGGTCAATGAGGATTGGCTGATGGGAAAGGACGTTCCCATGGAGCAGAACCCCGCCGCCTTGCCTGCAATCGAGTCTGATGAAACCCGACATGATAGCAATCCTGCATCAGCGCAATCAAAAGAAGGAAAGACTATGCGCACCTTTGCGAAATCCCATAAGCTCGACAATGTGCTCTACGACGTTCGTGGTCCGGTGGCGGACGAGGCGGCACGCATGGAAGCAGCGGGAACGCATATTCTGAAACTCAATATCGGCAATCCTGCGCCATTCGGATTTCGGACTCCGGATGAAGTTGTGTATGACATGGCGCAACAGCTGCCTGAGACCGAAGGATATTCACCGTCCAAAGGTCTGTTCTCGGCACGCAAAGCCATCATGCAGTATGCACAGCTCAAGAATATTCCGAATGTCTCCATCGATGATATCTTTACTGGCAATGGCGTCAGCGAGCTCATCAACCTGTCGCTGTCCGCATTGTTGGACAACGGCGACGAAGTGCTAGTGCCTTCGCCGGACTATCCTCTGTGGACCGCCTGCGTGAATTTGGCCGGCGGCACCGCCGTGCATTATATCTGTGACGAGGGATCCGAATGGTATCCCGATATCGACGATATCCGCTCTAAAATCACGGATAAGACCAAAGCAATTGTCATCATCAATCCAAATAATCCGACCGGAGCGCTTTATCCGAGGGAACTGTTGCAGCAGATTGTCGACATTGCCCGGGAACATCAGCTCATTATTTTCTCCGATGAGATTTATGATCGCCTAGTCATGGATGGGTTGGAGCATATTTCTATTGCATCGCTGGCTCCGGATCTGTTCTGTGTGACGTTCTCCGGTCTGTCGAAGTCGCATATGATTGCCGGATACCGCATTGGATGGATGATACTTTCCGGCAACAAGCGTATTGCAAAGGATTACATCGAGGGCCTGAACATGCTGGCGAACATGCGTATGTGTTCGAATGTTCCCGCTCAGTCGGTGGTGCAGACCGCTTTGGGTGGGCATCAGAGTGTCAAAGACTACATCAAGCCAGGTGGCCGCGTGTACGAGCAGCGCGAACTGGTCTATCGGATGCTCAATGAAATTCCCGGCGTTACCGCAGTTAAGCCGAAAGCGGCGTTCTATATCTTCCCGAAGCTAGACGTCAAAAAGTTCAATATTCACTCTGACGAGCAGTTCGCATTGGATCTGCTGCATGACAAGCATATTCTAATCAGTCATGGCGGTGCGTTCAACTGGCAGAATCCAGATCATTTCAGGGTGGTATATCTGCCGCGTATCACGATGTTGAAGGAAACCATAGGTGAGATCGCTGATTTCTTGAGTACATATCATCAGGCATGATGACCTTGGTTGTTTGAAGGACATTCATGGGGTGAAGCGCGCGCAGTATCGCGACGCTCCACCCCTAAATACTTATAGTCACATTACCCATAAGTATGGTTACGATCCTTTGGAGGATGCAAAGCGCAGGCGATCCAAGCGGATCCGTCAGGCTACCGCTTCATGCCTCCGTGCTGGAATAAGCTGAAAACATGTAGAGCAATAACAGAAATTCCCCTGTCAGAATTCTGACAGGGGAATTTTTTAGCCTAAATCGCTAACGTCTAAGCAAGAAGCTCAGCCGTTGACACGGTCGATGCCGGCCTGGACGTCGGTGAGGACGGAATCCCAGGACTTGATGAAGGAAGCGACGCCGTCGGCTTCCAGCTTGTCGGTAACAGCCTTGAAGTCGATGCCCAGCTCAGCGAGCTTGGCCATGATGGCGTGGGACTCTTCGTAGGTGCCCTTGATGGTCGGGGCGCCGTTGCCGTGATCGGCGAGAGCGTTCAGGGTCTTCTCCGGCATGGTGTTCACGATGAGCGGAGCGACGAGCTCGTCAACGTAGACGCAATCGGAGTAGGCCGGGTTCTTGGTGCCGGTGGAGGCCCACAGTGGACGCTGCTTCTTGGCACCCTTGGCTTCGAGAGCAGCCCAACGCGGATCGTTGGCGAACTTGTTCTCGAACAGCTCGTAAGCGAGGCGAGCGTTGGCGATAGCGGCCTTGCCCTCGAGAGCCTTGGCCTCATCGGAGCCGATCTCCTCAAGCTTGTTGTCGACGGCGGTGTCCACGCGGGACACGAAGAAGGAAGCGACGGAACCGATGTGCTTCAGGTCATGGCCGTTGGCGTCAGCCTGAGCGATGCCTTCGATGAAGGCGTCGATGACCTGCTCGTAACGCTCGAGCGAGAAGATCAGGGTGACGTTGACGGAGATGCCCTTGGCCAGGGTTGCGGTGATTGCCGGCAGGCCTTCGAGGGTTGCCGGGATCTTGATCATGGCGTTCGGACGGTTGACCTTCTCCCAGAGCTCGACAGCCTGCTTCTCAGTGGCTTCAGTCTCGTGGGCCAGACGCGGATCAACTTCGATGGAGACGCGGCCATCGACGAAATCGGTGGCTTCGGCGATCTCACGGAAGATGTCGGTGGCGTTACGCACGTCGGTGGTGGTGAGCTCGCGGATAGCGGTCTCAACGTCAACCTTGCCGAGCTCCTTGAGCTGTGCATCGTACGGGCCGACCTGGCTCAGAGCCTTCTGGAAGATGGACGGGTTGGTGGTGACGCCAACGACGTTCTTGTCCTTGATGAGCTCCTGCAGGTTGCCGGACTCAATACGGGTGCGGGACAGGTCGTCCAGCCAGATCGAGACACCGGAGTCAGAGGTGCGCTGAGTTGCTTCAGTCATTGTTTTTCTCCTTGATACCTTTTTGGATCAAATCTTTATCTATTGTGCGGTAAAAGGGGAGAGGCACATGCATTGTGCCCCTCCCCGTCGAATCACTTGGCGGCTTCGACTTCCGCGATGGAGGCCTTGGCGGCTTCGACAACATGCTCGGCGGTGATGCCCAGGTCGATCATGTTCTGAGCGCCGTCGCCCTGCAGGCCGAACTGCTCGATGGAAACCGGCTTGCCGTAGGAGCCGAGGTACTTGTACCACGGCATGGCAACGCCAGCCTCAACGGAGACACGAGCCTTGACGGAGGCCGGAAGCACGGCTTCCTTGTACTCGGCGTCCTGCTCCTCGAACCATTCGAGGGACGGAGCGGACACAACGCGAGCCTTGATGCCTTCGTCAGCCAGGGTCTTGGCTGCGGACACGGCCCACTGCACTTCGGAACCGGTGGCCATGATGATGACGTCTGGGGTGCCTTCAGTGTCAACGAGCACGTAGGCGCCCTTCTTGACGCCGTCCTTGGCCTTCTCGGCGGTCTCAGCGAGAACCGGAACGCCCTGACGGGTCAGCACCATAGCTGCCGGCAGAGTGTTCTTCTTCTCGAAGAAGTAGCGGTAGGCTTCGGCAGTCTCGTAAGCATCGGCCGGACGAACGACCTCAAGCTGCGGGATGGCGCGGAAGGAGGCCAGATGCTCCACCGGCTGGTGGGTCGGGCCATCTTCGCCGACGGCGACGGAGTCGTGGGACCACACATACAGGTTCGGAATCTGCATGAGGGCGGCCAGACGCACGGCGGAACGCTCGTAGTCGGAGAACATGAAGAAGGTGCCGCCGAATGGACGGGTGTGGGAGCCCAGAAGGATGCCGTTGGTGATGGTACCCATGGTGAATTCGCGCACGCCGAAGTGCAGCTGACGGCCGTACGGGCTGCAGACCGGCCACTGCTTGGTGGCGCACTCGGCGGGAGCGAAGGTGGCAGCGCCCTTCAGATCGGTCTTGTTGGAGCCACCGAGGTCGGCGGAGCCGCCCCAGAGTTCCGGCATGACAGCGGCGATGGCATTCAGCACGGAGCCGGAAGCGCCACGGGTTGCAACGCCCTTGCCGACTTCGAAAGTGGCTTCAAGGTCATCAATGGCCTTGTCGAAGCCTTCCGGCAGCTCGCCAGCCTTGAGGCGGTCGTACAGAGCGGCGTTGTCCGGGTTGGCCTTGCGCCATGCGTTGTACTTCTCGTCCCATTCCTTGTGGGCTTCGAGACCGCGCTCAGCAACCTTGCGTGCGTGAGCCAGAGCCTCTTCGTCGACATGGAAGGACTCTTCCGGATCGTAGCCGAGCAGTTCCTTGAGGCCTGCGACGGCTTCGGTGCCCAGCTTGGAGCCATGAGAAGACGGATCGTTGGTCTTGCCCGGGGTCGGCCAAGCGATCAGGGTGTCGACCTTGATGAGCTTCGGCTGGTTCGGGGCAGCTTCACGAGCCTTGGCAATGGTGTCGGCCAGACCCTCGACATCCTCCTTGTAGGAGCCGTCAGGCTGAATGAAGCTGAACTCGTCGGTGTACCAGCCGTAGGCCTGGAAGCGCTTGAGCACGTCTTCAGCCAGAACCAGGTTGGTGTCGCCTTCGATCTGGATGCGGTTGGCATCGAAGATTACGGTCAGGTTGCCCAGCTGCTGGTTGGCAGCAAGGGACGCAGCTTCGCCGGAGATACCTTCTTCGATATCGCCTTCGCCGCAGATGACCCAGATGTTGTGGTCAAACGGGGACTCGCCTGCCGGAGCTTCCGGATCAAGCAGGCCACGCTGGAAGCGCTGGCCATAGGCGAAACCGATGGCGGAAGCGAAGCCCTGGCCCAGCGGACCAGTGGTCATTTCGATGCCCGGGGTCAGGCCATATTCCGGATGGCCCGGAGTACGGGTGTCAGCGCCGCCACGGAAGTTCTTCAGATCGTCCAGGGTCAGGCCGTAGCCGGAGAAGTACAGCTGGACGTACTGGGTGAGGGAGGCGTGGCCGCCGGAAAGGATGAAGCGGTCGCGACCTTCCCAGTTGGGATCGTTCGGATCATGCTTGATGAAATGCTGATACAGAGTGTAGGCGATAGGCGCCAGGGAGACGGGGGAACCCGGGTGGCCGTGTCCCGCACGCTCAACCGCGTCGGCCGACAGGACCTTGGCCATCTTGATGGCGCGCTCGTCCAGCTCGGTCTCCTTGAATTCGGTCATGGATTACTTTCCTTCCAATTGGTCGGGCCGCGTATCCGGCTTGTGCCGAGCGCTCGACGCCCTCACATTGCGTTTCCCATAGTAGCGACGTGAGGTGACGTTGTGATGGATTTTTGGCGTGTTTTGGTAGTTTGTGTTCTGTTAGCGCTAACAATTAACATTCTCGTGCGATTGTTCTGTTCGATTGGTGGTATGACGAGCATTTCGGGAGATCGATATCGAAAAAAACGAGAAACACGTACTCTGGAAGCGAACGTATTAGCACTCGCGCGGCACGAGTGCTAATACAATGGGAGAAGCATTTACGGAAGATGGTTTCGCCTAATATCGCAGATATACCGAAAACCGGATTCCGCTGAGTTGTATCGCATATGTGAAAGAGGAGGCACGCATGACGCAGTCAAGACGTATGTTGGTACTGCGTGCCATCGTCGAGGACTATATTCGCTCGCAGGAGCCAGTCGGTTCGACCACCTTGACCAAAGATCATGATCTGGGCGTCAGCTCGGCCACCGTCCGTAATGATATGGCCGCCTTGGAAGATGAGGGATACCTTATTCAACCCCATACGTCAGCAGGGCGCATACCAACGGAAAAAGGGTACCGATACTTCGTGGACCGTTTGGCCACAGTGGTGCCGATGTCCGAAGCGCAACGCCGTGGCATCAACAGCTTCTTGTCGGGATCCGTCAACCTGCAGGACACCTTGCAGCGCGCAGCCCGTCTTCTGGCGCAGATCACCGGTCAGGTCGCAGTCGTAGCGGCGCCGTCGTTGGCGAAATCAACGTTACGGCATATCGAAATCGTTCCCGTATCAATCAACACCTTATTGGCCGTCGTCATCACCGACACCGGCCGAGTGGCGCAGCATATACTCAACGTTTCCGAGTTGCCGGATGCCACGGTGCTGTCGCATCTGGTCAACGAAATCAATGCGCAGTGCGCCAGCGTTTCCTTGACTCGAACCGCAGACTATGTCAGGCAGATGTCGTCCCGCAAGGAATACCACTCCATCAGCAAATTGGTGGAAACGCTTGCCCAGGCTTTCGATGGCATGGCCGACGACGAGCGCGCGAGCGAACTCTATATGGCAGGAACCTCACGGCTCGCGCACCAGCGTACCGTGGCCGATCTTGCACCATTGTTCGATGCGTTGGAAGAGCAAGTCGTGCTCATGAAACTCATGAGCTCGTTGAGTGAAGCCACGCAATCCAATGGAGTCGGGGTGGCCATCGGATCCGAAACGCACACGCCCGGCCTGCTGCACGCATCCGTGGTGACCAGCGGATACGGTCGAACCTCGGCAACCGTTGACGACGCCGCAGAAGGCGAAACTGCAGAAGAACAAGGGAGAGAAGCCAGCGATCGCACCACTACAGCGCAAGATTCCAGCGAGCCCATTGCTTTCGTCGGATCCATCGGGCCGACGCATATGGACTACGCGGCGACCATGGCCGCAGTGCGTGCCGTCGCCAGATATCTGACCGCATTCGTGGCACACGACGAAAACCAAACCAACAGCTGACCCCGCCTTATGGCACAATGACACGCAGAAAACAATAGGGAGAAAGAACAACAGTGACGGACTATTACGAAGTGCTGGGCGTAGACCGCTCCGCAAGCGACGAGGAGATCAAAAAGGCCTATCGAAAGATGAGCCGCAAATATCATCCCGATATCGCAGGTCCGGAATTCGAAGATAAATTCAAGGAAGTCAACAACGCTTACGAGGTACTGTCCGACCCGCAGAAGCGTCAGATGTTCGACGCCGGCGTGGACCCGAACGATCCAAATGCCGGAGGTATGGGCGGCAGCGGATTCGGTGGCGGATTCGGCGATATGGGAGACATCTTCAGCATGTTCACTGGAGGTGCCTTCGGAGGTGGTAACGGTGGACCGACCCCGCGTACGCAGCCAGGACGTGACTCACTTGCCACGGTAACCATCGACTTGAAGACGGCGGTGTTCGGCGACACCGCGCATGTTGAGATCAAGACGTTCGGCCTATGTCAGGAATGCGCCGGAACAGGGTGCCAGAAAGGCACCCAGCCTGCGCAATGCCCCGACTGCCATGGACAAGGCTACGCCCAGCGCGTAGTACGCACCATGCTCGGCCAAATGATGACCACTGCGCCATGTGAACGCTGCGAAGGACACGGTACCGTTATCGAAAATCCGTGTCCGTCCTGCCTTGGTCATGGTCGCGTGCGCACCACTCGTAATGTCGGTGTGTCCGTGCCTGCCGGAGTGGCGAACAATACCCGTCTGCGTCTCGCCAATCAGGGCGAAGTGGGTGAAAACGGCGGTGTTGCCGGCGACCTGTATATCGATATCCGCATCGCTCAAGACGACACCTTCACTCGTGACGGTGATAATTTGCACTGCTGGATTCAAGTGCCGATGAGCTGGGCCGTGCTGGGGCATGATCTGGAAATCGACACGTTCGACGGCAAGCAGTCGGTGAGCGTGCCTGCAGGAAGTCAGCCTGATGACACTGTGACCTTGAAGAACCTGGGTGTCACCCATCTTAACAACAAGAACGAACGCGGCGATCTGGTGGCGCATATCGCAGTGAAGATTCCGACAAAGCTTACCGATGACGAGCGTAAGCTGATGGAACAGTTCGCCGAAAAGCATGACGCCGACGCCCAGCATGTCGCGGTAAGTGCACGTCCAACTACCGGAACGAAGAAGGGATTCTTCTCCAAGTTGAAAGATGCGTTGCGCTGATTTTCCTTGTTCTAATGCCTTACATCCGATAAGAAAACAGCGTTAGATCGCATTCAAATAGCCGGTTGCTTCAAAAATCAAGGCAACCGGCTATTTTGTCAATGTTTCTGCTGTAGCAAGCGGATTGTCTCATGTCTACAACAGCCAATCATTAGACATATCTACATGTTTATTTGAGCAATGACCGGCACATGGCGCGATATTGGTTCACATAACCGCCGCCGAAGAACACGCAATGGCCGGCGATGGGGTAGAGCTGCCACAAAGTGGTTCGTTCCTGCCATCCTGCCTTCAACGGGTGCACGGACTGGTATCCGTCGAGAATGTCCCGCAAATACGACATACCGAACAGGTCAAGCATGGCGAGATCCTCTTCACGATGTCCGCCATGCGCGGCCGGATCGATCAGCACCGCTTCCACAGATCCGGAATCGGCTGACCACATGACATTGCCGCTCCACAGATCGCCATGCACACGCGCAGGCTTATCGTTAGCTGCTTTGCCCAGTATTTCAGGCAGCGCTTCAATGACAGCTTCAGTCAACTCCATGTCGTAGTCGGTCAGTTCGCGACGTTTCATACCAAGCCGTACCATTGGTCGGAGCCTGCCTTCGGCCAAATATGTGACCACGTCATCCCATTCGCCTGTATCCATAGGAACCGGATCCTGCAGGGGGCCAAAATAGCAGGTTCCCGCATAGCCGGCCGGGGCGGATCCGAAATAATCAGCACCGGCATCGTGCATGCGGGCGAGGGACGCGCCGAAATTATGCGCGGCCTGCAGTGTCGGCCCGCAGGCGTTCACACGTTCGATATCAAGATAATCCTTGTCCCAATCGTATACGTCCACAACACGCGGACCTCCCTTGGAGCTCGCTTCACCAAGCCATTGCAGGCCACGGCCTTCGCATTCGAAGAAACCTTCCGGGCTGAATGCTCTGCTTTTGCGGTATTTGCTCATAATGCCAGGCCTTTCTTTTGCATCATGCGCCACGTTTGCGAGACTATATAGAGTCGCTGGCGAGATTCCGATAGGTTTTGGCACCATTGTGTGCATAGTTTGAGACAACTCAAGGATCCATAGTGAAAAATTAGACCCCTCTCGCTAGTCTTGGATGCGGAAAAGCAGACGAAACCATTGATACATATAAAAGAGGGTTCATGAATTTTTTCCAAGCGATTTTCCTTGGGCTGGTGCAGGCATTGACCGAGTACCTGCCGGTTTCTTCCAGTGCCCATATCCGCATCATCGGCGATTTGATGCTGGGCTCTGACCCGGGTGCCGCGTTTACCGCCATTATTCAGATTGGCACCGAGCTTGCCGTCATTTTGTATTTCCGTCACGACATCATCCGTATTCTCGGTGCTTGGTTTGGCTCCCTGTTCGGCAAGGAGGGCAAGGACTTCAAAAGCCGTATGGGCGCACACAATCCGGATACCCAGATGGGCTGGTTCATTATTCTCGGCACCATGCCGATTCTGATTGCGGGCCTGCTGTTCAAGCATGCCATCGAAGGATCGCTGCGCAATCTGTGGATCACCGTCACCGTGCTTGTGCTATTCGGCGTGTTGCTGTGGGTGGTCGATGCTCGTTCCAGGCAGGTCAAGACCATGAAGGAAATGACGTGGAAGGACGCGTTGATCTTCGGCATCGGCCAGATGCTCGCCCTGATCCCAGGCGTTTCCCGTTCCGGCGGCACCATCACCTTCGGCCGTGCTATGGGGTACACCCGTGAGGCAGCCGTTCGCGTGAGCTTCCTTATGGCCATTCCCGCCGTATTCGGCGCAGGCATTCTGGAAGCCGTATCGGCCGTTAAGGACGTTGCGACGGGGGATGCCGGCATGTTCCCAGGCTGGGGCCCGACCATCGCCGCAGCCATCGTAGCGTTCGTAGTCGGCTATGTGGTGATTATCGGCTTCCTGAAGTTCGTATCCACATTCTCGTACAAGGCATTCGCCATCTACCGCATCGGCTTGGCAGTCGTTGTGGCACTGCTGCTGATCACAGGCGTGCTCTCTCCGCTGGAAGCCGTGGCTACAGCGTGAACCTAGTTCGATAAGCGAACAACAAACAAGAAAGTTGGGCCGGCCATCGCAGGATGGTCGGCCCAACTTGTATATTGACAGCCTGTCGTCAGTTGCAACATCAATTGCCACGCAAGAACGATTCGGCCTCGCGAATCAATTCCTCACATGCCGGCATGCCATTCGACGCGATACGTTGTGCCTGGGCGTTCAAATCATAATCCCGCTCCAAACAGGCAAGATAATCGCCAGCGTGTGTCTGCTCGACAATCTCATCGGCATTTTTGCGCCATTCTGCGGCCTTCCTGTTCAAATCACCCTCGATAAGCGGATGCTCCAACAGAAGCGACAATGCGCGAACCAACTCAAGCGTGCCCTGCAAACATTCCGTATTGGCGCAATAATGAGGCACGGAAACCCACATGGACGTGGTTCGGAATCCTGCATCCGACGCAAAAGCGTCAAGAATATTAGGAATGCCCACAGGGCCGTTATATTCCTTGTCAGGCTCGCTTTCGCAGCCATTCTTGGAAATGTCAAGCGGCAAAGGCCTCGTATGGGGGCAGTTGTCGAACATGGATCCTAACGTGACGATATCGCTCACATCGTAATCCTCTGCGATACGCAATGTATGCCTGCAGTATTCCTCCCAACGATAATTCGGCTCGGGGGCAATCTGCGCAAGCAAATGCAGCGTAGGGGAGACGTCAATGTCATAAAACGTGGTCTGCGGCCAAATGATTCGTTTACGTCCCTGTACCGAGCAGATCATCGGGCGAGCCACCTGATAATCATAAAAACCCTCGTTGTCGATATGACGCACCTCCTGTGAATCATATCGCGATACAAGATGCCGTATGACATTCGTCGCGGCCTGGCAGGCATCATTCCAACCCTCGAATGCGGCGATCAATATCGTCGTTCGTCTTGTCGTCTCCTCACACATATTTCAAATGTATAACGAAACCGTAGAGGCTGCGACACGCTTTTGCCGTCGGTGAATGACAAGCATTCGCGATATCGCTGAAAACCACTGCAGACAGTCAACGAAACAGTTAACGGTCTATTTTCACAGCACTTTCAGACGTTTATCATTTTGTCCGATAATGTATGTTATGTCAGAAAAGTATGCCCGCCTTCGACTGACACTCTCTTCTGTACATAACATCGTGGATTACGCCAGCACGTCCCTTTCAGGACTTTGCTCGGACATAATCCAACGGTATGACGGGTGGCGTCTTCGCTGCGCTGGACGCCTTTCATGGTCAGCCTTTGATGGCTCGATTGAGTTTTCTTTCCATTTCGCTTTTCATGCCATTCCTGGCCTGCAGATACATAAACACCAGCTCCGCGGCGATCAGCAAAATCATCAGCGCGGCTGACGGCCATCCTACTTGCTCGTAGAAATGCCGGAATTTTACGGAAAAACCAGATTTGAACATCGTATATACCGGGTATGGCAAGGCGCCAATAACCAATGAGGCGAAGTGTAAACCAACAATCGGCCAACGTACTGGATATACGTCGCGCTTGGTTTTTGAGAAGATATTTCCGCGAATCGCGGTAATCGAACAAATGTTCACTGCAATGACTGCCGCGACAATCCACAGCAATGCCGGCAGGATATCAGGCATGCGACACTCCCCCTATTGTAATCCGTCTCTACATATCTACCGTATATCGATGACCATGTAACCCGACTTGGCCTGTTCAACCTATGCGGTATCGCCAAACCTGTATATTACAGTGAAACAGCGGTGTGTGCCTGCCGCTTCGCATCAAGCTTCTTTTTCATGCGCATCGCAGCGATGTCGTCAACAGGACGGGTCGAGTCCGCGGTGGAAGGCATTGTAGATAAATCGACATACTCCTCGTGTTCAAGAGCATCCCTGATTTGCTTCCACAGGGATCCCATGGATACTCCGAACACTGCCCTACCGCTTTGCAACAGTGCCATCATTTGCTCGCTGTCCGTGCATTCGTGCACATGCTGCCCATCACACATAATAGTGATGTTTTCCAGCTGCTCAGTAGTGCGTTGCGTTAGAAAGCCAATGGCAGCTGTCACATTCTGCAGATTGATGCCCGCATCAAGCAGTTTTTTCGACACGGCAAGAATCACCACGTCCTTGAACGAATACAATCTACGTGACCCAGACCCATGCGATGGAGTGATGGAAGGCTCCACAATCTGCCTGCGCGCCCAATAATCAAGCTGACGATAAGTGATGCCGGACACCCTCGATGCCACTGAACCCTTATAGCCACGCGTCACCAGCTGTGCATCGCTTGCGGGAAACAACTCCCCCTGTACCGCAGTCGGCACATGCAGATGCAACCGCATTGTTGGCCCTGCCTCATTCATCGCATTCTCCTACGACACATAAACAACGCCCATGAGCCTCTGTATGAAGCCCATGGGCGCGAAGCTGTTGTACACAGTTTATCCCGCATCACGCGGATCAACCGGCAATGACGGCCTTATTGTCGAAATAAACCAAACGGAACTTGCCAAGAATGATTTCATCGCCATTCTTAAGTTCCTGCTGATCAACACGCTGACGGTTCACATACGTGCCATTCAAGCTTCCCGCATCGATGACGCAATACCTGCCATTCGACCTGCGGAACACCGCGTGGGCGCGAGAAACCGTGGAATCATCCAAAAGGATATCGGCACTCGGATCACGGCCGACGGTAATCTCATCCTCATCGAGAAGATACCGCGACCCCGATACCGCTCCCCTAGTCGAGATCAGCAGCGCCGTGCCGTCGGCAAGACGCATAATGGTTTCAAGGTCCTCCTTCGTCAGAGGACGGTCTCCGGTGGAAGTAACCGGTACAGTTATTGCAGGAAGGCCAATGATGGTCGTTTCACCTGCGCTTGGAATCGGATCAGTCATAGTCGCCATTCTAGTCATTACCCTTACAAATAGCCGGCATTGAGGCCGGCATGGTCACGAATCATACACCGCAAAGCGGGTTTCACCCCTCAGTTTTGTCAATAATCGACACGAACTGGTCGTGCGGCAGCATGTCGTCATAGCTACGCCAACGGCGTTCCAGCTCACGATTTGCCTCGTCATGCTGTTGTTGACCAAGTTTGGCATAAGCTTTCAGCTCGTTCGGTCCCATATCTTTGACCGGCTGATTGAGATTCAATGCTTCGTCACTCACAGACAGCCATTGTAGCCACACACCCTGAAAGAGTACGAAAAGCCCGGATACAGCGTGTGCCCGGGCTTAAATCACATTTAAAGATCAATATTACAAAGAATAATTTCAGCGCTGCTCGTCGATCATTTCCTGCAGTGCCTTGTTGACGGACGGAGAACCGGCCGCCATGGACAGGGCGTTGATGCCGCTGATTTCGAAACCACGCTTGATTGCGGAGAAAATCTGATTCTTGTTCATGTTATTTCCTTAGTGCTCGTTTTCTTTGACGCACCTTGCGTCTTACCATCTTCTGTTGTTGACAAGTACCAATATAGAGATTTGTCAGACTGAAATCATTGCCCGACCATTCGTTTTATAGCAAAATCATCGGTTACTCTTGAATTAAGAGCATTGACTGGAGAGTATGGCTTCGGCCAGCGAGTTCGCCCTGCCGGCCGCTACATACGACACGCCTGAAACGACGCCCAAACCGACGAAAACTAGCCAGTCGAAACCACTGCAGACTCTACTGCAGACCGAAACGCCCATGACCATGAGAACCACCGTCCAAACCCGACGGCCGCCACCCATTTCCGACACGCCGAACGAAACGGCGGAATCCCAACGAAACCAACAAAAAAAGCGGCACATCATGCCGCCCGATGGTGGGTGATATAGGAATCGAACCTATGACCCCTTCCGTGTGAAGGAAGTGCGCTAGCCGCTGCGCCAATCACCCAATAATGGTTGTACAGGAACTCATGTCCCAGTGGGCGATACAAGATTCGAACTTGTGACCCCTTCCGTGTCAGGGAAGTGCGCTACCTCTGCGCCAACCGCCCAGGTTATCCATCACGCCAACTTACGTCGAGCACAATGAGAGGTGGGTACGAGAGTCGAACTCGTCTATACGGCTTTGCAGGCCGCTGCCTAACCGCTTGGCTAACCCACCCTAAAGGTCGATAATCAATCGGAACCTTAGAGCGGACAACGGGACTCGAACCCGCGGTCTCAACCTTGGCAAGGTTGCGCTTTACCAACTAAGCTATGTCCGCATGTGCTCCGCAGTATCACTGCCTGAGCACGAGTATCTACTATACTCACATTTCCGTAATTCGCAAATCAGCGTGTCGCGCCTTTTCTGGACGCAACGTCAGCCGAAATATTCCTCAACGACCTGCGCGAGTTCGTCTACAGTATCGATGACTTGGTATGCGCCATGCTCCTTAAGCTCGTCTGGCTCGGCATAGCCCCATCCGCAACCTAGGCAGTCAAGGCCGCACGCCTTGGCCCCATCGGCATCGGTCCAGCGATCACCAACCATCAACGCACGATCACCGGCAGCCTCATCAAAACCGATATGCTCAAACGCCCAACGGATCACCTGATCCTTGTCAAGGCGGGAATTATCGGTGCTTGCACCATAAATACCGTCGACCATCGTATCCAAGTGGAAATGCTCACAAATCGGAATGCACTGATACTGCGGCTTGCAACTGGCAATCGCCAGATAATATCCATCAGCACGCAATTTGGTCAGCTGCTCCGGAATACCCTCGTAGATGGTATTGTTCAAACGCCCCGGCACTTTCTGCCCTGGATTGTTGGGATCGTCGAACACAGCCTCATCTGCATAATACCTGCGATAAATAGCAATGCCCTCATCAAGACGATCTTCAGGAATATCGTTGCGCTGCAGGGATTCAATAATCGCAGGACCGATGAATCGCTGTAACTCCTCATCATCCGGGACCGGATACCCCAATTCCTCGAACACCTTGACCACACAGCCGATGATTCCCGGATCGGATTTGGTCAGCGTACCGTCGAGGTCAAGCAGAACGACTTTCTTGGATTGCTTGGTCTGTTCGGACATGAATTGGTTCTCCCTTTATTCCTATCGATTCATTTTCATCGATGTGATACCTGTTGACGCTAACAATTATGCCCAGCCATACTGACTGGGCATAATGTTCAAGTGTCGTTCAACTGCAGGTCACTCGTAGTCTGGGAACCAACCGTCACGATGCATCTGCAGTCGCTTCTCAAGCAGCGTCTTCAACTCGTCTTCGGTACGACGTTCCAGCAGCATGTCCCAGTGTGTACGAGTCGGCTTGGAGATTTCGTCGTCCTCACGATCCTCATCGCCCTCACGACGCGCAGTCATGCCGCAACGGCATTCCCATTCCTCCGGAATCTCCGCGCCCTCAGCGAACGGCAGAATCGTACGGTGCCCTTTCGGGCACACATATGCGACGTCGTTTCGTGCCGCGAAATCCACATTGTCATCGGATTCCAACGACTTTGCGCCGATGCTCATGCCTCGCAGGCTGCGTTCTGCCATATTGCCTTTGCCTCCTTGGGATTGTCCGCTCTTTCTAAGCTACAGAACAGTTCGGACGTGTCTTTTATTCCTTGTTCGTTTGCTGATTGCCGATTTTTACTGTCAATTTTAGTCGACGCCAGAATATGCGACGATGCCGCGATTAATACGCTCGTATGCCTGTCTTGCGATTGATGGCAATGTTTCGGCGCGTTCGGCAAGATACGGTCCGGCCACAGCTATCTGTTGCAGCACGTCGGCAAGTCGTTTACAGTTGCGCACGAAATCTCCGCCAGTCAGCTCAGTGCCATATAACACCTGCGAGAGGCTTTCACCCTGCGCCCACTCGTAGACGATGTCGGTGATGCCGAAATCAAGCTGGCGTGGCTCTTCGAGCATATGATCCTCACACAGCATGGCGATCGACGCATGTACACCTTTGAGCTGCGCGGCGCACACGGCCACATTGCCCTGAATGCCTCCAGGATAACGACGCGGCTCTCCCCCGCTTCCCCTGCGGGCTTCGAATACCAGCGATGCGACAATGCTGGCCAACTCACAGGCATTCAAGCCGTCGAATGCACCAGCCTCGATCGCTTGGGCCAATACCAAATCAAGCTCACTGTACAGATGCCGCAGCAACTGGCCCCGTTCCGTAAGCTGATAATCGCCATGGCCCGCGGATCCCCGCACCGACTGAAGATAGCCGAGGTCGGCAAGCACAGTGCAGATATGATCAAACTGACGTGCCACGGAACCGGTACGCGAATCGTATCGATGCTGAACACGTTCTAATTCACGCGTCTCACGCGCCCAGCGATGCCCCCATTTCAAGTGCTTCTGCACGTCTGGGCACTTGTGGCACGGGTGGTCACGGTCTTCTTCACGAAGTTTTTTAATGCGTCGGTCAAGCTCCATGAACGCCTGGCTACGGTCTTTCTGCGTGCTGAACACCTCATGTTTAAGCCTGCGACGTTCATTCTTCTCCAAATCACTCAAGCGCATCCTTAGACGCATGAATTCCTTGAAATCACCAAACTCACATTGGAAGGCCTGTTCGTACCCTTCCAAAGCCTTGCACAGGGTTTTCATCTGCGCTTCAAGCTGCCAAGCCGACTCGTTGGCCTCCCACTGCGCGAAGGAATGGTCGAGCGTAACGCGGGCGGTCTCGTAATCGCTGGTATTCAACAGGTTCACAGCCATGTTGAAAGTCGGTCTGAAGCTTGAGTGCAATGGATATACTCGCTTGCTGGACAACGAGGCCGCAGTGGCTGGCATAAAACCACGGTGATCCACTACAACGGCATGTCCAATGGTGTCGATGCCGCGACGTCCTGCGCGACCGGTCAGCTGGGTGAACTCGCCGGGAGTCAAGCCAACATGTCCGGTGCCATCGAATTTCTCGAGTTTTTCGACCACCACGCAACGCGCCGGCATATTGATGCCCAGTGCCAGCGTTTCCGTTGCGAAAACCATCTTGACCAAGCCCTCTTCAAACAAACGTTCGACAATCTGTCGGAACAGTGCGACCATTCCCGCATGGTGTGGGGCAAATCCTTCTTCCAAAGCAAAACGGAATTGCGAGAAATGCAGCGCTTTCAAATCCTCTTGGCTTAGCTGGCCTTCGACCATTTCATCAACGATCCGTCTGATCCTACGTACTTCATCGCCGGTGGTGAGTTCCAAACCAGCATTGATGCATTGGTCGACCGCCTGATCGCAACCATTCCTTGAGAAAATGAAATAGATTCCCGGCAGCATGTCAAGAAAATTCAGTTCATCCACAACGGCCCAACGTCGAGGCGTATGACGTTCAGCTTTGTGGGGACGTTCATCCCAGCGTCCGCCCTTGCCTTTGGAACTACGCCTGTCGGGACGCTCCTCTCCTCTGCGACGTGCCGCCTGACGGTCCAGCTGATCGAGTCTGTTCACCAGTTGTGCATTGAGTTTGACCGTCTGTTCACCGTTGGCGTCACGGCGGTACAGATCGATAAGCTCCGGTTCGGTATGGTCGTCTGCCTGCACGAGCACATGCTGTTCCAGTGGTACCGGACGCTGTTCCGATACGACCAGCGTGGTTTTGCCACGGACGGATTCAATCCACTCGGAAAAATCCTCGACATTGGAGACCGTTGCGGAAAGACCGATTATCTTCACATTCTCCGGCAAGTGGATGATGACTTCTTCCCATACCGGACCTCGGAAACGGTCGGCGAGATAATGCACTTCATCGAGAATCACATAACGAAGCGCTTCAAGCGTTACGGAATGCTCATAC
This sequence comes from Bifidobacterium hominis, assembly GCF_040095915.1. NCBI lineage: Bacteria > Bacillati > Actinomycetota > Actinomycetes > Bifidobacteriales > Bifidobacteriaceae > Bifidobacterium > Bifidobacterium hominis. The sequence continues at coordinate 195,399 of NZ_JBBMFR010000002.1, read as the reverse complement.
AGCATATTGCGCAGCACTTCGGTGGTCATGACCACAATGTTCGCTTCGGAATTGATAGATGTGTCTCCGGTCAGCAATCCAACCTTATCCGCGCCGTACTGGGCAACCAGATCATGATACTTCTGATTGCTCAACGCCTTGATCGGCGTGGTATAGAAAGCTTTGACGTTCCGTGTCTGTGCCAGATAGATGGCGAAATCCGCTGCAACCGTCTTGCCCGCGCCGGTCGGCGCCGCTACGAGCACATTATCCCCGGCCTCCAATGCCTCGTTGGCCTGTAACTGGAATTCGTCAAGTTCAAATGGCAGGGATCTGGCAAACTCGGCGGCAACAGTACGCTGTTTGGCCTGCGTCTGTTTGAATGCGGCGTACCGCTGTGCGGGGGACAGTTTGACGGTCTCATTGGTATCCGACATGCCAGTGCCGTTATTACGGCGACGATGATGGGTCATAATTCCTTACAATTTAGTCAGGTCAATCATTAAAATGACGCCATTGCGCCCACTGTTGGGCATGGCGATTGCGCTTCGCCTCACGCCTTTCGATGACTTCAGTATGGGCATTCGTGTAGCGCTCGGTAACATCCTGCAGAGGTCTGGTGAAGAAGGGTGCATCGTTCTCGTCTTGCTGGGTCAATGGCTTACCCATCGCGTCGATCCGCTTCGCCGCGCGTTCGCCCAGTTTCGCCACATCCTTGAACGCATGGTAACCATGAAGGCACGCATAGACGATCCCGGAAACGACCATCACCAGCATGAATAGAGCGAGTGCCAGCCAAACCCACCAAGGCATAGAACCACTCCCGTCAGTTCTCGTTCTCACGGTCACCGATGCTCAATTCATGCTGAGCACGGGCAACGATCATGGTACGCAGCGTCTCAGGAGCCACAGCGGTGATATGTCGCGCATGTGAAATGCAGAACGCGACATACCAGGAATCGGACGAGACGATCAGATGCACTTTCTCGCCTTCTCCGCACTTTTCGACCGTTGCCCCCGACAATCCGTCAATAAACGACAGATTGTCCTGATTGGTGACGAACACAGCCGAAGTTCCATTGTCAAAGCTCCACTTGCGCAATTCGGATGCGGGTACATCAGGAATGTCGATCTTTGCAATCGGCTCGACTAATTCAGCCTTTTCAATGCGGGAGATACGTAGCACCTGCCAGATGCGAGGCTTGCCTGTAGCCTTGTTGATCGTGGTGTCTTTCTTCACATACTTGGCTTTATCCGCAGGTGCAGCAGCAGCGACATCAGTCCATACGGCAACGTAGAAAACACCCTCGTCAACGAAGATCTTGTCTGGAGCGACAAGCTTGCGCTGGGCTCGTCCTGCGCCATCCGTGTATTCCATGTCAAGCAGCGAACTCTTGGAAATCGCGCTCTTCACGATGGAGAAGTTGCGCGGCTCCATTTCATAGCCAGTCAGGCTCAGCCACGGCATATCCCCCGGCTCAACATGACGGCGAAGACGGCTGTACAACGATTCGGCCTGCTCGCGAAGCTTGTCCGGCAGCAATGACGAATGCGCGAGATAGCTTACGGATGCGGTAAGCATACTCAGATACTGCTGTGAAATGCCTGCCAAGCGTTCCAAACCAAGCGAATTCGTGGCGGAAACGATGCCTTCCGCATCAAGCAGCGACCAATCGATATCGAAGAATTGGCTTCCCGCCATCTCCCCATCATCGGAAACCGTGGTCAGCGTGTTGATGTCTTTATGAATGACATTGACGAACTTCTTCAGCTCATCATCGGACTTCGGTTTGCCAATGAAACGTTCCGCAAGCTCCTCAAGCGAATATTCCTCGCCAAGGTGAGCCGAAAGGAACAGCATCAAACGCAGGCGACGGTCGACTTCACTACCGGTCTGGAATGCGGAATTCTTCTTCGGGCGTCCTTTGCTTTCCTCGACATCGTCATCGTCTGCGCTATTGCGACTGATCTCCATGGCAGTGACGGTGGAACTGTCGTCTCCCGTGGACTCGTCGGCAGGTACGAACTGCGTTGCTGCATTCAAACGACGGTTAAACGCGTCAACAGCTTCCTGCGGGCTGACGATGGACGCGCCTGGATGGGATAGTACGAACATGGCCAGATCATCGGAATCAGTATAAGCGACATTCAAATGCTCGCCATCAACATCCACCGTGGCCGCGAAACGCCGCTGATCGACGACTTTGACCAATTCGTCGGGAATGGACTGGGTTCCCAGTCCAGGAGCAATGGAGTCAAGACCAAGTCCCGGAATAGGTGTCTGAGGAACACGCGGCGCGGTACGAGACGTATGTTGCGTCTCATGCGCAGGAGCCGAGGAAATCGACATAGAACGGGCCAAGTAGTTGGCGGCAGCCAAAATCGGCAGATCCTCATCCCCGAACAGCAGACGAACACGAGGCTCGTCACCAAGCTGCAGACGGTAGGACGCGAAGTCCTGCCCCTCCGACTTGGATGAATACTCCGGCTGCCTTGATTCGATGGCAATGCCCATGGCCGCAAGCTTGGCGCGGTCACGCTGGAATTGCTTGGCAAAAGCCGCCTTCGCCGCCTGATCGGCCAGTTCCCCATAGGAATCGGCATACGCCTTCACGCGCTGAGCAATCTGACGGGAAGTGAGCCATTGCGGAAAAGCTGAGGAAAGCACAGCCAACACATCAAGTTCGTGCTTGCCCCATTTGTCGGAGAAACGACGCCTTCCGTTACTGCCCTCTGCCATTAGTCCTCACGTCTCGTTAACGTTTCATTCTAAGTGCGTAACCAGTATAGGCTTCCGCACACACCTCTCTATGATAGAGGGTTTTCGCTCAGATTGTGCCTATTTTACGAAAAAATACAGTTTTTCGTGTTGAGAACACCCCTCGAATCAGACCCAATCGTCAGGTTCCACGCCTTGCGGGCCAACGTATTCGCCATTCGGAACATAACTCGGCTCGCCGGTGTCAGGCAACCGCGCGTCACCAAACAGTATTACATCCCTGCCAAAGGTCCAGTCGCCCTCGATATCGACGGAATTCGCCGCGGCGAGCGATGGGACTCCATACGGGAATCTCGTATCGAAATCATGAATGTTCTTGTAGTACCGTGCGTCCAAATGAACGTCCGGGAAAATGTAGTTACCGTCCTCCATCTCATACTGATCCGTCAGATGGAATCGATCAGACCGCATGATGAACAAATCGTCGGTGGTTTTCACCGGCAGGAAACGCATACGGTCCACGCACACGCAAGTGGCACCATCAAACAACGTCACCGCGGCTCCCATGGCCGTTTCCAGCTGAATGACCGGCTCGCTCGTCGGATCGGTGGGATCAACGGTCTTTTTATTACGGATGACCGGCAACGGCAGCACGCCGTCATATGCTGACAGCTTGGCCTTCAAAGCGTCAATTCGCACCCAGATACTGTTCGTGTTGAAGTACGGGTGTTTTTCAATGTTCTGAGCATCGTCTTTGTCATTTGGATGCACCTGACTCATTTCGCGCAGCATCAAACGACCCGTCGCCTTGTCACGCACGATATGGCCGCCCTTGCGGTCGGCGGGAGTGCGCTTGGCGACTTCGATCATGAACGGAGCGCCGGTATTTTCGAAATGCTGAGCCAGCGTACGCGAAGGTCGCGCACCGAGATTGTCGGAATTCGAGATGAACAAATACTTGAATCCATGTTCCTCGAGCACGTCGAGCAACCCGGATTCCCAGATGGTTGAGAACAGGTCACCGTGACCTGGCGGGCACCATTCAAGTTCGGGATTCGCCGGGAAGCTGACAGGAAGGCCCGTTTCCGCGCTGATCTTTGGTTCCTGATGCTGCACAATCTCCAGAGGAATATCCTCCTGATGGAATTTCTTGTTGGCTCTCAGCACCTTCATGGTGTCGTTCGAAGTGCGGAATGAATTCATCAGTGTCAACGGCAGCTCCACACCCAGACGAGTGCGTGCGGTCAACACCTGTCCGATGATGATGTCGATGAAACGCATCTGACGGGCCTTGTGGCGACGCATGGGCAAGAGAGACTTGGCGCAATCCAGTCCCATGGAGGTGCCAAGCCCACCATTGAGTTTAAGGAATGCGGTTTTTGCGAACGCATCAACGGCTTTGTCGTGGTTGATGGTCTCGTAAACGTCATGGAAACTTGGCACCCCCACTAACGGTTCCACCTCATCCTCACGAATCCAGCTGCTTGCCTCCTCGTTACGCCAAACCTCATATAGACGCTTGAACTGCGCAATGGCCATATCGGTCATCCCATTTTCCCGCATCTTTGCGGCGGAGTGTTCGAATACGTCCTCGGTCAATGTCTTTCCCTTTCGTGCGGGCGTTATGTTCTCGTCGTACCTAGGTAATACTACGACATATTTCCCGTAACGGGGGCTTTTGGAAGTTAAAAAAGATATTTTTTAACACAAAAGACATCTTTACGCGCCCTTCATCACGTTTCATTGACTGCGCGACACGATGTATTTGAAAAAAACCACAGACTATGCTATGTTTTTTTCTCGGTGCTTTTGCATCGTTCGGACCATAGCGCAGTTTGGTAGCGCACTTGACTGGGGGTCAAGGGGTCGCGGGTTCAAATCCCGCTGGTCCGACCAGAAAAACCCGGATTCGCATGATTTCGGGTTTTCTTTTTAAGGTTGTCAGTCTTACACATGCAGGTAAGGGGTGATTGTCTTGAAGTCGAGGGACGCCCAGCCACAGTTTGACGATGTTGATGACCTTGCCCACGTGTTTGACTTTTCCGTGCCTGAAGATGAATGGAAGATCCGTCTGCCCCGAGAACTTGGCGTGGAAGCCAGAGAACGCGCGAAACATGATGGGATCACTCTCACCGAGTTGACCCGAAGAGCACTTAAAAGCGATAACCTGAGCAACACAGCCGACACCATTCGTCCAGGACGAAGGCCAAAGAACACCGACGGACGCGAACAGCTTGGCGACGAATGGAAAATCAAACTCCCCTATGCCATCGGCAAGACGGCACGGGAACGCGCAACGGAAGAGGGCATATCCTTGAGCTCTCTCGCCCGACGTGCGATCAGCGGATATCTACGCCAAAGAGACGCCGAGGAACAGCCACTCTTCTAAGACGACCAGTCAATAGCGTGCCACACATTAGCTACAAGCTACACAGATTGGCAGATATAGTATTCCTTACAACCGTTTTTTTGGGGTGCACACCATCATTCGTGGCGTGCACCCCAAAAAAGCGGACTACTTGCGCTTTTTCTTTTCTCGGATATTCACCGAAATCTGAATCGGGGAACCCTCGAAACCAAACTCTTCACGCAGGCAACGTTCGATGTAACGACGATAACCGTGCTCAAGGAAGCCAGTAGCGAAAATCACGAAGCGCGGTGGGCGCGTCGAAGCTTGGGTCGCGAAAAGAATGCGTGGCTGCTTGCCACCACGAAGCGGATGCGGATGCGCAGCCTGAATCTTGCCCAGGAAAGCGTTGAGCTTACCGGTTGGAATACGCTTGTCCCACGACTCCAAGGCGCCACGCATAGCTCTGGCCAGACGATTCGTATGCCATCCGGTCTTGGCCGACAGATTCACGCGCTGGGCCCACGTCACGCGGTCGAACTCGGTCTTCCACAAGCGTTCCATGCGCTGGCGATCGAAATCATCCATCAAATCCCACTTGTTGAATACCAGAACAACGCATCGGCCGGCATCCACGGCCTGACTCATCACCTTCAGATCCTGATCAGAGATCGGCTGAGAAGCGTCGAACAGCACCAGTGCAAGCTCCGAACGCTCAATCGCGGCCTGCGTGCGCAACGACGAGAAATACTCGGCGCCGGACAACTTGTGCAGGCGACGCTTGATGCCGGCGGTATCGATGAACAGCCAATCCTCACCATCAACCGTCACCACCTCATCGACAGGGTCGCGGGTGGTTCCAGCCAGATCGTTGACCACGGTGCGCTCTTCATGCGCCAGCTGGTTCAGCAAGGACGACTTGCCGACGTTCGGGCGTCCGACCAGTGCCACACGACGAAGATGCGACGGAGTGAGGAACCCGGAAGTCTTCTCAGCCTTCTTCAACGAATCCAAAGCCGCGTCAAGCAGTTCGCCGACGCCACGGCCGTGCATGGCGGAAATGCCGTATGGCTCCCCCAAACCCATCTTCCAGAATTCGGCGGTCAGATACTCGCTCTCACGATCGTCGACCTTGTTCACCGCAAGCGTGACCGGCTTACCAGAGGCTCGCAGCATCCTTACGATACGCTCGTCAGTATTGGTAAGTCCAACCTGACCATCCACCACAAGCACCACGGCGTCAGCAAGCTGAACGGCAATCTGCGACTGCGACGCGATGGCGGATTCAATGCCTTCGACATCGGCTTCCCAACCACCGGTATCGACCAGCTTGAAATCAGTGCCGGCCCATTCAGCATCGTAGCTCACACGGTCTCGGGTCACGCCTGGAGTATCTTCCACAACGGCCGCACGACGTCCGAGAATACGATTCACCAGCGTGGACTTGCCAACGTTCGGACGTCCAACAACGGCAAGCACGCCGACCGGCTTCGGGCCGGACTGGCGTTCGCTCCCAACGAAAGACGATCCATCAATCAGTCCTTCATCGCCCTCATCCAACTCATAATCATCAAGATTGGACGCATATTGGCGGTATTGCTGCTCTTCAATGGCGTCATCGACAATGCGTACAAGCACATCAAGGGTTTCGCCGAAATCCAAATCGGAATTGTCGACAGTCAATACACCTTCCGCTGCGGACGTGAAATGCGTGACCTTGGAATCAGCCTTGTCTCGTGCCGCAACATTTTCCGCGCCAACTCCGGAAGCCGACTGCCCTGCTCGACGGGCTTGGCGGACTTCCTCACGAGCGGTAAGCAATACACGCACTTCAGCATCCGGCGCGACGACCGTAGTGATGTCACGGCCTTCGGCGACCACACCAGCACCTTCGGAGAAGGAATCGGAAGCCGCTTCACGGGCAATATACGCGCGTTGTGCGGCAATAAGCACATGCCGGACCGGAATGATGTTCGACACCTTGGACACATGGGATGACACTTCAGAGGAACGGATCGCCTCACTGATGTCTTCGCCATCGGCATATACCTTCGGATCGTCCGGATCGACACTGATGTCAAAATGACCCTCGGTGAAGAACTCGCCCACGGTTTCGGTGACTAGCTGTTCGTCGACAGTCTCCGTATCGAGGTCGATACCCTTGTTCATGCACCACCATGCGCAGGCACGATACATGGCTCCGGTATCGAGATAGGCGAAACCGTAATACTTGGCCAGCGCCTTGGACGTGGAAGACTTGCCGACGCCCGCAGGTCCATCAATAGCTACGCGGATCACAGGCCCACCGCCTTGGACAGGGAACGCACCTCAGTCTGCGAAAGCACACGGTACGATCCGGACTTCAGATCGCCAAGTTTGATCGGACCGATCTGAGTGCGCACCAAACGCCTGACCGGGAAACCGATCGCGCCGAAGATACGACGGACGATACGGTTCTTGCCGGAGTGCAGCACCACCTTGACCAGGGTGCCATCGCGGCTGGCATCAAGAATCGCGCAACGGTCAAGCTTGATCCAACCGTCGTCGAGCTGCACGCCGGTGGTGACCAGTCGGCGGCACACCTGACCGCTGATACGACCTTCCAATGTGGCGATATAGGTCTTCTCGACCTCATACTTGGGGTGCATGACATGCTGGCTCAACTCGCCGTCGTTCGTCATGAGAATCAGGCCTTCGGAATCGTAATCCAGACGACCCATGTGGAAAATACGGTCATACTTGTCGCCGACGATGTCGCTCAGGGTGTAACGTCCCTTCGGATCCTCCATGGCGCTGAGTACGCGCTTCGGCTTGTTCAAGGCAAGCGTGACATGATTGGGGTTCACACGAACACGGGAGCCGTCCACGCGAACTTCCTGGTGTTTCGGGTCGACGCGCGTTCCCAACTCGGTGACAAGTTCACCGTCGATTTCGACGCGTCCTTCAGTAATGATCTCTTCACATTTGCGACGGGACCCAAAACCTGCCTGAGCAAGAAGCTTCTGCAGACGGATACCTTCATTGTCATGCGTATGCGCCTTCGCGGCGCGGGAATATGCGTTTGGCATCGTTCTCCCAACGTGGCCGGATAATACTTATAGGGACTGCTGGTACTATGGCAGTCGTTTGGCGATTTCCAAAAATCGCAACTTGTCCACTATATGACAGAGGAAAGACTATGACTGCTGTTGAAGCAACGTCCATAACTAAGGAAGAGCAAAGCAAGCCGCTGGCACTTCGTGTCGGAGCGGAACTTGTGGGAAGCTTCATCATCTGCTTCGCGATTTACGCGATCTGCTCGCTTGGCTCCGCAGTGTACGGCATCAATATGGCGTTCATCGCCCTGCTGACGGGCATCGTGTATGCCGCGGCCACCGTAATCTTTGGATCCATCTCCGGAGCGCAATTCAATCCGGCCGTATCCGTCGCCGCCATGCTCACCGGCAAGACCCATGTGCTTGATGGCATTCTGTACATCATTGCCCAAGTGCTCGGCGGCATTGGCGCCGGTGCTGCCATCCGATTCCTTCTGCCAAGTTCCGAGCAGGTGACATTCAAGATCTGGATGACGCCGACGATCAACGGCTTCGATAAGAACTCCGTCTCCTACTCCACGCTTGGCAACTATGGCGTGACGTTCAGCATCACCTTGGCCATCGCTGTCGAAGTCATCGCAGGCATCGTCATTGTTGCCGCCGCGCTTCGCACCACGGGCGAACATGGCGAGTCCAGTACGAACCATGCCGTCGCCATGGGGCTTGCCTACGGTATCGGCACCGCCATCGCCTACCCGGTGACCGGAGCTGCATTGAACCCGGCACGCGCTACTGGCATCGCTATTTTCGCGCAAAACCAGGGCCTGAATGAGGAACCACTGCAGCAGCTGTGGGTCTTCTGGATCTGCCCTGTTCTCGCCGCTGCCGTCGTTGCACTTATCGTCATTGTCTCCGGTATGGTCAGCACGAAGAAGAACACGCCGGATGCCGAAGTCGCCGATGAAATCGAAAACGACACTGCTCTCGACGAAGCGTCAGTTTCCGACGGGAACGATGGTGAGGAGAATGAGCAGTCCAGCGCCCAAACCTATACCCATGAAGGCGTCGAAAGCAACTGACCGGACCTTCCATGGACTGCGTTCACGCAATACCAGCCTGACCAGCCCAGTAACTATGGCCGTCACCGCGATCGCAGCGGTGGCGGCTTTTGTATATCCTGCAACCGCAAGCACCGTCGCAATAATCACTACGACTGCGACGATCCATTCGAACCACGGTTTGCCCTCATGATCTTCGGAAACGTAAGGATGGCTCATTCCGAGGCCTTTCATATCTCGCTTGCCTGCAACAATCGTAATCATAATAAACGTGGCGTCCGAAACCAATACAGAATCGGACGCCACGCTAATCACAATACCCTCGTATGAGGGCTGGAACGATCAGTGGAAGAAGTGGCGGGTACCGGTCACATACATGGTGACGCCGGCCTTGCGGGCCGCTTCGAACACTTCCTCGTCGCGGATGGAACCACCCGGCTGGACGATGGCCTTGACACCTGCGTTGATAAGAATCTCCGCACCATCGGCGAACGGGAAGAACGCGTCGGATGCCGCAACAGCGCCCTGAGTTCGATTTGCACCATCAGCCAGCGTATTCGCACGTTCAACGGACAGGTTGGCAGAATCGACACGATTCACCTGACCCATGCCGATGCCGACCGTGGCCTGATCATGGGCGATCAGAATGGCGTTGGACTTGACGCAACGGATGGCTCGCCAAGCGAAAACCAGATCCTTGACGGTCTGCTCGTCCGCCGGCTCGCCGGAAACCAGCTTCCACGCATCCGGATCATCGCCCGGAGCGTCGATGAGATCAGTGGACTGCACCAACAGACCACCGTCAATCTGACGGAACTGCGTCTTGGACTTCGGCGGTTCGGCAACCTTCAGAATACGAAGATTCTTCTTCTTGGTCTGCAACAGCTCAAGGGCATCGGCATCATAGTCGGGAGCGACGATCACTTCGGTGAAGATAGGACGGACGCTTTCTGCCATTTCCATGGTGACCTTGCTGTTCGCAGCGATCACACCACCATAGGCACTCATCGGGTCGCAAGCATGCGCCTTCTTGTGCGCCTCAGCGACGGTGGCTCCAATGGCAAGGCCGCACGGATTGTTGTGCTTGACCACGGCGACCGCAATCTGCGGAGCGAAATCCCACACGGCACGCCAAGCGGCATCGGCATCAACATAGTTGTTGTAGCTCATCGGCTTTCCACCGAGCTGTTCGGCATGTGCGAAGCCGTTCTGGTTCAGCGGATCGAGATACAACGCGGCCTGCTGGTGAGGATTCTCACCATAGCGCAGAACGTGGGCGCGATCCCAAGTACGGGTGAATGCGGCCGGGAACTTGGCCTCATTCACTTCCGTCTCACCTTCGGCAGTCGGCTGATCGACGGTAGCTGGCTTCGGCCAATGCTTCGCGGTCCACTCGTTGATAGTGGCATCATAAGACGCCGTGTGAGCAAATGCTTTACCGGCCAGCCAGCGACGTTCCTCAAGGGAGAAACCTTCACCGTTCTCGATACGGGCCGCGACCAACGCATAATCGTTCGGATCCGTGACGATGGCCACAGTGGCGTTGTTCTTCGCCGCTCCGCGAACCATGGACGGGCCTCCGATATCGATCTTTTCAATAGTGGCAGCTTCGTCCGCACCGGAACGAACCGTATCAGCGAACGGATACAGGTTGACGACCACCAAATCGAACGGCTTGATGCCAAACTTTTCCAGTTGAGCCGCGTGGTTCTCATTGGTCATATCAGCGAGGATACCTGCGTGGATATGTGGGTCGAGAGTTTTGACACGGCCATCGAGACACTCGGGAAAACCAGTGACTTCCGAGACTTCCGTCACCTTGACGCCGAGTTCCGCAAGACGCTTTGCAGTGGAACCCGTGGAAACCACTTCAGTGCCGGCTTTGATGAACGCCTCGGCAAGAACTTCGATACCTTCCTTATGGAAGACCGATACCAGAGCTCGACGTATCGGTCGATTCGTTGTTGTCACCTTGCTCCTCCTTATTGTTGATGGTTGAGGTCACTGTGCGGGCCGCATCGGTGATCCCACGATTATTTGGTTCGAGAACCGCAGCGGATGTACCACTCCTGCCCTCGCGGACACGCTTTATGACCCAGCGTATTCCGAAAAACATGAATACGGCCACCAAAGTCAGCAGCCACGATGAGAACAGCCCGACTGCAGTGGGCTGCCCGACCTTACGAGTCGACGCAATTACATCGACACCGACATGCGCAAGATGCTTTGATCCCAGTGCCCCGTTAGAGATGGAGAACAGCAAACTCGAGCCTACCGATACGATCACGCAGGACATGCAGAATGTTCCCGCAGGATAGGCGAATCCAGACACCACCCGCTTGACGTCAATCTGGTGATCAGCATCATCAACTCTGATGTGGAATCCCTTGTTGAACAACATGACGATCATGCCTGCGATACAGGGCAACGCCAAAGGAATGCACATCAATGCGATTCGGACCCAGTCCGTTTCAATTGCCGAAGGAAGCAGACCGAATATCGGCAGCGACGGCAATGCCGTTCCCTGACCGCTCCACATAGTGAATTCAGCAAGGTCGCCAATTGAAAAACCTGCTCCGAACACCCAGGAAACCGCCCAAATCGCAATGTTCGGAATCCACGCGAGCATAGCGATCGTCGTAAGTATACGAGAGCCACTCTGCATTCCCGACAATTCATACAGCTTCACCATGGCCGACTGATTGCAAAACGCCCAATACACGACCACGATCAGGCCAATGACCAAATAGACCGCAATCAACAACAGACCAAGAGCTAAGCCTATAATGATTGTCTTACGGACCGGCAACGAGACATGCTTGCCAGTCCATTCCAAACCTCGCTCGGTCAGCGGAGCCCCGGGAATCAAGGCAATGGCATATCCCAGTATGAAGACGAACGCCGTTTTCACGATAATCATGCCAGTCGTGTCAACAAGCTCGGTATCGACGCTGTTGGCGAAGAATATGTTAATCAGCACCCAGCCAATAGTCCCCGTCACACATCCGGAGAAACTGGTCCCAATACGCTTGGCAAGCGATGAAATAAGTGCGATCAGCATAACCGTCAGCAGCAACGGCATAATCGTCAGTGTGATGGATCCGGTCTTGAAACCGGATCCTTGGCTGAGAAGCACAACCGCTTCAGTCAGGGGAACGGAGAAGGCGGACAGATTGTCGCCGCCTTCCTCCATGGAGATGATCAGAAGCATCAGAGCTATATAGCAGCCGAGGGCGACAGCATAGATAATCATGGACGCTGCCGCTACGGCAAGCCCTTTCAACCAATACTTCAGGTTCTTTGCCATCATATCGACTTGGAAGCGAGCACCTCGCGCATGATTTCAGCAGTCTGCCCCGGAGTTCGTCCAACACGGATGCCCACGGCTTCGAGTGCTTCCTTCTTGTCTTGCGCGGTTCCCTTGCCGCCTGAAACGATGGCTCCAGCATGGCCCATCTGCTTGCCTTCCGGCGCCGTGAAGCCTGCGATATAGGCGACGACAGGCTTGGTCATATGCTCGGATGCCCACTTGGCAGCATCCTGTTCGGCGCTACCGCCAATTTCACCAATCATCACGACGGCCTTGGTGGCATCATCGTTTTCGAATACTTCAAGGGCCTCCTGCAACGTGGTGCCAACGATGGGATCGCCGCCAGCGCCTAAGCATGCAGTGAAGCCGATGTCGGACAGCTCCCCCATCAGCTGATAGGTAAGGGTGCCGGACTTGGACACCAAGCCCAAAGGTCCACGGGAGACGATGCCGTCCGGAATGATGCCGAGATTGCAGCCCTGCGCATTTTCCGTCGAAGGAAGCGTAAGCAGACCAGGGCAGTTCGGCCCGACGATGCGTACGCCCTTGCGCAATGCGAGCTCAACGAAATACGCACTGTCGGCAACCGGAATACCTTCGGTGATAACCACAATCAACTTGATACCGGCTTCAATGGCCTCAACCACGGCGTCTTTAGCAAAACGTGGCGGTACGAACACAACACTCGCCTGCGCACCGGTAATTTCAACGGCTTCGGAACAGCTGCCAAAAACATGCAGGGTAACATCTTCGCCGTTTTTTGCTTCAGGGAAATTGACTTCCTGACCGGCCTTGCGAGCATTGACGCCGCCGACGATATTGGTGCCGGCCTTCAGCATGCGCGCGGTATGGGTCATACCCTGGTGCCCAGTCATGCCCTGCACAATGACAGGTGTGCCATCCTCAACGAAAAGCGTCATTTTCAGCGAACCTCCTTGCCGTTGGCCGCAAGGCGTGCAGCCTGCTGTGCGGCCTCTTCCATAGTCTGTGCGACATGCAGATTGACTCGATTGGCTTGGGCAAGAATGCGCAGACCCTCAGCAGCGGCATTGCCGTCGAAACGGACCACCAGAGGCTTAGAGCTGCCAAGCTTGTCAAGAGCTTCCAGAATGCCCTTCGCCACCTGTTCGCAGGATGTGATGCCACCATACACGTTGACCAGCACCGATTCTACCTGCGGATCAGAAAGCACGATCTCCAGACTGCTGCACATCACTTCGGCAGACGCGCCGCCACCGATATCAAGGAAGTTTGCGGGCTTGACATTGGTTCCCTGATCCTCACCGGCACCGGAAACGGCGTCGAGCGAGCTCATCACCAAACCGGCACCGTTGCCGATTACGCCAACGGAACCTTGGAGATGCACATAATGCAAGCCATGCTCACGTGCCTTCTGCTCGAACGGATCGACATGCACCGGGTCTGCGAACCGACTCCAACCATCGTGGCGGAACGCCGCATTGTCGTCTAAAGAGATCTTGGCGTCCAACGCACACAGTGTCTTGGACGATTCATCATCCGGATCACCGATCTTGGCAAGCGGGTTGATCTCAACAAGCGTAGCGTCATTGTCTTTGAAGCACTGCCACATCTTCAGCAGGATCTGTGCGGCCTGATTAACATCGGCATGATAGAAGCCAATGCTTTCAGCCATCTTGGTAGCCGCTTCGAGGTCGAAATCCTCAAGCGCGTCAATATGCAGACGCTTGACGGATTCCGGATGTTCCTTGGCGATCTCCTCAACCTCGGTGCCGCCATTCGCTGTAGCAAGCACATCGAAATCACGGGAGGAACGATCCACAGAAATGGAGACATAGTACTCGTGAAGAATGTTCTTTGCCTCGGCCACCAACACACCGCTAACCTTGTGCTTGTGAATGGTCATCGGCAGGATGCCTTCGGATGCAAGAATGGCCTCATCGCGATTCTTCGCCAGCCTGACACCACCAGCCTGGCCGCGATGACCAATCTTCACCTGAGCCTTGATCACATTGGGGTAACCAATCTGCTCGGCAGCCTCAGCCACTTCATGAGAGTTCTGCGCGAACACTGCCTTAGGCGTTGGAATACCTTGCTCTTCAAGCAGTTCCCTAGCCTGGTACTCATAGAGATCCATGGATTCTTTTCCCTTGATGCTATTGGTTGTTTACAAAGAATATACTTAAATCACGCAGGCATGGTGATCAACGAACTAGCTGGATACCCCTGCAGGGACTTCATGCCGTCAATGCCGGTAAGTTCCATAACGAAACTGAAACCAGACACCTTGCCACCGCACTTTTCGATCAGCGCACTGGCTGCATTAGCAGTTCCACCGGTGGCGATCAAATCATCAACGATGAGCACACGTTCACCCTCATGCACGGCGCTGGTTTCGATTTCCACGGCAGCCTGGCCATATTCAAGATCATAATGCTGCGACACAGTCTCAGGCGGAAGCTTACCCGCCTTGCGCACGGCGATAAATCCTTTGCCAAGACGCGCGGCCAATGCAGGACCAAATAAGAAACCTCGCGCTTCAAGACCCGCAACGGCGTCGAAGTCATTGGGATCCACTGGCAGCGCGGCCTCAAGAGCGTCCAGAAGAACGCCAAAGGCACGAGCATCAGCCAATACCGGCATGAAATCACGGAAAAGAATGCCTTCTTTTGGGAAACCGGGAATCGTGCGAATTTTAGAAATGAGGTACTCGGCGTTTTCAGCTCCGACCCTGCTTAAACCGGAAACGGTGATATCCGTTGATGCCATGGCGGTAGTTTCCTTCTCCTTCAATATGCGGCACTTTGCATTATAGGATTTCGACGCGAAAAAGAACGGCGAAAATCCCAAAAATGAGATTCTCGCCGATATCTTTTTATATGCTGTCAGCTGTTCTTCTGTTCGGTCTCAGTCTGTACCGCTTCGATCTCACCCTCAATCGGCTCCTGAGCAACCTGATCTTCATCTGCAGAATCGACGGGAAGCGGGTTGCCGTTCTCATCGACCTCGTCATCATGCACATATGCGGGACGCACGTATTCACGGCTGATGGCGTTGAAGCCGAAACGAATCTGGGAACCTTCGGAATCGATGACGATCTCCTCGTATTCGGTATCAACGGAAACAACCTTGCCGATCACGCCGCCGATGGTGATGACCTCGGTGCCGGGCTGAAGATTGGCACGAAAATCCTGTCGCTCGGCCTGCTGCTGCTTAGCCTTCTTGGACTGCCAGAACATCATGCCAAACATGGCGACAACGATGACGATGAGAAAAATGTAATCCAAAGCACAACTCCTTGAGGTGGACGCTCAAACGGGACCCTATGTCCAAGACAACGAGTCTAGGCTAGATTGCTGACATCAACCTGAGATTCGTCAGGCACCAAACCGAGATGTTCCCATGCCTTACGTGTCGCCACACGTCCCTTCGGCGTGCGCACAAGGAACCCCTCACGAACCAAATACGGCTCGCAAACCGTTTCCACGGTTTCCGATTCCTCGCCGACCATGGCCGACAGATTGTTCAGTCCGACCGGCCCTCCGTTGAAATTGGTGACAATGGCTTTTAGCACCGCGATATCCAAGCGGTCCAGACCTTCAGTGTCGATCTGGTACAACGCCAAAGCCTCCTTGACATCATCTGGATGCACGGTTTCCAGATCATGCACGATTGCCCAATCCCTTACGCGGCGAAGCAGTCGGTTGGCGATACGCGGTGTACCCCTCGAACGCATGGCAAGCTGATGCGCAGCGCCGTCCTCGAGATGGATGCCGAGCATAGCCGAAGATCGTTCGATAAGCTTTTCAAGCTCCTCATGCGGATAAAAGTCGAGATGCGCGGTGAAACCGAAACGAGCCCTCAACGGCGATGGCAGCATGCCTTCACGAGTGGTGGCACCGATCACCGTAAACCGCGGCAGAGTAAGAGGAATGGAGGAAGCGCCCGGTCCTTTGCCGACCATTACGTCAACACGAAAATCCTCCATGGCTATATACAACAATTCCTCGGCCGCACGTGGAAGGCGATGGATCTCGTCGATGAAGAGCACTTCCCCGGCATCCAAAGAACTCAGAATGGAAGCCAGATCGCCGGCATGTTGAATGGCCGGACCGGAAGTGACTCTGATCGGCACTCCAAGCTCGTTGGCAACAATCATAGCCAACGTGGTCTTGCCCAAGCCCGGAGGCCCCGCCAAAAGAATATGATCTGGAGGAACGTCGCGCTTGCGGGCAGCATCCAAAAATAGCTGCAGCTGCGCCTTGAGCCTTGGCTGTCCGATGAAACCGTCAAGAACATGGGGTCGCAGTTCCTCATCGCTCACCGTCTCGTTGCCGACGGGCGATGAGGAAACCATGCGGAGTGATTCCTCGTTGGCACCAGTATTCGGCTGGTCGAATGCAGAGTCGTTCGTCATGATGGTGCGATTCACCTACCTCGATCAAGGGACGCCAACGCGAGTTTGAGCACACGAGGCACGTCATCGTCTCCCAGTGGAATATCGATATGGTTGCTCTCGCAGACGTCTTGCACGGCATGAACGGCATCCTGTTGACGCCATCCAAGAGACATCAGGCCTTCCACCACCTGTTCCGAACCAGTATCTTCCGTGGAACGTGTTTCAGGAGAAGCGCCTTCAATCTGGCTAAGGTCAATGGACCCTTTAAGCTCAAGGATGATTTTTTGCGCACCTTTTTTACCTAATCCTGGCGCTTTCGCCAGCGCAGTGGCATCGCCGTCCGCCACGGCTCTCGCCAAACGTTCCGGAGGCAACGTCGAAAGCAAGGAAAGGGCAACCTTCGGGCCAATGCCACTGACCTTCTGCAATTGCAGGAACATACGTTTCGATGCGAGCGAGGAAAAGCCATACAGCGTGATCGCATCCTGCGAAACGTTCAACGACGTGTACACCTTCACCGTTTGACCGGCGTGCATGGAAGCCAGATCTGCCGAAGGCATCCTGGTCTCATAGCCAACTCCCCCGACCTCAATGATCGACGAAGCCGCGTCAATGGAATCGACTTGGCCATGCAGCATGCCTATCATGCCGTCACCTCCCATAAACAACTATAGAACATTTGTTCGATAGTCTACATTCCTCTGCGGACGCCACGCTGCCGGGCCGCATTCTGCGAGGCAAGCGCCCATTGACGTTGCGCATCAGTGAGATGCTGTTCACGTTCGCCTCCTTGCAGCGCACCCGCAGGACGAAGGGCATGGCAAATCGCAATGGCCAAGGCGTCGGCCGCGTCAGCAGGTTTGGGCAGGGTATTCAGCCCCAGAATACGGGCGACCATACGTTCCATCTGAATCTTTTCGGCCTTGCCGTTGCCAGTGATCGCCATTTTCGATTCAGTCGGCGTATGCAGGGCAACGGGAATGCCACGCTGGGCTGCAGCCAACATGGCCAGCCCGGCCGCCTGCGCGGTCCCCAACACGGTGTTGCGGTTCTCTTGTGCGAACACACGTTCAATGGACACGGCATCCGGCGCAAACCGTTCTATTTTTTCAACCAAACCATTGTATATGGCCAACAGGCGCAAATCCTGTGACATTTTCGGATCGGACCGCACCACATCCACATGAATAAAAGAAAGCCGGCGGTATGCGCCGGCTTCGATCACGCCGACCCCGCAGCGAGTCAGCCCGGGGTCGACGCCAAGAATAATCACGCTCGATTACTCCTCGTCAAGCTGAGCCATGACCTCATCGGAAGCGGTCCAGTTGGAGTAGATGTTCTGCACATCGTCCAAATCGTCGAGGTTGTCGATGAGCTTGGACACCTTCTGAGCATCCTCAAGAGTCAATTCAACCTCGTTCTTCGGCATCATGACCAGATCAGCGGAATCGTAATCGAAACCAGCATCCTGCAGAGCCTTACGAACATCGATCATTTCGGAAGGATCGGTGACAACGGTGAACACATCGCCATCTTCGGTCACATCCTCGGCACCAGCTTCAGCGGCCTTTTCGAACAGATCGTCGAAATCAACGCCTTCGGCAGGAACGATGATCTGGCCCTTGCGCTCGAAGTTGAAGCTCACGGAACCGGAGGTAGCCAAGGAACCATTGCCCTTGGTCAGGGTGGAACGCACTTCAGCGGCCGCACGATTGCGGTTGTCGGTAAGGCACTCGATGATCAGACCGACGCCTGCGGGAGCATAGCCCTCATAGACGATATCTTCGTAGTTGGCACCGCCGGCCTCTTCACCAGAACCACGCTTGACAGCGCGCTTGATGTTATCGGCAGGCATGGAAGCCTTCTTGGCCTTGTAGATGGCGTCGTACAGGGACGGGTTGCCGTCAGGATCACCACCACCCATACGTGCTGCAATCTCGATGTTCTTGATCAGCTTGGCGAACAGCTTGCCACGCTTCGCGTCGATGGCGGCCTTCTTGTGCTTGGTGGTCGCCCACTTGGAATGACCTGACATAATGCTCCTAGGCAGGTTGCGGATGTTTCAAACGAAACGATTCTAAAGCGGTTCTAAGACAAAGCGCCTGACATACGGTTGTCAGGCGCGTCAACATTCGCCGTTTGCAGGCAGTTATGGCTGATATGTCCTATGGCCGGCAGTCATCTGTCGACGCGCTTCGAGAATACGCTGGAACACTGTGGCCACACCCAAAACCGCAAGCAATACCATGCCAATGGCCAACCATAAGCCGTGATGCGTCAGCCCAGTGATCGCCATGCCCACCAAAATGATGACCAGTCTGTCGGCGCGTGTTGCGATGCCGTTCTTCACCTCGAAACCAACAGATTCCGCACGGGCACGCGCATACGACGTCACAAACGACGTCATCATCGACACCATGGCCGCGCCAACACCAACCCAACTGATGTAATCCGGGCTTGACTGGCTGATGTCATACCACCAATCGGCGTGCAAGATGAAGAAGACTATTACTCCGGCAAGCAACGCCCAATCGGCGATACGATCCAACGTGGAATCCAAAAAAGCGCCGAACTGAGTGCCTCCCGTGGTCAGCTTCGCGATCGAACCGTCCAGGGAATCGGCCAGCACCAGCAATGTAAGTACTACGGCTCCCGCGAAAAGCCATCCTGTGATGCCGGCGACGAAGGCAACCACAATGGTTCCGATGGTGCCTATGACCGTCACCGCATTTGCGGTCAAACCAATGGATATCAACGCTTTGGCAAGCGGTTCTATGAGTTTTTTGAATGGTGCACGAAGATGTTCTAACATGCGGATTCCTGTTTCTCGGAAAACAAAAAGGGCGCGCAAGCGTCAATATGATGCTCGTGCGCCCTTATATGATCCATGATCTTATAAGACTGAATGCAAGCGAATCGGCTCAGTCTGCGATGGCGGCCTTGAAGTCGTCGACGTCGTTGACCTGCACGCGCTTCTTGAGCACGGTCATGATCTGCGTCTTGGCTTCATCGACCGGCACGCCGTTCAGCTGGCTGCCATCACGGAAGCGGAAACTCACCGCATTGTTGTTCATGTCTTCCTCGCCAACGATGAGGATGAACGGAACCTTGGACTTGGACGCGTTGCGGATCTTCTTGCCGAAACGATCGTCGGACATGTCGATTTCGCAACGAACCGTTTCTTCTTCGAGGCTGGCGATGAACTTCTGCAGGTGCGGAGCGAATTCATCGGCAACCGGCACACCAAGCACCTGAACCGGAGCGAGCCATGCCGGGAAAGCGCCGGCGTAATGCTCAAGAAGCACGGCGAAGAAGCGTTCAATGGAGCCGAACAGCGCACGGTGGATCATCACCGGACGCTGGTGGGTGCCGTCCGCAGCGATGTATTCCAAGCCGAAACGTTCCGGAAGGTTGAAATCAAGCTGGATGGTGGACACCTGCCAGGTACGGCCGATGGCATCACGGGCCTGCACGGAAATCTTCGGACCGTAGAAGGCTGCGCCGCACGGATCGTCAACCAGCTCAAGGCCGGATTCCTTGGCGACTTCGGCCAGCGTATTGGTGGCTTCCTCCCAGATCTCGTCAGAACCGACGTACTTGTGCGGATCCTTGGTAGACAGCTCCAGATAGAAGTCATCCAGACCGAAGTCCTTCAATAGGCCAAGCACGAAGGTCAGCAAGCTCTTCAACTCGTCCTTCATCTGCTCGCGGGTGCAGTAGATGTGGGAATCATCCTGAGTCAAGCCACGCACGCGGGTCAGACCATGAACCTCGCCGGACTTCTCATAGCGATACACCGTGCCGAATTCGAACAGGCGCAATGGCAGCTCGCGGTAGGAACGCTGGCGGGACTTGAAAATCAGGTTGTGCATCGGGCAGTTCATTGGCTTCAGGTAGTAGTCGAAGCCCTGCTTGACGACGTTGCCGTTCTCGTCTTTTTCCTCATCCAGACGCATTGCGGGATACATGCTATCCTTATACCAATGCAGGTGGCCGGAAGTCTCGTACAGACCGCCCTTGGTGATGTGCGGAGTCTGCACGAAGCTATAGTGGTGCTTGCGATGCATTTCGCGGGAGTAATCCTCCATCGCGTTGATCACGGCAGCGCCCTTCGGATGGAACACAGCCAGGCCCGGACCGATCTCATCCGGGAAGGAGAACAGATCCATTTCCGCACCAAGCTTGCGGTGGTCGCGCTTGGCGGCCTCCTCAAGACGAGTCTGATAGGTCTTGAGATCTTCTTTGGTGGCGAAAGCCGCACCATAAATGCGCTGCAGCATCGGATTGGCTTCGCTGCCACGCCAATATGCGGCTGCGGAACGCTCGATCTTGAACGCCTTGATATAGCGGGTGTTCGGTAGGTGCGGGCCGCGGCACAGGTCCTTCCAAACCACATTGCCGTCACGGTCGACATTATCGTAGAAGCTCAGTTCCTTGCCGCTGATTTCAGTGGCGGCCTCCGGATCGAGGTGGGCTTCCTTATCTTTGATCAGCTCTAGCTTGTACGGCTGATCAGCTTCTTCCGCCAAAGCCTCCTCTTCGGTCACCACGCGGCGACGGAAGGACTGGGACGACTTGATGATGCGCTGCATGCGCTTTTCGATCTCTTTGAGATCGTCAGGAGTGAACGGAGTCTCAACATCGAAATCGTAGTAGAAACCATCTTTGATGACCGGGCCGACACCAAGCTTGGCGTCCGGGCGGATCTCCTGCACGGCCTGTGCCATGACGTGGGTCGCGGAGTGGCGCATAATGGCCAAACCGTCTTCGCTATCAAGCGCAATTGGTTCCACAACATCGCCGTCATGCAGTTCGGTATACAGATCGCGAGGTTCGCCGTTAATGCGCACCGCGATGATGTTCTTGTCTTCTGCAAAGAGCTGGACGCCAGTCTGGTCTGCTGCCACCTCCTTCGCTTCGCCGTTGAGTGTGATGGAGATGGTCTGTTCAGCCATGGGTTGTCCTTTGCTATCGGGGTCCGCGTTACTAATGTGCAGGCCTGGACTGTATGTCAACGATGAACAAGATAGGGTTGAGGGCAGACATCGGCACGCTGAAAAGGTGAACGGCACGCTACAACGCAACTATTTTTAGGACCGGCCAAAAGAAAACGCTACTTAAGGCGTTATTCGACGACATGCGCATAAGTGTACTGCGGCGCGCTTCGCGTCGACGTGATTTCCACCTTGTCGGAAGGCACAATCGACACGGTGGAGCCATACTTCACCTTCAAACGTGAACCGACACCGCCCGCAAGATTGACGGCGTTCTGCAGATTGTTGCTATCCCCTATCGCCTTGATGATGAATGGCGCCTCAATATTCGTATCATCGCAGTTGAGACCGTCTGCGGAATCGCTGATATACGTACTGGTAATCACACGAATATCGTTGATTTCAATGACCTCCGCACCGCTATTTCGCAATTCTTCAAGTAACGTGAACAGAATCGACGCATCAATATCCTGCTTTGATCCTTTGGAAATACGGATGACCACGCCTTCTCCAGATACCGGCAGACGTCCGGAAAGAATTCCATTCGATTCGGCATTCTGTTTGGCGATTTCCGCCGCCTTTTCGTTCTTGTCGGCTGTGTCCTTCAGCGAGTCAAGCTGACTGGACAGCTCACTTTTGCGCTGCTCAAGCTTTTGGACCTGCGCGCTGGTTTCACTGATGAGTTTGGTTAGTTCGTCCTCGCTCATCGTCTCATATGTGGACGTTGTGTTGTTCAACTGAATGGCATAGCTAAAGCCGAGCAACGCGCAAAGTATGGTTACAAGCACGCTGGAGTACAGACGGGCGCGAGTGGCCTTCGCGTTCAGCGAAATCCGCTTCGGCTTGCGCCTGACCACTGGGAATGATCCGGTCTGGGTGCTGTCGTTGTTCTGGTCCTTAACGATCTGCTCGTGAATTTTGGAGAGCACGTCCTTGTTGTCATCGTCACGTCTGCTCATATCACGTCATCCTTTGAAGATGAAACGTCGGATGGTCGACACATTGGTGAAGATTCGAATGCCGAGCACGACAATGACGGCGGTCTGCAACTGGGAACCAACGCCAAGCTGGTTTCCCAAGAAAACCAGCAATGTTGCGGTGATGACGTTCGAAAAGAAGGAGATCACAAAGACCTTATCGGAAAAGCTGCGCTGGAAATAGGCTCGTGCGGCACCAAGCAGCGCATCGAGCGCGGCCAGAACCATAATCGGCAGATACGGCTGAAGGGCAATGGGAATGTCCGGCCGGACGAACACGCCAATGACCACGCCAATGATAAGTCCCAAGACCGCTGCCATTACTTGACCTTCCTTGCATATGTCACTTCGCCAGTCACCGCCGCTTCCAGTGTAATCGATTTGTTTTTGCTCACTTGCGGATAGATGCCCGCTTCTTTGAAATCATCGTATAAACGTTGTTGTGTTTTCTTGCTCACCGTATTGGCAAGAACGTTGGAATTGCCGATTGCCTCGATGCGATACGGACTTTGCACGGAATTGACTCCGATGAGAATCGTCGTTCCAGCCGTTCGTATGGAAGTCTGCACGCCGAGACGGTATCCGTTGATGGCGATCGCTTCCGCTCCGGCCTGCCAGAGTAGCGAGACGAGCACCTGCAGATCCGAATCTGTGACGACGCGAACCTGACTGCCGTTTTCTCTTGGCAGCGACGAATCCGCGTTGTCACCGCTCACGGACAGCGGATTGGCGATGGTGAGCGTGATGCCTTCGCCTTGCACGGGAAGTATGCCATTGACCATTTCGTCATCCTGTATGGTCTGGTTCAATGACCAGTTCGACACGGATTTCGATTCTTCTTCAACTTGGGCACGCAGCGCATTGACGTCTTTGGTGAGAGTTTCGACGTTTTTTGTTTGCTCAGCCAACTGGCTTGACAGTTGCTTACGCACCTCCTTACGGGGGTCGGTGCTCAACTGACGAACGAATACGCTGCCTGCCGTGCCCACGGCAATGCAGATGAGAAACACCAACACACGGGTAAACCAGACCGAAAACATCGACGGTGTTTTGGTGGCCAGTCTCGAATCCGTATACATCACATCCATCGGACGGTTGGTCAGGTCGTCGATGAGCCGCAGCGAATCATCGTCCAGATTCCGCCCTCTTCGTGAAGTGGATGCAACAGTGTCGGGCTGCACATGATGTGAGGTCAGCCCAGCGAAAGACGCCGAAAAAACGGCGCGCCGCTTCGTGGGCGTATTCTCCGGAGACACCGGAAACGACGCACGTTCCGGAGCATCATGCATCATGTGCGCTAATCCTTATCGTTTTCCAGCAGCTGGATTCCCTGACGTATGTAAATATAGCCGGCAAGCCAGTACAATCCTACGCCCCATATGCCGGTGGCAAGACCGCATAAATGCAATGTATCCGTAGCGGAATTAGACCAGATATCCGCAAAGATCAAAGCGACAATAGCAATCATCAGCATGGCAGTGCCTGCTTTGCCCACAAAATGCACGGGCAACGGACCATAATCATGCTGAGCTAATACCAACACGAGAATCGCCATAATCAAATCGCGCAATCCAACGATGATCAGCATCCACCATGGAATGATGTCGGCGACGCCCAACGCGAGGATGCTACAGAAAATCAGCAGACGATCGGCAATGGGGTCGAGAATCTGCCCGATCTTGCTCACTTGATTGAACGACCTTGCAATAAGACCATCCAAACCGTCAGATACCGCCGAAAGCGCAAGCACGACCAACGCAAGCACCATCTCATGGCGAGAGACCAATACCGAGATGAAAGGAATCGAAATGATTCGCAACAGGCTAATAAGGTTCGGAACCGTGAAATAAATATCCCGCGGTTCCGGACTGTATTGCTTTTTGATAATCAGTTTGCTCATACTTCGAGCAACATTACATTCTCGAGGCCTGCAAGGCGGTGACAATTATGCCACGGGCACCAACTTCATACAATTGGTCCATCAGTTGGTTGACCTTGGCCTTTGGCACGACAACGCGCACGGCCGCCCACTGTTTGTCATGCAGTGGGGAAACGGTCGGGCTCTCAAAGCCCGGCGTGATGGCCACAGCGGCGGAAACCTTCTCGACTGGAATGTCGTAATCCATGAGCACGTAGCGTTGGGCGGTAATCACACCCTGCAGTCGGCGGCTGAGAATCGTCAGGCGGTCGTCGTTCTCAGCGAGACGCGGAGAGCGAATGAGCACGGCTTCGGAATGCAGCAACGGCTCCGCGAAAATACGCAAGCCGGCATTGCGGAGCGTGGTGCCCGTGGACACAACGTCGGCGATCAAATCCGCCACTCCAAGCTGCACCGACGATTCGACGGCACCGTCAAGATGCACGGTTTCGGCGTTGATGCCATGCTCGACCAGATAATCATGCACAAGCTTGTCGAAACTGGTGGCGACACGCTTGCCTTCGATGTCTTCAAGCGTGCTGATAGGGGAATCATTCGGGGCCGCGAAACGGAATGTCGATGCGCCGAAGCCAAGTTCCATGTGCTCTTTGGCGTCCGTTCCGGAGTTGAGCAACAGATCATGGCCGGTGACGCCGACGTCGATGGTACCGCGTCCAACGTAGACGGCGATATCGAGTGGACGCAGATAGAACAACTCCACGTCATTGTCGGAATCCTCTACGACCAGCTGACGCGGATTGCTCCTCAGACGATAGCCAGCTTCGGCCAGCATGTTCCATGCAGGTTCAGACAACATGCCCTTGTTAGGCACGGCGATTCTCAGCATTTTTCCTCCCAAAAAAGGCCATGCCTTCTGCGGCATGGCCAAAAACTCACAGATTCTTGTAGATGTCTTCGAGTGTGATGCCACGGTCGATCATCATGACCTGCAGGTGGTAGATGAGCTGGCTCATCTCCTCCGCGGTACGATCGGCGCCTTCGTATTCAGCTGCGATCCAGGTCTCGCCCGCTTCTTCGACGATCTTCTTGCCGATGAAATGCGTGCCCTTGCCCAGTTCGTCAACGGTTAGCGAGCCGGCCTGCTTGGAAGCGGCCTTCTCGCTTAATTCGGCAAAAAGGGATTCAAAAGTCTTCATTGTTCTTGTCTATCCTCAAAAAATTGATGGAAGGTCAGGCCTTGAATGCGGCTTCAGCCTTCTCGCGAATGGAATCAATGGCTTCCGCAGGATTCTCAGCGCCGTACACAGCGGAACCCGCGACCAACACATCAGCACCCGCTTCAGCTACGATATGGGCAGTCTTCGGACTGACACCGCCATCGACCTGAATCTTGGTGGCAAGACCACGGCGGGTAATTTCGTCACGCAAGCGACGCACCTTGGACATCTGGTTGTCGAGGAACTTCTGGCCACCGAAGCCGGGTTCGACGGTCATGATCAAAATCATGTCGAATTCGTCGAGAATATCGAAAATCGGCTCGACAGGTTCAGCCGGACGTACCGCGAAGCAGGCTTTGCAACCCATTTCGCGCAACTGGCGTGCCAGACGCACCGGAGCATGGGTGGCACCCATATGGAAGCTCACGGATGCGGCGCCCAGCTTGGCGTACTCAGGTGCCCAACGATCCGGATCCTCAATCATCAGATGCACGTCAACCGGAAGATCGGTGACTTCGCAGATACGAGCCACGATCGGCTCGCCCAAAGTCAGATTCGGGACGAAATGATGATCCATCACGTCGACGTGAACGAGATCCGCATTGGAAATGGCCTTGAGGTCACGCTCAAGGTTGCAGAAATCGGCGGACAGGATGCTTGGTGCGATTTGAATAGTCATGGCTCTCATTCTATGAAAGGTAATCGACTTGCTGTTACTTGATGTCGGACTGTTTGTCGGTATTCGAGACGGTTTCGGTATCGTTGGTTTCGATTTCATCCGCAGTTTGCTCTGAAAGAGTCGCTGCATGATCGGCGGATTCTTCCGCCCCACTGTTTTCGAGACGTTGCTCGATTTCAGTGACGGTACGAAGCTTCTCCGCCAACAGGTCAGTGTCCTTGCCCATCTGCTGCACGACGATGAACGCCACCACGCCAAGCACGAACACCGCCATGGAAACCCACACGTTGATGCGCACGCCCAAGAACTCATGCGCATAATCGATGCGCAGGGATTCGATCCAAGTACGTCCCAACGTGTACCACATGATGTACACGGTAAATAGGGATCCGGCTTTAAGCTTTTTCATGGCCTTGGATCCGATGTACACGATGATTGCGGCTCCGATGAGATTCCAAATCATCTCATACAGGAAGGTTGGATGGAACAGTGTTCCGCTTGGGCATGTAGACCCGTCGTAGCATTGCTCGCTGTGCCCGATAGCAGTGCCTTCCATATTGAGCTTCAGGCCCCATGGGAAAGTCGTCGGCGCGCCATACAGCTCCTGATTGAACCAGTTGCCCAAACGCCCAACAGCCTGTGCTACCAACAATCCCGGGGCGATGGCGTCGGCCAGCAAGGCCATTGGATAATGCTTGTGTCTGCACCAAGCCCATGCGGCCAACGCTCCAAGCAGCACTCCGCCCCAGATGCCAAGTCCGCCATTCCAGATGCGGAACATCTCCGCCCAATCGCCATTCGGCCCGAAGAAACGTTCGGGCGTGGTGATGATGTGATAGATTCGGGCACCCACGATACCGGCGGGGACGCTGACCAAAGTGATGTCAAGAACCTGATCGAAATTACCGCCCAACTTCTTCCATCGTGTGGCGGTTATCCATACCGCCAGCACAATTCCCAACAGAATGCATAACGCATAGATGTGAATCGTTACAGGGCCGATGGAAAACTGTGAAATCGTTGGCGATGGAATGTATGCAAGTGTCATGGTTTCCTGATGGTAGTCCACGCATCCGATATGGCGTTGCGTGGACTACCGAAATCGTTGGAATGGTTTACTTCGCGGAGCGTGCGTTGTGAATGCCGTCCGCAAGTTCTTCGGCCTTGACCGCCAATGCCTTGAGCCCGGTGGCCTCGTCGACGGCGTTCTTTCCGGATTCGTCGAGCATGGTATG
This sequence comes from Bifidobacterium hominis, assembly GCF_040095915.1. Classification (NCBI taxonomy): domain Bacteria; kingdom Bacillati; phylum Actinomycetota; class Actinomycetes; order Bifidobacteriales; family Bifidobacteriaceae; genus Bifidobacterium; species Bifidobacterium hominis. The sequence goes on along the minus strand of NZ_JBBMFR010000002.1, from coordinate 167,592 downwards.
CACCAACGCGGATCCGACGATGACACCGTCGGCATAGGAGCCGACTCGCGCACCTTGTTCGGCGGTGGAGACGCCAATGCCGACGCAGACGTTCTTCGCACCGGCATTGCGCGTGCGTGCCACCAACTCCTCAGGCGAAGCGTCAATGGTGGAACGTTCACCGGTGACGCCCATACGGGCGGCTGCATAGACGAAACCGCGAGCATTGTCGGAAACGACCTTCAAACGACTGTCTGTGGAATCCGGCGACACGAGGAAGATTCGGTCAAGTCCGTGACGGTCTGAAGCTTCGATCCATTCGCCAGCCTCATCCGGAATGAGGTCGGGGGTAATCAGGCCAGCGCCACCGGCGTTCTCGAAATCACGCGCGAAACGTTCGACGCCATAATGGTAGATGAGATTCCAGTAGCTCATCACCAACGGAACTCCCCCGGCATTGGCCACGGTCTCAACGGCCCTGAACACGTCCGCGATTTTCTCTCCATTGTCGATGGCGATTTGTGAAGCGGCCTGGATGACGGAACCATCCATGACCGGATCGGAATACGGCAGGCCGATTTCAACGGCATCGACGCCATGCTCGACCATGGTGCGGAATGCCTTCAGCGAATAGTCCGGGTTCGGGAATCCATATGGCAGATAGCCGATGAATGCGGGCTTGTTCGCGGCTTCGAACTCATCGAACATGGCTTCCGACGGACTCGACTTGTGGCTGATGCCGAGCGGCTGTCCGGACAGCGTGGTTGCTGTTGCGTGCGTCATAATGGGATGCTCCTTCTTTCACTTGCTGTCCGCGTTGTTGCCTTGGGCGCCGTTGGCTTCGAGCGCCTTGGCCTGTTCATCGGTCAAATAACCGAACCATTTGCCAGCGGTGTTCATGTCCTTATCTCCACGACCGGAAATGTTGATGATCATGACTGGGTGCTCGTATCCCTTGGCCTTGAGATCCTCAGCTGCCTTGTATGCGCCAGCAACTGCATGAGAGCTTTCAATCGCCGGAATGATGCCTTCGGTTTCGCACAGATCCTTGAAAGCGCTCATCGCTTCCTCATCGGTTGCCCAGGAATAGTTGACGCGTCCGATTTCTTTGAGCCATGCGTGTTCCGGGCCGACGGATGCGTAATCCAAACCGGCGGAGATGGAATACGTGTCGAGGGTCTGGCCTTCGGAATTCTCGAGAAGATAGCTCTTGGCACCTTGGAACATGCCCAGTTCGCCGGTTCCCGGAGCGAAACGAATGGCATGACGCCCGGATTCGGGGCCATTTCCGCCCGCCTCGTAGCCGTACAGATTCACGCGTTCGTCATCAAGGAAAGCGTTCATGATGCCGATGGCGTTGGAACCGCCGCCGACGCATGCGCAAACCGCATCCGGATGGTCGATGCCGTACCAATCCTGAAGCTGCTGCTTGGCTTCCTCGCCGATGATCTTCTGGAAGTCGCGCACCATTGCCGGGAACGGATGTGGACCTGCGACCGTGCCAAGCAGGTAGTGCGTGTCTTTGACGTTGGTGACCCAGTCTCGCAAAGCCTCATTGATGGCGTCCTTGAGAATGCGATCTCCCAAAGTGACTTCCACCACCTCGGCACCGAGCATGCGCATGCGAGCGACATTAAGCGCCTGACGACGCGCATCGATCTGACCCATGTAGATGCGGCACTTCAATCCGAGCATGGCGCACACCGTAGCGGTGGCCACACCATGCTGTCCCGCGCCGGTTTCAGCGATGACACGGGTCTTCCCCATGCGCTTGACCAGCAGAGCCTGCCCAAGCGCATTGTTGATCTTGTGCGCGCCGGTATGGTTGAGATCCTCACGCTTGAGGAACACACGCGCGTCGAGACCGGTTTTTTCTTTGAGACGCTCGGCGAAACGCGGAGCGTCAGTCAACGGTGATGGACGTCCAACATACTGCTGGTTCAGTCGTGCCAGCTCCTTATGGAACTCCGGATCGGCCTTGGCTTCCTCATAGACGCGTTCAAGCTCGTCAAGCGCCGTGATCAGCGCTTCCGGCACGTAACGTCCGCCGAATTGGCCGAAATATGGTCCTTCGTGACTTGCCAATGGGGTTTGTTCGGATGCTTTCACTCTTGCTCCTGCCTTTACCAGTCGCTCCACAGCCTGCTCATGGTTGGCTGCGGTTGCGACACCTTCGCCAACCAGCACCGCGTCGGCTCCGGCGCGGGCATAATCCTCCAGCTCAACCGAACCGAACACTCCGGATTCCGCTACACGGATCACATCGTTCGGCAAATCAGCGGCCAGCTCGTTGTATTTGTTCACATCGACCTTGAGGTCCTTGAGATTCCGCGCGTTGATGCCGATGACTCGCGCTCCCGCATCAATGGCACGCTGGATTTCCTCACGGGTATGCGTTTCGACCAGCACCGTCATATTGAGACTATGTGCAAGCTCAAGCAAGGACTTGAGCTTGCCGTCGTCCAACGCGGCGACGATCAATAGCACCAGATCGGCACCGTGCGCACGCGCTTCCCAAATCTGATATTCCGTGACGATGAAATCCTTACGCAATACCGGGATTTTCACAGCTGCACGAACTTTATCGAAATCATCTAGCGATCCCAAAAAGCGACGTCCCTCGGTAAGCACGGAAATCGCGCTGGCTCCGCCCTTCTCGTATTCTCTGGCCAAAGCGGCTGGATCGGGAATATCGCTCAGGAGGCCTTTCGATGGCGAGGCTCTTTTGATTTCCGCGATGACCGGAATGCCGTCGGTCTTTTTCAGCCATTGCCGCGCATCAATAGGCGCTGGCGCGGCAAACGCCTGACGCTTTACTTCATCAAGAGGGATTTTCTGTTCGCGTGCTTGTTGATCTTCAACTGCTCCTGTAACCAGCTCATCGAGTACAGACATAGTGTTCCTTTCAGCAATTGACTCGATTAGTTAGCTTGTTTGGTTTGACTCACAATTGGCGAAGCTGCGAGGCGATCTGAACAGCCTCAACGCTGGCTTCGGCCTTATTGCGAGTCTCCTGCCACTCACTGGCCGGCACGGAATCAAGTACAATTCCAGCTCCGGCCTGCACGCTCGCTTCATGGTCGCGGATGAATGCAGTTCGAATGGCAATTGCCATATCGAGGTTGCCCGAAAAATCGAAATAACCGACAGTACCGCCGTAAATGCCACGATCTGCGGGCTCAAGCTCGTCGATGATCTCGATGGCACGCGGTTTCGGCGCTCCAGAAAGCGTTCCCGCAGGAAATGCAGAAGTGAACACGTCGAATGATGTCATGTCGGGGTTGACCCTGCCGGTGACGGTCGAGCAGATATGCATGATGTGGCTGAATCGCTTGATGTCCATCAAGGAAACAACCTCCACGCTTTCCGGAAGGCATACGCGACTCAGATCGTTACGCGACAAATCGACGAGCATGATGTGTTCGCTGCGTTCCTTCGGATCAGACAGCAGATCCTTGGCGAGCTGCTCGTCTTCCTCAACGGTGGCGCCACGTGGTCTGGAACCCGCGATCGGGAAGGTCATGGCATGACCGTTATCCACTTTGATCAGTGTTTCCGGGCTGGAACCGATGACATTGAAATCACGTCCCTGCGCGTCAGTCAGCGACATGAAATACATGTAAGGACTGGGGTTCAACGTACGCAACACACGGTAGACGTCGAACGGATCGGCAGGCGAATCAATGTCGAGACGCTGGGAAATAACCACCTGGAACACGTCACCGTCGATAATATGCTGCTTGGCGATTTCGATAGAGCGCTCGTAATCGCTTTTCTCCGTGCGGAAGCGAAGTTCCGGCTGGCTAACGGTCTCATCCAGCACGTTGACGCGAGCTTCACCTTCGACAGGCGTGGCAACCTTTCGCTGCATATCGTCCAATCGCGACACAGCCTCATCATATGCGGCGTCGGCACGGGTCGGGCGGTCGTCCACATTCACCGCGTTGGCGATCAACCACACCGATCCGGACACATGGTCGACCACGGCAATATCTGTGGCTAGGGCCAACACCATTTCAGGCTGCCCGGTCTCGTTCGGAGCCTCGGCACGCAGGGTCGGCTCCCAGTGGCGAATCGCATCCCAGCCAACGGTACCAACCAGACCGCTGGTCAGATTCGGAAGTCCTTCAACATGCGGCGCCTTCAAGGTTTTCAGCGCGGCATGCGCGACTTCCATTGCATCGCCTTCAGCAGGCACGCCAGCAGGAACCCGCCCCAACCAATCGGCCTTACCGTTGTTGGAACGCAACTGAGCCATGGAATTCACGCCAATGAAACTGTATCTGCTCCACGTACCGCCGAATTCCGCGGATTCGAGAATAAACGTGCCAGAACGTCCAGCAGCAAGTCGCTCATAGAAGCCGACTGGCGTCAAGGAGTCAGCAAGAAGGCGACGTACAATCGGAATGACGCGATATCCCTGGTCCGCCAACTCGTGGAACTGTTCACGTCTCGGCCAGGTGGCGCCCCACTTGAGTGCTTGTACGCTGCATTCGCTCATCGCTGGCCCTCCTGTTCCTTGGTGCGATATCCCACGACCACGGGCAACTGCCCGCCTTCCTCGAAGCAGGATCGTTTGCCGGTATGGCAAGCCGCTCCTACTTGGTCAACTTCAATAAGAATGGCATCACCATCGCAATCCAGCGCGAAAGACTTCACATATTGGGCATGTCCGGAAGTATCTCCCTTACGCCAGTACTCCTGCCTGGACCTCGACCAGAAAGTAACGCGGCCGGTTGTCAAGGTGCGGCGTACGGCTTCATCGTTCATATATCCGACCATCAGCACCTCTTTGGTGTCGAACTGCTGGATGACAGCTGCCACCAGTCCTTTGTCGTCACGCTTGAGACGTTCTGCAATTCGTGGATCGAGAGTAGTGCTGTTGTCGTATGCTTCGTTGGTCATGGTGATGGTATGGTTCGTTTCTTCGATTATTGATTAATGTTCGCTTGTTTTTGCTATTTTCGGCCTTCAACGCACGATGTAGCCGGCGGCTTTGATCGCGTTCTTGACTTCACCGATCGTAACTTTGCCGTAATGGAAGATCGACGCGGCAAGAACGGCATCCGCACCAGCTTCGATTGCCGGAGGAAAATCAGAAGCCTTTCCAGCACCGCCGGAAGCAATGATCGGAATCTTCACTTCCTTGCGCACAGCTTTAATCATTTCAAGGTCGAAACCCTGCTGAGTGCCGTCTGCGTCCATGGAATTCAGCAGAATCTCTCCCGCTCCCAGCTCCTGGGCACGCTTGACCCACCAAATGGCGTCAATGCCCGTGGACTTACGTCCTCCCATGGTGGTGACTTCGAAACCAGACTGAGTATGGCGCTCCCCCTGCTCACGACGCGCGTCAACGGACAATACGAGCACCTGGTTGCCGAAACGTTCCGCGACACGGCTGATCAGTGTCGGATCGTTGATGGCAGCGGTATTGACGCCTACCTTGTCGGCTCCACAACGCAGCAGTGAATCAACATCTTCAGGAGCACGCACGCCTCCGCCGACAGTCAGAGGAATGAAAATCTGTTCGGCGGTTCGACTTACCACATCGACCATGGTCTGTCGATGCGAACTTGACGCGGTCACATCGAGGAAGGTCAGCTCGTCGGCTCCTTGGCGGTAGTATTCCGCGGCAAGCTCGACCGGGTCGCCGGCATCGCGAAGATTTTCGAAATGCACGCCTTTGACTACTCTTCCCGCATCAACATCAAGACATGGAATGACTCGGACTGCCAGTGACATGCTGTTTTACTCCTTCGCGCATGGTATCGTGCAACGAATGTAAGAGTAACCGTTTTACGTTACGCATGTCTGTCGGAAGTCCGGGTAGCGGACAAAACAGCTTCTTTCCTTGACAGCTAATCGCGTTCTTTAGCCGCAAGCTGCCCGCATGCGCCATCGATGTCCTGCCCGCGCGTATCTCTCAACGTAGCGGTGATGCCAGCCTTGTGAAGAATGTCAAGAAACTGTTGTTCATCCTCAGGCTTCGAAGCGGTCCATTTCGACCCTTCGATAGGATTAAGCGGAATCGGGTTGACGTGAACCCAATTATCACCGTAATGGTTCAGGCGTTTAGCGAGCAACTTGGCATGTTCGGCCTGATCGTTGATGCCACGCATCAGAGCATATTCGATGCTCACGCGGCGCTTCGAAGCCAGATAGTAGTCGTGTGCGGCGTCAAGCACCTGCGTGGTGTTGAAACGTTTGTTCATTGGAACAAGCTCATCTCGCAGTTCATCGCTCGGAGCGTGCAAAGACACGGCCAGACGCACCGGAATACCCTCAGCCGTAAGTTTTTTAATACCAGGTACCACGCCGACCGTGGAGACGGTAATGTTACGTGCCGAAATACCGAAACCCTCGGGCGGCATGGAACTGATCTGACGAACAGCGCTCAATACCGACTTATAGTTGCCCATGGGCTCTCCCATGCCCATGAATACAATGTTGCTCAGGCGTCCGGGCCCACCCGCAACTTCTCCGTCACGCATGGCTTTCGCGGCCACACGGACCTGTTCCACAATCTCGCCTGCCGACATGTTTCGAGTCAGACCCAATTGGCCCGTAGCGCAGAAGGGGCATCCCATGCCGCAACCGACCTGACTGGAGATGCACAACGTGGTGCGTGTGGGATAGCGCATGAGCACGGACTCAATAAGCGAACCGTCGAACAGGCGCCACAACGTTTTGATAGTGGTGCCCTCATCAGCCACTTGACGAGTCACTTCGGTAATGAGCGTCGGGAAAAACACCTTCGCGGCCTCGACTCGTTTCGTTGCTGGGAAGTCGGAGAATTCCTCCGCGTTGACATCGAAATGCCCGTAATAATGATTGGCAAGCTGCTTGACCCTGAATTTCGGAAGTCCAAGATCCTTGGCTTTAGCGATACGCTCTTCCTCGGTCATATCCGCAAAATGCATCGGCGGCTTGCCTCGACGCGCATGATCTTTGGATAACACGTCTCGGAAAGCACCAGTGGTGCCTCCTGGGGTGATGCCGGTCTCTGGCAGATCCTTCATGGAGTTCGCAGAGTCGCTCATTACTTTTCTTTGACCCTTCCTACATTCCAGTCGCCCACAGCAGCACGCACACGAATGGTGCGCACAACAGAATGGAATCCACTCGATCCATCACGCCGCCATGCCCCTTGAGCAGATGGCCCATATCCTTGATACCGATATCTCGCTTCAGCATGGATGCACACAAGTCACCAAACGTTCCGGCAATGCCGATCATGAAACCTGCCACGACGGGAACCCACCAACGAGAAGCCCACACGTCTGGCTCGTATGTGCAGAACATCACTACGAAGGAGCCAACCATGGAGAACAGGATGGACCCGGCAAGTCCTTCCCACGATTTCTTCGGCGAAATACGCGGGCTCAGCTTGTGCTTGCCCAGCCATGCTCCAGCAAACAGGCCGCCAGTATCGCTCAATGCGGGCATGAACACCATCATGATGGCGTGAGCAACGGGATGCCCATTGAATGTCAGTGGCATGATGACGCAAGACGCCAGAAGAGGAATATACAACACGGTGAACATGGAAACCGCAACATGGCTCAAACGGCTATGGGTTACCTCTCCCTGCTCATGGTTGAACGACGATTCGAGTCTTGCGCCGGCATCGGTATGGGAAAGTTTGTCGGCAACCGCCAGTGAGATGCGGCTGCCGAACGTCACCTTGGCGCTGGCTGCGATCGCGACAATCACTAGAGACGCCAGTACACATACCGTCATGGCGACGATATGACGTTCGCTGTAATAGGTGGACAGCAGCGTCGCCGCCGAACACACCCACAGCACCGCCACAGGAATGTGCAATCCCACAGTGGCGAAATCGACGCGCAGCTCCCACAGGGCAAGCATCATGAAAAGCACGACCAGATAGACGAACAAGTCGATGCTGATCAGCAGGCATGCCAAAATGAGGATGACGAGGACCGCTCCCGTGGCGATGGCCTGAGGCATGTTACGGCCCGTCTTCTTGTTAATGGCGTTGATGGCCTCTTCGGCTTCCTTTTCGTGCTGTTCCTGATGTTCCATCATGCTCCCCTGTCTAGCTGTGCGTCGATTCTTTTTCAGGAGTGAAGGTCTCAGACCTCCATGATCTCCTTCTGCTTGGCTTCAAGCAGGGTGTCGAGCTCGTCAGTGGTCTGCTTGGTGACCTTGTCGAGTTCCTTGAGCAGACGATCGCCCTCGTCCTCGCCCATTTCGCCATCCTTGATGGCCTTGTCGAGGGATTCCTTGGCCTTGCGACGAATATTACGCACAGCGACCTTGCCGTCTTCTGCCTTGCCCTTGGCAAGCTTGACGTATTCCTTGCGGCGCTCTTCGGTCAGTTCCGGCATGGTCAGGCGAATGACGTTGCCGTCACGACGCGGGCTTGCGCCCAGATCGGAATCGCGCAGTGCCTTCTCGACGGCGTTGGCCTGGGATGCGTCAAACGGGGTGACGGACAGGGTTCGCGGTTCCGGCACGCCGATGGTGGCGACGGCCTTCAGTGGGGTCGGGGCGCCGTAGTAGTCGACGGTGATGCCGTTGAGCAACGCCGGATTGGCACGACCGGTGCGAATGCCGGAGAAGTTCTCCTTGGTGGATTCCACGGACTTGGCCATCTGCGCCTTGGCCTGTTCGACGATAGTTGCCATTTGTTTACTCCTTGTTGTTGGTTTGTTCGATCGATATTCGACGTTGAATGTCGTTATTCAGCGAGCGTGGATTCCGCAGTGGAAACCATGGTTCCGATTTCCTTACCGAGAAGAGCGCGAGTCACATTACCGGCGCCTTCAAGTCCAAAAACGCGGATGCGCTGCTTGTTATCGCGAGCCATGGAAAGCGCGGCAGCATCCATGACGGCGAGATTGTCGACAAGCGCACGGTTATAGCTCAACGTGGCGAAACGCTTGGCGTTCTCGTCTTTGCGAGGATCAGCGGTATAGACGCCATCCACGCCATTCTTGCCCATCAGTACCTCATCGCAATGAATTTCCAAGGAACGTTGGATGGACACCGTGTCGGTGGAGAAATACGGCATGCCGGCGCCGGCACCAAAAATCACGACGCGGCCCTTCTCCAGATGACGAATGGCCTTGAGTGGAATGTACGGTTCGGCGACCTGCCCCATAGTGATGGCAGTCTGCACACGCGTGGCCTGCCCTTCCTGTTCCAGGAAATCCTGCAATGCGAGACAGTTCATCACAGTTCCCAGCATGCCCATATAGTCGCCGCGGGAGCGATCGATACCAGCCTGCTGAAGTTCCGCGCCACGGAAGAAGTTGCCTCCACCGACAACGATGGCAACCTGAACGCCCTGCTGCACCGCAGGAACGATTTCTTCCGCGATACGGCGGATAACAGATGTGTCGATGCCGACCTTGCCGCCACCAAACGCCTCTCCGGATAGTTTGAGCAGCACCCTGCGTGGATTATCACCAGTGTTTTCGCCAGTCATGAAAAGCCTTTCTTGCCCGAGAACTCACGAAATTTACCGCTCTCAAGAGTATCGGCAAACACAGACACATCAGCGTAGCGACACAGTCTAAAAACAAAGGTGGCCGTCACCCTATGGATGATGGCCACCTTTATGGAATCGCCGTGCGTCTAACGCATGGATTCACTTACAAAGCCAATTCACTCGGCTTCGCCCTTGCCGACCTCGACACGAGCGAAGGCCACGGCCGCGCCACCGACTTCCTTGAACAGGTCGCCGACGGTCTTGGACGGATCCTTGACGTAGGACTGCTCGAGCAGGACGTTCTCCTTGTAGAAGGCGTTGAGACGTCCTTCAACGATCTTCGGAACGATCTTCTCCGGCTTGCCTTCAGCCAGGGACTTCTCAGTAGCCACGCGACGCTCGGACTCGACCACATCGGCCGGAACATCCTCACGGGTCAGCCACTGGGCACCCATTGCGGAAATCTGCAGAGCGGCTTCGTGAGCCACGGCGGCACCAGCCTCATCAGTGGCGATCATGGCCACGATGCTCGGCGGCATTTCAGCGGACTTCTTGTGGGCGTAGATCTCGACGTGCGGACCTTCGACCTTGGCGAACTGGCCGACCTTGACATGCTCACCGAACAGAGCGGCCGCCTCTTCGACGGCTTCTTTCACGGTGGCTTCGCCGGAAGCGGCTGCCAGCACTTCGTCCACGGAAGCGGCTTCGGCCTTGACGGCATCCTCGAGAACGCTGTCAGCGAATTCCACGAACTTCGGGGTCTTGGCCACGAAGTCGGTCTCGGAATTCAGTTCGACGGCGTAACCGGTCTGGCCATTGGCGGACTCCACGACCTTGGAGGCGATGGTGCCTTCCTGAGCCTTGCGTCCTTCGCGCTTACCAGCGGCCTGAATGCCCTTGGCGCGGATGATCTCCTTGGCGCGAGCCACGTCACCCTCAGCCTCGGTCAGAGCCTTCTTAACGTCCATCATGCCGGCACCGGTTTCCTCGCGCACCTGCTTGATCAGAGCTGCAGTGATTGCTGCCATTGATTTGTCTCCTCTGGAAAATAGTGATGTCCCATATGAGTGGGAGGCACAACACCTCCCATCATAGTGGATATTTTCACTCAGCCTTGGCTTCGCCCTCAGCTTCGGCCTCAGCCGGTGCGTCGGCGGCCGGAGCGCCCTCAGTGAGAAGCTCCTTCTCCCAAGCGGCCATCGGCTGTTCGGCTTCGCCTTCAGCCTTGGCGGCCTTGCCGGAACGCTCCAGCAGGCCCTCGGCCACTGCGTCAGCCATGAGGCTAGTCAGCAGTTCAATGCCACGGATGGCGTCATCGTTGGCTGCGATCGGGTACTCAACGGACTCCGGATCAGCATTGGTGTCGACGATGGCGACAACCGGAATGCCCAGCTTGTGAGCTTCCTCGACGGCCAGGGCTTCCTTGTTGACGTCAACCACGAACATGGCGGACGGAGTACGGTTCATGTTGCGGATACCGCCCAGCTGCTTGGCCAGCTTGTCCTTCTCACGCTCGAGAAGGAGCAGTTCCTTCTTGGTCAGGCCGGAGCCACGAACGTCGGTGAAGTCCATCTCTTCGAGTTCCTTGAGACGGGAGACGCGCTTGGACACGGTCTGGAAATTGGTCAGCATACCGCCGAGCCAACGCTCGGAAACATACGGCATGTTGACACGGGTGGCCTGGTTGGAAACGGCTTCCTGAGCCTGCTTCTTGGTGCCGACGAACAGCACGGTGCCGTTGTGAGCGACGGTAGCCTTGATGAAGTCATAGGCCTTATCGATCATGTCGAGCGACTTGAACAGGTTGATGATGTGGATGCCGTTGCGCTGGGTGAGGATGAACTGCTTCATCTTCGGGTTCCAACGACGGGTCTGGTGGCCGAAGTGCAGGCCTGCCTTCAGCATGTCGCTCATATTGATCTGAGCCATGGTATTACTACCTCTTTCTTGTCGGTTCTTGCCTGGTCATGCGTTCCTGCGTGCAGCCAAAACCTTACGGCATTGGCCGACCGACACAGGTCGTCGCGAACATGACGCGAATTGGTTGTATGCCGGTTGACAATATTGGTGGTTCGGAACTTTCACGACACAGTTCCTTGCCGGATGGCACACAAGGTGTAAAAATACCACGGGGTCACGTCTTTTTACAAAGACGTGACCCCAAATCGTCATATTAAACGGAACGGCAGCAATTACTTGCGGTGATTGCGCATGTAGCGCATCGCCTCACGCCGTTCCTCTTTCTCCAGCCGATCGAGATAGACATGGCCATCCAGATGGTCGGTTTCATGCTGCAGCATGCGGCCCATAATGCCATGTCCTTCCAGCACGACCGTCTTGCCGTCCAAATCGATGCCACGCACACGAGCATAATCGGCACGACGAGTCTTGTACCACAATCCAGGCACGGACAGGCACCCCTCATCCCCGTACTGTTCGCCGCTGGTTTCTTCAAGGACAGGGTTGAGCACGTATCCGATCTTGCCGTTGATGTTGTAGGAGAATGCCCTCAAACCCACGCCAATCTGGTTGGCCGACAGACCGGCACGTCCCGGATCGTCAACGGTATCAAGCAGATCCTGCACCAGGTGACGCACAGCCGGCGTAATCTCCTTGATAGGGTCGCAGGGCGTGCGCAGCACCGGATCAGGTACGACTCGAATCTCACGTATTGCCAAAGCTATCTCTCCTCAATCATAGTTGTTTCCTCAGTTTCCGATGGGACCACAGGCATTGACGACTCGCCGTCGGTTTCTTCGGACTGCTTCTTGATTTTCTCCTGCATGGTATCAAATGCCTGCCGAACCTTCGGGCTTACGGATTCGGATGCCTGCCGCATGGATTCGGATGCCTGCTTGACCGTTTCCGTAGTGCGGTCAAGGATCTGCACCGTCTTCGGCAACGGCCTGTTGGATGGTTTTGGAGCATATAACACGTTGTCGATGATGTTCTCATACCGTTTGAGCACTTTCGGCCTGACGACCTTCAGGCTCGCCGTCAGCGTGCCGTTCTCCTGGTTGAACTCCTCGTCGAGGATTTCGAACTTGCGTACGGATTCCGCGCGGGAAACGTTCGCGTTCGCCTTTTCAACATACTGCTGGATAAACGCTCGCACGGCATCGTTCCTTGCAACCTGTTCCATGGACATGTTGCTGTCAAGTCCCTGCTGCGCAAGCCAGGAACGGACCATCTCCTGATCAAGCTCGATCAGGGCCCCGATGAATGGTTTGCCGTCGCCGACCACCACACCATGCGACACTATCGGGCAGGTGTTGATGATGTCTTCCATGGGTGCGGGACTGACGTTCTTGCCACCAGCAGTGATGATGATGTCTTTCTTGCGTCCCGTGATATACACAAAGCCATCATCGTCGATGGTTCCCAAATCACCGGTCTTCAACCAGCCATCGGCCATCTTGACGTCGGCCGTCAACTCTGGTTTCTTGTAATAGCCAAGGAACACATTAGGACCCATCACCTGCAGTTCCCCATCATCGTCGGTCCGCACACCCATACCGGGACCAGGCTTGCCTACCGAACCGACACGGTTGGCATCTTGCCAGTTGACGATCATCGGTGCGGCAGTTTCCGTCATACCGTAGCCTTGGATGAAGGTAATATCATCCATACCGTTGAAGAAATGGGCGAGATCAACGTTCAGGGGGGCTCCTCCGCAGGCTAGGTACCTCATGTTCGGCCCCAAAGCGGAGCGGATGGATTTACCCACGACAGACATAAAGAACGAATGTTCGGCGCGAGCCACGATGGAATGGTGTCCGGTTTCCTGCTCATCCTTCGACCATTGCACGAAATGATCAAATGCTCTAGCGAACACCCTTCCCCGAATGCCCGCTCCGGCCTTCTGCGAAGCCGCGTTGTACACCTTTTCGAACACGCGGGGAACTCCCAGCAGATAGGTTGGTTTGAAGCTGCGCAAATCGGCAAGCAGATGTTTGGCTCCCGGAAGATAGCCGACCACTCCTTGACCACCAATCGCAACGTATTGGATGTAGCGGGCGAAACAGTGCGCCAACGGCAGGAACAGCATCAGACGATTCGGCTGATACAGCATTTCGTCGAGAATGATGTAGCCGTTCAACACGATATGCGTGAAGTTCCGGTGAGAGAGCATGGCGCCTTTGGGCTTGCCTGTGGAACCGGACGTATACACAATGGTGAGCATGTCATCGGCCTTGACTCTAACGATCACCTGATCAAGCGCGTCCTCGCTGACGCCCTCTCCGAAATCAGCAACGGCATCGAGACCATCTGCCTTGAAATTGAAAACATACCGCAAGCTGCTGTGCTCTTCACGGATCCGCTCAAGCGTTTGCGTGTGCGCGGAATCGCCAGCGAAAGCGATAACCGGATTCACCTCTTCGATAATTGACTCGGTCTGCTTGGCGGAATCGGTCTCGTATACAGGCACGCTTACCGCTCCAATCGCGGCGCAGGCAAAATCAACGACTCCCCATTCGTAGCAAGTGGGCGAATAGATAACCACCATATTGCCGGTCTTGACCCCCAAGCCAAGAAGGCCTTTCGCAACCGAACGCACACGTTCGAGCATCTCCCCAGCCGTGACGTCATGCCAACGACGAGTCTCATCGTCCTGCCATTGGGCGATGAGATCCTCAGGATCACGCTCAGCGCGTCTGGAGAGCAACGCGAAAACGGTATCCTCATCCGTGGTGCTATACGCAGGTTCTGGTATAAATTCTCTCAACATGAATCCCTATAGTAGTTGCAGTACATTTAAGGCACGCTGAAAACCCTTGGAATCGGCTGAATTTAGCCAATTCCAAGGGTTTTGAATAATTAGCCGTTTTTCGTCACATGCCGAAATCAGCAGTCACGCATTTCCAAGCGGATCCCTTGAGCACGCACTTCATGTTGCCGCATAGTCTCCGGCCTCCGATGCCCATCAGCACAGTGCTTTCGAAACATGTTGGCGAGATCATCCAGCTTTCGACGGTATAGACGGTAATCGGAAGCAATCCGAGCTGGGCGTACACTTTTACGTCCTTCTTCATCCGGCTTACGATCTGGGCGGAGGCAATCTTCAGCTTTCGCATGTAGTCTTCACTCAACACCTTCTCCACGAGCGACAGCTTCTGCCTACCGCGGAAAATATCAACAATGTTGCAAAGTAGCCGCGCAGAAAACATGCTCATGGAGTAGGCAAACTCAGCATCGCATGGCCCGGGCATGATCTGAACAAAGTGAAATGGAATTTTCCTACCGAAAAGGTCTGAATCGAGAAACCCATCATAAGTGGGAAGCTTTCGACCGGAAGGAAAAACCAGTTTTTTCCATTCAGTCAGTTCTTCCTCCGTGGGAAGCTCTTTAGGATCATCCTCCCCCTTCTTATTGAACAGCACATCCAGTCCAGAAGACGGAATAGCCAAACCCGTCCCGTCAACTGCTGGCGGCGGAACTTCATTTTCAAATGAACCATCCATGATGGCACCTTTCTTCTTTGCCCGACTCATCGTTGAGAGGGGGTGTAGGAACCATTAAGGCATGAAAGATTGCCCCCGTCAAGTTAACATCTGCCTTTTGTGGATATGTGGATAACTCAGATATCCAAACTATTACAGAACACCCTAAATATGCGTTTATCCACCCTTCATATACTGAAGAATAGAGTGGCTCTTTGCTGGAAATGCAATTAAACGGCCTGCTTCAGCATTGCCCCTAATTCGTCTCAAAATATCTTAATAAAAATGGACAGCTCCGACTTTTTCTGAAAGATATTGATCGTGTTTGTTCGCATGTGTTCGTATTATGGTACTTTGCGCCTTATGACGCCAGTTTTTCGCAAAAAACTTTTTAAAAAATTGTCTCTACACCGTTCGCAGCAGAGCCATCCCATATCAAGATTCTCCAAAAAGTTCGCAACGCCGTCGCGCGACACCCCGTGGTATGCGGCGTCCGAATAATATGGCATAATGAACACTTGGCAGAAAACGTATGTTTCTGCCGTTCCCCCATGGTGTAATGGCAGCACACGGGTCTTTGGAACCCTTTGTCTTGGTTCGAGTCCAGGTGGGGGAGCTTGTTAGGATAAAAGCTCCTGCAGAATCAGTCTGCAGGAGCTTTTATCTTATCCGAAAGCGCAGCGGCATTCCGGGAAAAATATTCGCAATACAAAAAATATGCGAGGTACCCTCCCCATATGGAGCGGGCACCTCGCAAATGCACCTATACACACCTATGTCAGGCAAACAAGAAGCCCTGGCCGTGGTGTTCCGGGTAGGTGTCAAACAGTTCGGCCACGGAGCCGTCTTCGAACACGGCGCGGATGGCGCTGGCCAGAAGCGGCGCAATCGATAGTACGGTCAAACCGTCCCAACGCTTCTCTTCAGGAATCGGCACGGTGTCGGTAAGCACGACTTCTCGGGCGCCACAGTTCTTCAAACGTTCTACAGCCGGACCAGACAGCACGCCATGCGTAGCGACAACGGTCACCGACTTGGCGCCAGCGTTCTTGAGTACATTGCAGGCGCCTGCGATTGTTCCAGCGGTATCGATCAGATCGTCGACAAGCACGCAGTCCTTGCCTTCGACGTCGCCCACGACTCGGTTGGCGACTGCCTGATTCGGACGGGTGATGTCGCGCGTCTTGTGCACGAACGCGAGCGGGCCGCCGCCAAGACGCTGCGCCCACTGTTCCGCAACACGAATGCGTCCTGCATCCGGGGACACGACAGCGACGTTGTCAAGCTGGTTGGCGAAACGATCACGAATGTAGTCCACAAGCACTGGCATAGCAATGAGATGGTCGACCGGACCGTCGAAGAAGCCCTGGGACTGTGCCGCATGCAGGTCGACGCTCATAATGCGGTCGGCGCCCGCAGTCTTGAGCAGGTCGAACATCAGACGGCACGAAATAGGCTCGCGGCCGCGATGCTTCTTGTCTTGGCGGGAATAACCCAACAGTGGGCAGACCGCCGTAATGGAACGTGCGGAGGCACGCTTGAGCGCATCAATCATGATGAGCTGCTCCATGATCGACTGATTGATCGGAGCTGCGTGACTTTGCAGTACGAACACGTCCGCGCCACGCACGGATTCGGTGTAGCGCACGTACATCTCGCCGTTGGCGAAGTCGTATGCTGTGGTTTCCAGAACATCGATACCGAGTTGTTCGGCGACTTCCGCCGCCAGTTTCGGATGTGTTCTGCCTGTGACAAGGATAAGGTTTTTATCCGGCTTTCCTTCAAGGATTGCGCTCACCATGTCTCCAAACGTCTGTTTTTGCGTCAAGTGGACGTGACCCATACTAACCATCCGCGCAGACCGTCTCATCCGCGCGTGTTCACCTGAAATTTACCGGTACAGTCCGTGCTTGCCAATATATTGCACCACGCCGTCCGGTACGAGGTACCAAACAGGTTCCCCGTGTTCCGCGCGTCGACGTACATCGGTCGAAGAAATCGCCAGCGCCGGTATTTCCAACGTATCGACCTTGCCTTCCGGCAGTTTCACCCCTTCTGGAGATGAGTATCCGGGGCGGGTCACGGCCACGAAGTGGGCCAGATCCCACATTTTGTCGGCATCTTTCCATTGCATGATTTCCGCGACCGCGTCGGCTCCGGTGATGAAGAAGAGTTCCGCGTCAGGATGTTGCACACGGATATCTCGCAATGTGTCGATGGTGTAGGTGATTCCCGGACGGTCGATGTCCACACGTGATACGGTGAATTTCGGATTGGATGCGGTGGCGATGACCGTCATGAGATAGCGGTCTTCCGCGTTGGTGACGTTCTTGTCGAGTTTGAATACGGGGCGTCCTGTCGGCACGAAGATCACTTCGTCGAGGTCGTACACCCATGACACTTCTGACGCCGCCACCAAGTGGCCGTTGTGGATGGGGTCGAACGTACCGCCCATAATGCCGATGCGAGGCCTGCTATGCCAGTTGCCGCGCGCTGAACGTCGACCCGTGGACACTGCGGAACCTGCTGATTCCACGGAAAGGCCGGACATGCGCCGTTCCGGTTCCACCACATAGCTGATGGCAAGTTCGGAATCGGCTTCGGCGGATTCGGGCCGCATGCGTTTCGGACCGGTCATGAAGCGTCCTCGCTCTTCTGCTCCTGATCGGCGTCCGCGGTTTCACGTCCGATGCTGTCTGCCGTGGGCGAAGCGTTGTCAGGATCGATCTTGTCCATATCCTCGTCCCACTCGTCCTGCACAACACGTCTGATTTCAGCGAAGGTCGGCAACGGGAAGTCCGGCTGGTAGGCACGTCGCACCTCGGCCACACGTTCGGTGACACGAATCAGCGTATCAGTCATGCCGTCGATATCCTGTTCGCGTTCCATGGCACTGAATTTGGCAATGTACTGTTCCATAAGACGCATCTGCTCGTCGACGTTCCTGAGTTTCTCCTCGCTGAGTTCCACCACGTCGTCGGCGCCGGTTTCCGGCCAGCCAATCAACACCGCATCGGCATATTCGAGTGACGCGCGCTGTGCCGCCGAGGCGATGCCGTCCTCGATTTGCACAAGGAACACGTATCGTACAATGCTTAATCGTTCGGAGGCGAGCTTCAATCCCAGATATGGATCATTGAGATCCGCATTCCATGGATTCTTGACGTCGGTCATTGTTCCCTCCATCTGACTGTCGTTTTCGTTGATACCGTTTTGTTCGCTCATGCTCGCACCTGCCCCGTTCCGTAACCGATCCACTTGGTCGTGGTCATTTCGCGTAGTCCCATGGGGCCGCGTGCGTGCATTTTCTGCGTTGAGATGCCAAGTTCCGCGCCGAAACCGAACACTCCCCCGTCGGTGAAGCGTGTGGATGCGTTGACCATCACCACCGCCGAGTCGATGCGTGAGGTGAATTCCTCGATGGCCGAATAGTCTTCGGCGATGATGGATTCCGTATGTCCGGTGGAATGACGGTTGATGTGTTCGATGGCTTCGTTGAGTGAGTCGACCACTTTGATGCCGATTTTCAATGCCAGATACTCGGTATCCCAGTCTTCATCAGTGGCATGCATCAGTTCCACTCCGTCGATACCGGCTTTATCGATGATTGCGTAAGCTCGCTCGTCGGCATGCATTTCAACATTGGCGGCGGCGAGTGCGGCTGCGGCCTGCGGAAGGAACGTTTCGGCAATGCCCTGATGCACGAGGAGTTTTTCGGTGGCGTTGCAGACGCCGACACGTTGCGTTTTGGCATTGAGGATGATGGGGATGGCCTTGTTTTGGTCGCCGGTTTGGTCGACGTAGATATGTACGTTGCCAGCTCCGGTTTCGATGACCGGCACTTTGGAGTTTTGCACGACGGCTTGAATAAGACCCGCTCCCCCTCGCGGAATGAGTAGGTCGATGTGACCTTGGGCTTGCATCATGGCGGTGGCGCCCTGGCGTCCGTATTCGTCGACGGATGCGATGAGCGCAGGGTCGTATCCGTATTCGCGTAGCACGTCGGCGATGATGCCGAGTGTGGCTGCGTTGGTACGTTCGGCCGCGTGTCCGCCTCTGAGAAGCACCGCATTACCGGATTTGATGCAGAGCGATGCGACGTCGACGGTGACGTTGGGGCGTGCTTCGTAGATCATGCCAAGCACTCCGATGGGCACGCGGGCCTGTTCGAGTCGTAGACCGTTGTCGAGATGGTATCCGCGTACGATTTCGCCGATCGGATCCGGCAGGGTAGCTACGTGGCGTACGCCTTGTGCGGCCGCGTTGACTCGGGACACGTCGAATTTGAGTCGGTCCAGCTTGCCTGCGTCCATACCATGTTCAGCAGCTTCCTGCATATCGATGGCGTTGGCTGCGGCAATTTCTCCGGCACGCGAGTCGAGTGCGTCCGCGATGACGTTGAGAAGCTCGTTTTTACGTTGCGTGTTGGTTTGGGCAAGTTGCGCTTGCGCGATTCGTGCGGCGTCGGCTTTGGCGCACACTTCGTTGAGCACGTCGATTTCCATGGCGTTGGCTTGGATCTGTGGGTTCGTCATAGTTTCCTAGATTAGCGCGAAATCGCGCCTTGTTCCGCAGCTTCGACCATTATTTCGTCGTAGCGTCGGGAGCAGGGCGCGATTTCACATGTCGTGTGGCTCCAGAGATTCATGTCCGGAACCGTTCTCGATCAACTATTATTCGACATGGAATCAGTGGATCTGGTCGAGGCCCGGATACAGCGGGAAGTCTTCGGCGAACTTGTCGACGCGAGCCTTGAGGGCTTCCACGTCAGCGTCCTTGCCTGCCGCAAGTGCGGTGCCGATGATGTCGGCGACCTCTTCGTATTCCTTGTTGCCGAAGCCACGGGTGGCGAGCGCGCTGGTGCCGATACGCAGGCCGGAGGCCACGCTTGCCGGACGCGGGTCGAACGGGACGGTGTTGCGGTTGATGGTGATGCCGCATTGTGCGAGGAGGTCTTCGCCCTGCTGGCCGTCCATTTCGCTGTTGCGCAAATCGACCATGACGAGGTGGACGTCGGTGCCACCGGTGAGGACGCTGATGCCGTTGTTCTTGACGTCGTCGGCCATAAGACGTTCGGCGAGGATCTTGGCGCCGTCGAGGGTGCGCTGCATGCGGTCTTTGAACTCCGGTGAGGATGCGACCTTGAATGCGACGGCCTTACCTGCGATGACATGCATGAGCGGACCACCCTGCTGGCCCGGGAAGACTGCGGAGTTGAGCTTCTTGGCATAATCCTGCTTGGCGAGAATGAAGCCAGAGCGCGGGCCTCCGAGAGTCTTGTGGGCAGTGGAAGACACGACATCGGCATATGGAACCGGACTCGGATGCAGTCCCGCGGCGACGAGTCCCGCGAAGTGTGCCATGTCAACCCAGAACTTGGCTCCGACCTCGTCGGCGATCTCCTTCATGGCCTTGAAATCTTCGATACGCGGGTAGGCACTCCAGCCACCGATGATCATGGCAGGGTGGGTTTCGAGCGCACGCTGGTGGATGATTTCAGGGTCAATGCGGAAGGTTTCGGGGTTGACTCCGTAGGCTTCGGCATGGTAGAAACGACCGGAGAAGTTGATCTTCATACCGTGGGTAAGGTGTCCGCCATGGTCGAGTGCGAGGCCGAGCACGGTGTCACCCGGCTTGACGAGCGCCTGGTAGACGGCTGCGTTGGCCTGCGCGCCGGAGTGGGGCTGCACGTTGACGTATTCGGCGCCGAACAGGCTCTTGGCGCGTTCGCGGGCGATGGTTTCGATCTTGTCGACTTGCTCGCAGCCGCCGTAGTAGCGGCGTCCCGGATAGCCTTCGGCATACTTGTTGGTCAGCACGGAGCCTTGTGCCTGAAGCACTGCACGCGGCACGAAGTTTTCGGAGGCGATCATTTCCAAGCCGTTTTGCTGTCGGGACAGTTCGGCGTTAAGCACTTCGGCGATTTCGGGGTCTGCTTCGGCAATGGGTGCATTGAACATGTCGTTCGGGGTTTGCGCGAGAGGTGATGCGGTCATTGAACTCTCCTTGGCTTGGAGGATAACTACGTTGCCCGCACGAGCATGCGGGCTCCACGATGAAGTGTACGTGCATAAATCGTATGGGAGAACAGGGCGTTTCGAAACATGGCAGCAATCACGAAACAAGAAGGAAACAATCGCCTATTTGCAAATCGCATGTCGTCCCATTCCACGGACGCCAAGCATGTTTCTTCCCGCCCATAACGCTACACTTAATACTGTTTGACGTTATTGCCCGTTCTATTGCTAAGGAAATCCAGTGACCACGTTCCACAGCACCCGCAGCACCACCGATTCGCTCACCTCCAAGCAGGCCATCCGCAAAGGCATCGCCGACGATGGAGGCCTGTTCGTAACCGACTCACTGGGCGAAACCCACGTGGACATCGCATCCCTCGCAGGCAAGTCCTACCAGCAGATCGCATTCGACGTGCTGAGCGTGTTGCTGCCCGACTTCACCGAAACTGAACTCAAAGCATGCATCAGCGAGGCATACGGTGCGCAGTGGTCCGACGAAAAGATCACCCCGGTCAAGCCGCTCGGCGATGACTACGTGATGGAACTATTCAACGGTCCGACCTCCGCATTCAAGGACGTCGCATTGCAAATCCTGCCGCGTTTCATGGCACGCACCACCCCGACCGATGGCGACGACAACGAGAAAATCATGATCGTGACCGCCACTTCCGGAGACACCGGCAAGGCAGCACTCGCTGGTTTCGCGGATGCCGAGGGCACGGGCATCACCGTGTTCTATCCGGAAGGCAAGGTCAGCCAAGTGCAGGAACTGCAGATGAGCACGCAGGCCGGTTCGAATGTGAACGTGTGCGCGGTCAAGGGCAATTTCGATGACGCACAATCCGCGGTCAAGCGCATTTTCGGCGACCGCGAGCTTGCCAACCGCTTGGCGTCCGACTCGCATGTGGTACTGTCTTCCGCAAATTCGATTAATGTGGGGCGTTTGGTGCCGCAGGTCGTCTACTATTTCTCCGCTTACGCGCAGCTACTCGAACAGCAGGTCATCAATGTTGGCGATGAGGTCGAGTTCGTGGTGCCGACCGGTAATTTCGGTGATATTCTCGCCGGATATTATGCGAAGTTGCTGGGCCTGCCGGTCAAGCATCTGGTTGTTGCGTCCGATAAGAACAATGTGCTGTTCGATTTCCTGACTTCCGGCACGTATAACCGTCAGCGTCCGTTCTATCAGACGATTTCCCCGTCGATGGATATTCTCATTTCCTCGAATCTGGAGCGCATGCTGTATTACATGTCCGACAAGGACACTCGTCTGATCGCCATGCTGATGAACGATCTGAACCAGTGGGGCGCCTATGAGGTTCCCGAACCGATGCTGGCTAAGATCCGTTCCCTGTTCGGCACTGGCTGGGCCGATGAGGATCAGGTGCGTGAGATGATCGCGGATTGCTGGAACAAGAACCATTACGTGATCGACCCGCACACCGCGTGCGGCTATTACGTAATGCAGCAGATGCCTCGCGATCCGCTGACGCCGCGCGTGCTGTTGAGCACCGCCAGCCCGTACAAGTTCCCGCGTGTGGTCAACGAGTCCTTGGGATTGGACGCTTCCGGTACGGATTTTGAATGCATGGACGTGCTTGCCGAAGCGACCGGCACCACTGCCCCAGCCGCATTGCGCGGATTGGAAACCGCCAACGTGCGTTTCGACCATTTCGTTGACATCGACGGTATGGAAGACTTCGTCGAGCAGGCCGCCAAAACCCTGTAAACGAAGCATGTCTTCGAACCGTTAGTTCGTCATTATCGGCCGTCCGCAATATGTGGACGGCCGTTTTTCGTCAAGACTGCTACAGTTGCATGTTCGGAGGCGAACGAGCATGACATTACCGACGACATCCGCATCTGAATCAATGCAGCAGGAACAACCGGCACAACAATCAAACAAGCCGAAGCAGCTACAACGTAAGCATGATCGTCTCATCACCCGTGACATGGCGTTGGTCATGCTCGCGACCTTCTGTTTCATGTCGAGCAATATGCTTGCCAATCCGATTGTCGCCGGATATGCGGAATCGTTAGGCGCGTCCGGTATGTTGATGGGGGTGGTGGCAGGGTCGATGAGTTTCACCTCATTGTTCTGCCGCCCGATCGCAGGCAATCTTTCCGACAGAACCAGCAAACGTACGCTTGTAACGGCCGGCACAGTGCTTTATTTCACCGCGGGACTGCTGTACTATTTCGCGAACTCCCCCATCATGCTCATCATGGCGCGTGTGATCAACGGTGTCGGTTTCGCATGCTGTTCGGTCTGCTTGGCCACGTGGATGTCGCTTCTGCTGCCGATTCGCCATATGGGTGCCGGCATGGGGTTGTACGGCACAATGAACGCGCTAGCCATGGCGGTCGGCCCGGCATTGGGTATTCGCGCGCAGAAGTACATCGGCTACCGACTGACGTTTTTAAGTTCGCTGATATTGGCGGTGATCATGCTGATTGCCACGTTAATGGTGAAGAATGGCGGACAGCCGGTACGCAAAAAGCAGCCTTCCACAACGGAGAATCCCTCCCTTGCCGTAGACATTGACGGTTCTGCTGGCGCAACCAAAAAACATCATCTTTCGATCCGTTCGATTTTGGAACCACGCGTGGTGCCGTTGTCGTTGACGTTCATGATGTTCGCCATAGCGTATTTCGCGAACCAATCATTCATAATGAACTATGTCGAGGCACGTCATCTGCCGGTGTCGGCCGACCTGTTTTTCATGTTCTATGCGGTCACGTTATTGGTGTTGAGGCTGGTGTTGCGTGACCTATTCGACAGTAAGGGCTTCCGTTCTTGGCTTACGCTCTGCTCATTGGGCATGCTGGCGATGCTCGCGTGTATGACGTTCCTGTTCAACGATTGGATGCTGTTGTTGGCTGCGTTTTTCACCGCCGTCGGATATGGCTTGATGAGTTCAGTCACGCAGGCGCAGGCTGTAGTGATCGCCGGCCGCGAGCGCAGTGGTATTGCGAATAGTACGTATTATGCGGGTATTGATTTGGGTATGTCGGTTGGTCCGTTTGTGGGTGGTTTGGTGTATGGGCGTTTGCCGGTTGTGTGGTTTTATCCGGTGTTTATGTTGACGGTTCCTGTTGCTTGGTTGATTTATTGGTTGTGTGTGAGACGTGTTTCGCGGTAGTTGTTGGATGATGGTGTGAAGTTTCTGACTTGCTTGTTCGAAACTTCGTTGCCGGATTTCGGATTACGGAAGTGAGTGGGAGTTTACTTGCGTTTTTGAGCCGTGGGCTGAACGGTTGTGTTTCGTATTTGTGATTGCGATTGGGGTTACTATGGCGGGTAACGTAGAACGGCCGTTGTCAGGAGGCGACTTATGAAGACGTTGGTGTTGGTGTTTCATCCGCATGTGGAGGATTCCCACGTTAATCGTAAGCTGATGGATGTGGCCGAAAAGGTCGATGGCGTGACTGTGGTGGATGAGTATGCCGCCTATCCGGATTTCAAAATTGATGTGGAACGTGAGCATGCGTTGCTGCAGGAGCATGACCGCATTGTGTTGCAGTTCCCGTTTTACTGGTATTCGGCTCCGGCACTGCTTAAGCAGTGGGAGGATGACGTGTTGAATATCGGCTGGGCTTATGGTGATTATGCGTTGGAGGGCAAGGAGATCATGGTGGCTGTTTCCACTGGTGCACCGGCTGAATGCTATACGCATGATGGTAGTCAGGCGAGAACTATGGAAGAGTTGCTGTCGCCGTATGAGGCCATGTCTCGTTATGTACACGCCTCCTATCGTGAACCGTTCCTCGTGCATGGTGCGGCCACGTCCACTGAAGAGCAGCTCGATGAAATCATTGCCCGATATCCCACCTTCCTAACTGGGCGCTGAAAACGGTTGTAACTCGTACCGTGTCTCCAACATCTCACGGTACGAGTTTCTTTCCGTACTCGCTCGAGGAGCGTGGCTGGGTGGAAGACGGGTTCGACGGGTTCCTATTATCCCCTGCCCAGATGGCTGGTCTACATGTGCGTGGGCGGCTGAGCTGGCGGACTGCTGTACGGCGGCAAAACGGACTGAAGGGGCAAGTTCGACCGGATCCGAACGCCAGTGCCAGATCGCGGGGGACGATCCGCGGTTCGGTCGGTCCGACGTCGGCGAACGGCCTCGCTCAGACGAATTCGAGCTTCTTATGTTCCCGGGCGCATTGCACCAGATACGGATTGATGAGGTTCTGATATGGAATGCCAGTCTCCTTGGACATGTCTTTGAAGTATTCGATCGCTTACCCCGCGAGGTTCATGGTCACCGGCCTGCGGGCCGCAACGGCATAGGGGTTCGCCTTCGCGTCGCTAAAATCATATTCGTCGCGCGTGTTAACGTCCTTTTCTTGCATATTGCCCGCTCTCGCGGCGGGTGGTCTTCATACCGGATACTTCTTTCACCTTCAGCATGTAGACACCTTGCTTCGGCTCATGCAGCATTCCATATTTACCCCCTTCATAATCCACAAGGCTTTACCCGCCAATACCTGCGAGCGCCATTTTGTATGCGTTGCGGGCCGTGCTGTAACTGCTTGGCATTTTGCCGACTTTTTGTGGATCGTATTGGCATGCTGTCAGGTTCATGTAGTATTGGCGCATGATTTCGTCGAAGTGTTGTTCGACGAAGTTTTGTGGGCTTGTTTTCCATTGTAGGGTGTTTGCGTCGGAGACTGGCGGGATTAGGGTGAGTGGGATCCATGTGAGTGCTATTAGGTTCTGTATGGGTGCGTCTCCTCCGTCGTTGCTTTTCCATTCCACTCGGTCGGCGATTTGTTTGTTTTGGAGGCGTAGTTGTTGTGAGAGTGTGTCGAAGTATCCTTTTTGGTTGGCTTTTGTTCCTGTGGTCAGCTGTGCGTTGTTGTTTCTCGCTTCGCAGATTTCCAATAGATTGTTGCGGAATTCCGTCACGCACATCCTGTCGTCCGGATCAGTCGGGACGATGAGTTCCATTGGAACATAAAAGGATAGGTCTCCTTCGGCTGTCGTTTCGGGCGCAGTCCCATCTTCGTCTTTGCGGACGGCTTTCTGATATTCGTCGATATTGGACCGGTATTGCGTCCAGAAAGCCTTGAATATGCCTCATGTCTTTTGGCCGCGAGGCAGTTTCCCTCCGGTGAAGTCCAAGGCACGCTTCAGGATCAGCAGTCCGATGACGAGGGTATTGTGCCCGCCATCGAGGATTCCTTCGATGTTCCTGCTGTCGAAATGTATGCGCACCCGGTCCCTATCGAGGTTTTCGTATCTCGACGAGACAAGCAGAATGCCTTTGGTCTTGAAGGGAAAAAGCTCCGGCCCACATTCGATGGAATCCTGAATGGCTTCGTGCCCTGCCCTTTTGTTTTGCGAGCAATCATCCCACTTTTCTTCCGCGGGATCAATCCCCTACAAGCGCGTGTCGCCCTAGTTTTTGCATTCGATTGCATTTTCCCTATATGCGGCAATCCGAACAACCGGCGCCCATCTTGGCCCACGCAAGGCATCCCCACTGAAGGACACGCAAGAATCAGCCCATGCCGCCGTATTCCGTTCCAGCCTTTCCGGCTATTTGACTTGGTGGATTTTGTTGCCTTTAACCATGTAGGCACGTCGGGCCATGTCGATCATGGGCTGGTCGAATCGGCTGTCTGTGTAGAATTCGTCCACTCGAACGTTGTCT
The DNA here is from genome assembly GCF_040095915.1 of Bifidobacterium hominis. Classification (NCBI taxonomy): domain Bacteria; kingdom Bacillati; phylum Actinomycetota; class Actinomycetes; order Bifidobacteriales; family Bifidobacteriaceae; genus Bifidobacterium; species Bifidobacterium hominis. The sequence goes on along the minus strand of NZ_JBBMFR010000002.1, from coordinate 141,038 downwards.
CCGTAGAGTTCGCGGAATCGTTTGGGCTTGTTGGTGTTGAAGTTGAGGTAGTTTACGTTCAACGTGTTGCCGTCGATGGTGGACGAGACCAAATGTTGCACGCCAAGCCTGCGGCAGGCCTCGCCCACGGTGATGTCGAACGAGGCGGTGAGGATCACATCGTCTTCGCGTGGCTCATACCAGGGTTTGATGCGCTTCATGTTCTGATCCCAGAAGGTGTTGACCAATTCTTCGAATTCCAACGATTCGGCAAGTTCGCTTAAATATCCGTGGCATAGTTTGCCCACACCGTATTCCATTTGGTCGAGCGTGACTCGTCCGAGCTTGTATTTGATGGCGTACCGCAGTACCGGGGCGATGTACCGCAATACCTTCGGATTGTATTTGGCCGAAAACAGGTACAGGTCGAACAGGCTTTCTCCGTCATAGATGGTTCCGTCGAAATCGAACACACGCATGTAAGCAGCTCTCACTTCCTCGTACGCGCGCATCCAATACGCGCCATTGCAACTCATGCTAAAGCCCGAAGGCTGATTCCTTCTTACATGAAGGTGAACGGCCGGCGACCGCAATGTGCATGAATTGCACATCTCAATGCACATTCGGTTCATGTCACGTTCGGAAGGAGAAACCACGGCAACATAGTCGGACCGTTACTCGCCCCATAGAAGCCGTTCGCGCTACTGATACTCCTCATCGAACAACGGCTGGGCCTTCGTGTCGATGAGCTTGGCGAATTCCAGATCCTCATCTCGTTCCGCTCGACTATCCTCCCATGGTAATTCATTTAGGCTAGAAACCGTGGTGGATGTCGTATATCCTGCAGGTTGGTTCCATGTCGAACGTGACCGTGTCGAACTGTTCGGGATGGTGCACGAACGTATCGATCAGCTTCCATTGACGACGGCTGATGCCGATACGATAGTCCGGGCGAACCATAAGCACCGGCGCTTTCGGCTGGAGTTCCTCCAAGAGCTGCGCGCGCTGTTCGAAGCATTCATCATCGTCGATCCATACGATCGGCGCGGGTTCATTCTCTTCGCATTCGATGCGTACGCGTCGTTGGATGGTCTGCCATTTGCCCGTCTCACGTCCCCATTTGGTGACGGGATCATACCAGGTGACGACATCGACCAGCATGGGATCCCAGCCGAGCATCAGGTCGAGGATCTGATTGCAGTACGGCTGCCAGGTGGACAGCCACCACAATTCCACGATACCGTCGACCGCCAACGCATACATCGCGTCGGACAGTTCGCTGGACCAATGAATACGCCATGATCCTACGGGCGTGTGGGCTTTTTCGTTGCCGTCCAAGTGGAACGCTTTTTCCGGATCATACATTTTCACGTAGGGACTGTCGGGCTTCGCCCAGGCCATGACCTTGTTCACGCCGCCCCTGCGCAGAAGCTTGTCATTCGGGAATGCGTTGAGCACCCCATCGAAATCCGTGAACACCACGGGTTTGGAAAACATTTTCAAATCCGCCATCACCACCCCCCTTTTGATCGCCAACCATCTTCTGGTCTTGACTCTACGGCTTCCTCACTACGTTTTACCTGACAAATACTGACAGCATCGCCATCGTTTTATTTGCTACACTCGGATTGGTTCGGCACGGACGCCGAACGACCGCAGGCACGAGCATAGGCAACCGCAAACGCGGTTCATATGATGTGTTGGAAACATGGTGCTGCGAACGCATCTAAAAAGCGGTCATCATAACGCAAAGGAGCGAAACATGGCAGATGAATCATCGCAGATTCCAGAGAAAACCGTCGAACAAATCTTCGACGAACGTTATCCCCTCGACAAATGGAAGGATTCAAACTACTCGATACTCGATAAATTCTCAATGCGCGGCCGCAAAGGCTTCGTCACCGGAGCCGCAGGCGGTCTAGGACGCAACGCCGCAGCCGCACTCGCCCAAGCCGGAGCAGACGTCGCACTAGTCGACCTGCCCAGCCAAGAAGACAAGCTCACCGAACTGGTGGAAGACATGCGCGAAGGTTTCGGCACCAACGTCATTGCGCTCACCTGCGACGTCACCGATACGGTACAAGTCGCGGAACTCAAAACGCAATTGGTGGAACAGCTGGGCACCGTCGACTTCGCATTCCTCAACGCCGGAGTCAACGTACCGGGAGATGACCAAGACGCCACCGAAGAAGTATGGACGCGCACCATCAACATCAACCTCAACGGCACCTACCGTACCGGCCGCATCGCGCATGAAATCATGCGCGAACACGGTCATGGCGGCTCACTGATCTTCACAGCCTCCCTGTCCGGACACAACGCGAACTACATGATGGGAAGTCCGACGCCGGTGAACGCGTATGGCGCCACCAAAGCGGCCATCATGGAACACTCACGTTACCTTGCCGCAGCGCTCGCCAAAGATGGCATCCGTTCCAACACCATCTCCCCCGGATACGTGTGGTCTGGAATTTTCAATGGCCGTATCGACATGCCTGGCCACGACGCCATGCTCGAAGTCGTGCCAATGCACCGTTTCGGCACGAATGACGAGATTGCCAGCACGGTCCTCTTCCTCGCCAGCGACGCCTCCTCGTACGTTACTGGCACTGATATTCGCGTAGATGGCGGCTACAGCGTCTTCTAACCTCTAACAACCATCTAGCACGTTGAGGCCGACCGTGGCTCACAGTCCTCCGACCGACCTCAACAGACGCCTATTCGTGCTTTATATCGGCACGAAGTCCGAAGAACCGTAAGGAGCAATCACGTCGGCATCAATTCGCCAGTAGCCCGACAGCATTTGACGTTTCCGTTGTTGTCGGACGCCGATCTGACTGTGCATCGTTTGTATGGTGCGTATGGTGAGAAGAAATTGTACGGCAAGGTCTATGAGGGTGTAATTCGTTCGACTTTCGTGATCGATGGTGATGGAGTGATTCGTGTGGCCCGGTACAACGTGCGCGAAAGGCCATGTTGATTCTTTGCTGCGTGCGCTCGATAAGCCTGATGGTTCCGTTTTTCTAGCTTGGAATGCGATGCGGTCTTTTGAATCAGTTTTTCCATATGAAAGGTGCAAGCTAATTTACGCGCATTAATTAGGCGTCTCGCAGGAGAAGTCCTTGCAGAGGAAAGAGCGCGACGACCCCAGCCACCAACAAGCGAATCGCCTTCTTCCGGCACGTCGGCTTGCTCCATTATTCCGCCATCACTCACTGGCTTTCGATTTGCGGAGCTACCCTCCATGTGGAACTCTTTTCACTCTCCCTATCAATACCCGCGATCTTTTTGAGTTGTTTCTCGCAGGCCTTCATGTATTTCACACTGTTCTTCATGTTCTTCATGCTGCCTTCAATCCCTTTCACAGCCTCATTACGGTACCGCTTGGCTTGACGTCCTGAACCGAGGGAAATCCCGCCTTCTTTCTTCACGAGACTCTCAAGCTGCGACATGAACCCAAGTTGCGCTTCAGCCATCCATATCTGTTGACGTATGTACTGGCATATCTCGGTAACTCTCTGTTTCCCCTGCTCATCATTGAGCAGCACGTTCCGGCAGAACACCGTCAATTTCGCGCACGTGTTGAGTACGTATGCGTCCTGATTCGACACTATCCACGTGCCTAATGTGGTGGCGCTTCCACCGGCGGCAGCACCCACCAGTGCGCCGCCACCGGCAATGATGGCCGTACCTCCTGCCACGCCGAGGCCTCCAGCCGCAAGGGATCCGCCCCCAACCGCGGCCAGACTCGCACTCGTCAACGCGGCTCCGGACAAGCCTGCCACTGTCGATCCCGCCAATACCGGAGCGATGGTCGGAGCCAACACAAATGCGGCTCCCCCTGTCGCTGTGATTAGGCACACACTGCCGACAGCACCCACCAGTATTGTCTCATTCACGCCTTTCAGCCGTTTCTCCTGCCCGGCTATCGCCTTCGCGTATTTTCTGCAACTTCCTTTTTCGAATCCCGGTAATCTATCGCATACCTCATCCAACGTCTCTGAATCAAACTTCAGTTTCTTGCCAGTCTTATTTCCGGAACCCTCAGACATAAACTGATACGGCACGAACTGCGAAGCTTCCAACGCCACCAGCTCCTGCCATCCCACTGCCGAATATGTCTGGATTCTCTGCGCCTCTTCCCTGAGCTCTTCAAAGGAAAATAGCGTGAATTCGGCACTGACATCTCTCTCCCAATCTTGGAGCCATTGCTCTTTGCCTGCCCGCAAAGACTTTTTCTTCGTCTGCTCTATATCGGCAAGAAGCGCCTGATACTCGATGGAGACCAACATGTTCGTCTTCGCCAAATCCATTTCGAAGAATCGCATAACCGAGGAATCATCACCATACCCATTGCCTCGATTCTCAAACCCGGAATATGGGATCGATTGCGCCGTTTTGCGCGCGTCGGAACTCACCTGATAATCCGTACGCACAGCAAATGCAAACCGAGCGATCCCGACAAAGTTCACGTGCAGAAAGAGATCCTTAACCGCCAACGCTCCTATCTTCGATTTACCTCCCACGAGCGCGCGGATAACCCCGTCAGCAACGTCAAACAGCGAAAACACTCCCGTCGCAATGGTGACCATCCTTGCAGCGACTGCAGACCCATTCGGAAGCAGCGTATCAATCCCAAGCCGCATCAGCGACTCACGGTCCAACATCCCCTTCGAACACATTTCATACAGTTTTTGCGCCGTATAGCATACGCATACCAAACATTCGTTGATTATCACAGGCACGGACTGCCTTGCCAGCTCACGTCCCACACCCAGTTCCGCCCTGAGATCGAAGCGCCGATAAATCCGTTCGCCACCTTCACCAACATCCTTCAGCAGTGTTCCATTAAACAATTTCGACAGCATCTTACGGAACGACCTCTCATCCGCCATCGCGTCTTTGAATAACGGCAATGCCGACAACTCCTTCACCAAGGACAACACCGGCCCAGGAGTACCAGTCCCCTTCCCTACTGACCCGCTCGACCCCGCCATATCGCTCACCATATGGAAGAACCACCCCACCACGCCAAGCATGAGCTTCTCTTCCAGATTCCCACCAATCAGCTCATCCCGTTCCACAGGCACGGCCAGGAATTCCCCATGCCGGTCCGTCCCATACACCTTCCCCGTGAACTGCGTCAGGATGGAGAAAGCAAGACCTCCCAAGCTCATGTGATGCGAAAAATCCCGCAAATGATGCTGGTATCCGCCGCCGAACTCCTGAGTGACCTTGTCACCGACGAACGGATGCATCTTCTCGAGGAACCTAATCGCCGATTTCAGATCGTCACCCTTGTATTCCGAATCCATCCTCGCTACAGCAATCACGAACGCATCAATCTGACCGCTTCCCCATTCTCTTGCACGATCAAGGTCAAATCGTCCGACCCACAACGAGTCGATGGCACCCGCGATTACTCCACACCACGACGCCAGCCGATAATAGTTGGCCTGTTTTCCGTTAGATGCTTCCTCGCATTCGACATTGATGACGGTTACCTCGTCATCGACTCGTGTTGCGTTCCCTTTTTCTTCTCCACCCGCACATTCGATAAGTTGACCCGGTGCCAAGGCCTCCAGAGTGCAGTCGATTCGGACCTCTTCGTTGAGCTTTCCCTCCCACTCCGACAGCTCCATAGCGCTCATGAGACCCTCCTCGCCTTTAAGGAATCACCTTTGTCTTTCAAGTTTATTCTCAAAAACAGACAATGAACGGAGCGCAGTTCAGAACATGTTTAGACGCCATGTTTTCGTTTCCCTTCATTAGCCCCATTCGCGATATTCCGGGGGGACGCCAATCCAAAAAACCTTCAAACCATAATCGGCATCCAACAGGCGCACGCCATATAAGAGTCGGACACGACGATCGACACGTCGTGTCCGACTCTTGCTTCGTGTGCTTCTGTTGATTAGTTCAGTGGGTCGGACTGTTTTGCATAACGCGGAGGGTGTTCCATCCCGCGTCCGTGACGCGCAGGACCGACTCGTAGGCCTTGTACTTGCGGTCGTAGATGGCGGTCTGGTCGATTCTGGGTTCGAATCTTTTGCCCGGCTTCGACATGTGGTCGAGCGCTTCTTGGAAATCCTTGTACAAGCCGGTTCCCACGGCGGAGCACATCGCGTCGCCAAGGCCGCCGAGCTCGTTTACTGCGACGTTTTCGACAGGGATGCCCAGCACGTCGGCAAAGACAAAACATCATCACCTCGATGTGCATTGTCCTCATCTCGCTTATGCATGGCAGATTCACGGACTTGTCCGGAGGCTTCTCGCTTATATATGGCAGGCCAGTCTGCCGAAACAGTAGGTAGGGGGTATGAAAAGCTTCATTTTTGAGGAACAGGCTGCCATATATAAGCGAAATACCTCCCGTCGCATCCCGAAATCTGCCATATATAGGCGAGATACAGCCTGCTTTCCTTAATTCATGGCCGACGAGGAATCCCAAAGAGAATGATCGAGACATCGTTCACGTCCGGAATATCATCCCGCTCTTATCCTGCAGCGATGACCGCCACTACGCCACCAAAGCCTACGACTACAGACCAAGCAAACGGTTTCCGGAATCACTCCCATCTTGCTGATACGACGCTTCTCACACGCGTACCCCGCCTGTGGATGCTCTCGGAAAGAACACTCTCATTCACAAGAGATGCAGGAATGTAATCACCCGTCCGCTCATCTTTCTTGTTCACCTGTTCCGACAAGCCCAACGCCCACCGCTCATCACCAGCAAATAAAATCAAGCCACTTTTCGCAGATTCCACCACATAGGCAGCACTCGCCACATGGTTGAAGGCCTCACCTGCTATATCCAGTTTTGATTTTGTATGACTCCGCCGCTTTTCGTATGACGTGTTCCTGTCGCTATGTCTATGGGTGTAGTCCACGCGCTTCGCCGTAAAATTCCTTCGTATGATGTCGTCATAGAAATCCGATTGCCGGGCACGACGTCCCTTATGGAAGTCCATGTAGTATTCAAACCCACATAGATGGGCAAAACGCCTTTAGTAAACCTGATGGCAACTTCGCTACCGTCATCACATTGAAGAATCAACCGTCCCGAGGAAAACAACCGGGCATATGCGGGACGGATTTCGTCCCTTACTTTCCGAAGCCACTCCGCCTTCTCTTTGCTGTGGTCAGCCATCATTGCCCTCCGAATAAAAAGAAGGGAACAGATCTTTTCGGATCTGTTCCCTTGACGGGTCTGACGCCCACTGCTTGGGCGGTTCGCCACGCTCTCGCGGGACGTTTCGCTCACCCTTCCGCTTTCCAACGGTTTCGCACGGGTGGTATGCTACGCCTCCCTTACGGTTTCCACGTCTCCGACGTGGCGGAGGTATCCGGCAGTGACCTCTCGCAAGCCTTCCGCCGCCCCGACCGACGGCAAGCCGGTTTGGGGAATGGCACAAAACTTGTCATCCCAATAATAGCCCATGCACAAACAAAACCGTTCCGCTCACATCGAAATATTCGATACCGCGCTTGCTTTGGAACGAGAAAAATAGATCGTCGCGCAACGAGTCAAGCAAGCCGCGCGCACGTAAGGCGGGTATGATGACACCTATTCGCGCTTTGTATCGGCACGAAGTCCGAAGAACGGTAAGGAGCAATCATGTCCGACATCAATTCGCCAGCAACCCCAGCAGCGCAGGACTCCCGTACATCTGCACGACTCGAAGCGGGGCAGACGGCCCCGGACTTCACACTTCCCAGCGACAACGGCGATAGCATCGCGCTCTCCGCATTGCGCGGCCAGAATATCATCCTATACTTCTACCCTGCCGCGATGACTCCTGGCTGCACTACTGAGGCCTGCGACTTCCGCGACAACCTCGCACGCCTGCGCTCCCGCGGATTCACTGTGCTCGGCATATCAAAGGATCCGCTGGACAAGCTCGTCCGGTTCCGCGAGCGCGATCATTTGACGTTTCCTTTGTTGTCGGATGCTGATTTGACTGTGCATCGTTTGTATGGTGCGTATGGTGAGAAGAAATTGTACGGCAAGGTCTATGAGGGTGTAATTCGTTCGACTTTCGTGATCGATGGTGATGGAGTGATTCGTATCGCTCGGTACAACGTGCGCGCGAAGGGTCATGTTGATTCTTTGCTGCGGGCGCTCGACAAGCTTGATGGTTCCGTTTTCTAGTTTGGAATGCGATGCCGCTTTGTTTATAGATCAGCTTTTTCATGCGAATGACGCAAGCAGCGTCAGTAGCGGGTAGATGCCGAATTCCTGATAGCGGTCGTGCAGTGTGCCGATGTCTTCGAATATGGTCTCTTCGACAAGCCTTTCGAAGGTCTCGTAACGGCGCGGGGCACGGCCTCGTAAGAGAAGAGGAGAAGCGCGATGAGACTCAGACTTCCAACAATAAATCATCGTCTTCCGACATGTCAGTCCACGGCTCGCGTGTGCGGTTTGCTTGATCGTGTTGGCGATGCGTTGGCTGAGGAGCGTGAACGTTTGGAGTTGAAGGCGATTGAAATGCTGAAGGGCCGAAGCGTCTTGCGCAGCCGGAGCCGGTGGATCATGCTTGGTGAGATGATGGTTCCGGCGTGTACAGCATCGGCCGAGGGAGCCGGTAGGCTGGGTGTGTAAATCCAGCAGAGAGGAACGTGCCATGGTGACGCGTCGTAATGATGAGCGGACGGTTGCGGGAAGGCATCGCATGATGAGGCGTGCCGACCGTGAGGTAACCGAACCACAGCAGATTGATGCGATTATCGCAACGTGCAAGATCGTGAATATTGCATACACCGATGCGGAGGGCATCACCATCGTGCCGTTGAATTTTGGATACGTATTCGACACGGAATCCAATCATCTCACCTTGTATTTCCATGGTTCTGCGACCGGGCGCAAGATGGACGCGGTCAAGGCCGCGGGCAACGCGCTTCCTGTAGCATTCGAAATGGCGACTGACTGCGAGGTGATCGAGGGGCGCACGCTGTGCAATTGGGGCGAGGCGTTCAAGTCGATCGTCGGCAATGGTACCGCGTCCATCATCGACGATCTTGACGAGGCGCGCCAGGGGCTCGCACTGCTGATGAGACAGCAGGCCGGTATGGAGCATGTGGAGTTCACCGACCAGCAGGTATGCGCCGTCACCGTATGGAAGGTGGAAGCGGACTACTTCACCGCCAAAGTGCGCGAAAAGCCCCAGCTGCATACGCACTGACCTCATACCTCACCTGACGCAATGATGCGCTGCTTCCAAGCCCGAGGATGGGAATTGGGAACAGCGCATCAGATGTAAAACGCTAGACCGAAGTCCGGCTGCGGCCAAGTTGCAAGTCAGGCCGTAACCCGGTCGAGATAAGGTTTTAAATCAAGCCTTCCGGCGGGAACGCCGCGCGTAGCTTCCTCCAAGTATCGCGGAGGACACCATCACGACGGTCGCCACGATGGCGGGCGTCACGTTCGAACCGGTTTTGGCGAGCTTGACTGCATCGCCGCCGTTCGCGGACGATTTCACCGGATGCTCCCGCTGGCCGTTCGCATGATTCGCACCCGGAGCCTTCTGCGAATCATCTGGTGTCGATTCATGGCCTGGCGTTTCAGGCTGACCTTCCTCATCCGTCAGTCGGGCATCAACCGTGGTTCCCTTACCATTCAGACAGCTTTTCAGCTCGCTTTCCTTATACCAGGTCGAACCATCCGCAATTGGCGTGCAGGAATCGTTGAATCCGATTTCCGTCTCGTTGTACAGCATTCTGACCAACGGCTGATACGGCTGCCCCGAAGCGTCCGTACCATCACGCACAACCACATCCCACTGCACATTCGCAGCCATCGGCGTCACACTTTCGCCACGCCACGGATTGTTCTCATACGTGTACAGTTCACTCGCCTGCTGCTGCGATCCAGGCAGCTTCAGCAATGCCGCAAACGGAATAATGGTTTCGGCATGTGCGAATCGGAACGTCGCGGCGGTGCCGGCCCGCTCCCTCGTGTCGATCGCATTGAAGAAATCGTCGAGCAACGGCTGGGCGATGCGGTAGGTCTCATCCTGACCTGCGCGCCCCGGTCCCTTCTCGTAGAAGTCCTCGGCATCAAGCGACCAAGCAAACGTCTTCGCATCCTGGGCGTGCTGACCTTGGAAGTACTGGTCGAAATTGAACGTGTGGGATCCGGTGTTCTCCTGTTCCATATCGGCCGCGATGATGTACAGATTGTACAAATCCATTGCCGCGTCCTGTTCCGACGCGATCTTCTTCTTGGCGTCACCGCACGCGTTCGCATCCTTGGCAGGGTCGGCGCCGGCAGCGCAATTGGCCGCGCCCTTCTTCGTGCCGTCAGCCGTGTTGTACCAGATGCGCTGGCCTTCCTCCTTGCCGATGGACGCGAGGAAATCGTCAGTGAAGATTTGAGAGAGCAGATCATGCGAAGCGGTGGTCATGGATGGATCGTTCGTCACGTTTTCCTCAGCTTTGGCGATGCCCTCATCATTCGCGACGAACTGCTGGTAACGTTCCGCGCGCTCCTTGGCCTCGCCCGTTTTCTGCGTACCATCCGGATTATCGGTCTTATGGAAATACAACGTGGTGGTGTTCTTGTCGAAATCCTTGCCGGAATTGTTATCCGCAGGATTATTCGGTGCTACAACCGCATTCGCCAGCAAACCGTTGGAAGCCTGATCGAATCCTAGTTTGAAATTCTCTCCGGATTCGGTCGCACGAGGCTCACCCGAGCTCTGGTATGAGACGCGCAGTCCCTGATTTGCGGCATTGGCGAACAGATCAGCATCACGCTGGTATATTCTCTCACCAATGCCCTGATGCTGTATGGCGCCCTGACCAGAGAGCATGCCATACCCGTTGCCTACGTTGGCCGCGGTAATGGCATTGACATTGTTGATGAATTCCTTGCCAACCTCTGGGCTAACGAATCCAGCATAATTGTTTTCCGCAGCGGACTGAGCCATCAGCGCCAGCAAAGCGTCATACTTGTAGCGCGACAGGCCACGCGAGCCATGCCTTACCACAGACTCGGTGTATGCAAGATGGTATCTGTTCGGAATTGCTGAATATGATGTGCTCGCCGGTGCAACATACGGCTGCTTGCTGCTGTAATACCGGGCGGTTCCTTCCCCAGCCAAAGCCGCTGGCGTTGCGAGCATGGCCGCTGCCACTACAGCGCTTGTCAACGCGAGCATGCCACCGCCCACCGATTTGGTACCGCGTTTGCGCCAGGCTCCTGCCTGCCGCTGTCCCTTTGTTGCCGTATGGTTTTTCGCCATTATCCTCATTCTTCTACCTCTTCTGCTTTGCCACATTGAAGCTGTCAGACAAGCCAGCCCGGGCGACAAAATAGGCTTGGAAGGCGAACACGCAACGCCTTAAACGTGAACGATTAACAAACAATCCGCGAACGCAAATAAATGTCGCTTCCGTCAATCGCCGACCGCAAGAGACGTTCATGGAGCGGCGGATTCCCTTATATTCCGACAAAACCCGTACTGTTATGCGACACGCAATAACAGTACGGGTTTTCTGTGTTACTGTTATATATAACAGCTAAACAGTTTGCATCTAACTGTTCAGCTGGGAGATATATCACCTACGGAATATACAGAAAAAGAGGCACAGATTGAAGCTGATCATCTCATCCGTGTCCGGAGAACCGATTTACGAACAGATCAAGAGCCAAATCAGGTCCGTGATCATGTCGGGTGAGCTTACGGCAGGCGAGGCGCTTCCCTCACTGCGCAAGCTCGCCAAGGAACTGCGCGTCAGCGTGCTCACCGTGACCAGAGCGTATAACGAACTGGCCGACGAGGGGCTCGTGGAGAATGTGCAGGGCAAAGGCACATTCGTGATGGAACGAGGCAACGAACTCATGAAGGAACGTGCGCGTGAACGCATCATGGACAAGCTCCGTGAAGTTTCCATCGAGGCCAAAGCCGCCGACATCAACCTGCTTGATCTGCTTGGCATGTTCGAGAAAGCGTACAGGGAACAATCATGAACGATTCCTCACTCCCCCAAGGAACACGGCCAACCTTGGCCTTGAGCGTAACCGGATTGACGAAGCATTATGATTCCGGCTTCACATTGGATGACGTGACCTTCGACCTGCCGTCCGGCTACATCATGGGTCTGGTCGGTCCGAACGGAGCCGGCAAATCCACGTTGATCAAACTGATCCTCAATATGACCACGCGAGACGCGGGACGAATCGAAGTGCTCGGCCTTGACGCGATGGCCGATGAGGAGCGGGCCAAAGAGCAGCTGGGCGTAGTGCTCGACAGCAGCTATTTCATCGAATACATGACGGTCGACGCGGTGGAACGGACAAGCAGCCCAATGTACCCGCTGTGGGACCACAATCTGTTCGACGCATACCTCAGACGGTTCGGACTCGGACGGAACAAGAAGATCAAGGATCTGTCGCGCGGCATGCAGATGAAGCTCATGCTCGCCGTGGCGTTGAGCCACGATGCGAAACTGCTGATTCTCGACGAGCCGACCAGCGGTCTGGACGTACTGTCCCGCGACGAGCTCATGGACATCCTGTCCGATTATGTTGCGGATGGCGGACACAGCGTAATCTTCTCCACGCATATCACCGCCGATTTGGAGCGCTGCGCGGATTTCCTCGCGTATATAACGAACGGCATGCTGTATTACAGCGGGCCGAAAGACGAGTTCGAAGACGCGTTCCGTCTGGTCAAGGGCGGTCCGGATGAGCTTACTGATGGTCTGCGGCGGGCAATGGTCGGCATCCGCACATACGCAACCGGCTTCGACGCGTTGGTCCGCACGCAGGACATCCCACACATCGGCGGCACCGACGGTCTCCTGACACAGCATGCTTCGATTGAAGATGTGATCAGACTGACCAACGCCGCGGCACATACGGCAATCGGCAATACCAACGAAGGAGACGTACGATGAACACGACAGCGAACGCGGACGCCATGACCGCCATCCTTAGGCAGATTTCCTTGGACTGGAACCGTACCATCAGCTACGGGCGGTCGTACATAGCCATCTTCTTCGCGTACGTTCCAGGTTTCACATGCCTGATGGCGGCCACGGGGTCCACTCTCGCTAGCGTTGCGGGAGCCGCCATCGGCGGAGCGGCCTCCGGCTTCCTGATGCTTAATATCACCTTGTTCTCCTATGAACAGATGAACAACCATCATTGGATGAACGGCATTGTGCCCATCAGCCGCAACCACCAGATCCTCGGACGATTCGCATTCCTTATCGTCTGCGATCTGGTGGCAGGATTGGAAGTGGCCGTCAGCATCGCCTGCGCCGGCATCATCATGCACGAGCCAGTTAAAGTGACGGATGCGATCGGCTTCGCCGCGATGACCGTGCTAACCCTCGTGCTGCTCAACGCCATCGTGCAGCCGTTCCTGTACCGGTTCTCCCCTTATCGCGCCATGGCCGCCATTATTCTGAGCATCGGCGTGATCGGGGGCACAGTCATCGGACTGTGCAAGGCATTGCCGAAACTCGCAAAGACCGTCGAACAGCTGGCCGAGGCGATCAGCCGGCACCAAGCCATTGCGTTAGCGGCATTCTTGATCATCGACGTACTCGCCTTGGCGTTCTCCCGCAAGATATCGCTGCATATTTACGGCAGCAAGGACATCTGAACCGAGCCAGCCGGTAGACTCTTATGGAACGTATTTGGGGTCTTCCGAATCAACGGAAAGCCCCAAATGCATATATCCCCGTACGACGCCGGTTCCTACAATACGGCAGGCGCGTCGTGGAAGTCGAACATGACACCATCTGCCAGACCGCAAATCGCCGGCCAATCGGCATCGGACGAATCGTCGTGCATGGCCCATACCTTCATGCCAACCGACTTGGCGGAACGCATGCCGACCAGCAAATCCTCGAACACGGTGCACTCCCCCGGCTCTACTCCGAGACGAGATGCAGCCAACAGATACACGTCCGGCCGGTCTTTGCCGACATCGCCGGCATCATCGACGCTGACCACTTCATCGAAGTAGTCGAAAATACCAACATGCTTCATCGCCGGCTCTCTCATCATCGGCGGCAGCGATGTGGCAACGGCAAGTTTCGCTCCGCTCCCCTTCAATTGAGCGAGATATTCGCGCGCATATGGCTTGGCTTCGACCACTGTGGAATACATGACGCGAGCCATATGATCCCACTCGTCCATCAGCTCTTCGGGAGTGTCGGATAGATCAAAACGCGCGATCGTATATTCGGCGATCTGACGGAATTGCATGGCTGCAACTTTCGTCATGTAATCGTCCGGCACGTCAATGCCTCGTTTTGAAAGAAAATCGATGTCAACCTGATCCCATACGCCCATGGAATCAAGTAGCGTGCCGTCAAGATCGAAAATGGCGCCTTTGCCTTGGTTGCTTGCCATCGATATCCTGCCTTTCGATTCTTATTCAAAACTGCTCACGCAGTTTTTGATGGTCGATTCCTGTTTCACGGGGTCCTTTATTATTGTGCGTCCTACGTTAATCGAGAACCGATGATTTGAGCAGTTCTTCGGCATGTTCCAGCGAGGCTTCGCTTTCGCTGCCGGACAGCATGCGTGCGATCTCATGCACACGATCGCTGCCACGCACCTGTTTGATGGTGGTTTCGACCGACCCATCTTTCGTTTCGCCTTTCGCGACAACATATTGCTCGTCGGCCCAGGATGCGACCTGCGGCAGATGGGTGACGACTATGACCTGCGCGGATTGAGCGAGTTTCGCCAATCGCGCGCCAAGCTCCACCGCGGTTTTGCCACCGACACCCGCATCGACCTCATCGAAAATGAACGTCATGGGAGGCACGGAACCGCCCGCCACCACATGTTTTTCCGCCGCAACGAGTTCGAGTGCCAGCATGAGTCGGCTCAGCTCGCCACCAGACGCGCTTTTACCCATAGGCATTTGTGGTGAGCCGGGAAACGGTGTGAACAGAAAATCAATGTCGTCAGCACCGGAGGCGTCCAAATGTTCACGTTCCGATACGCGGATTTCCAGCTTTGATCCACTCATGGCCAGTGATTCAAGTTCCGCAGTGACTTTGGCGGCGAGCTCTTTCGCCGCGGCGGTACGTCTTTTGCTTACCGCACGTGCCGCTTTCAACGCTTCACCAAACAGTTTCTCGCGTTCCTCCTGCAATTGGCCGACTTTTTCCGGAGATGCATCCAAGTCTTCCAAGTCGAACACCGCTTGATCCCTCCACGCGATCACATCCGACAGTTCCGGCCCCCAACGACGAACCAATTCGTCAAGCTCATGGATACGTCCATTGATGGCGTCCAAGTCTTCCATGCCGAGATCATTGTCGACTTCGCCCGACAAGGTAAACACCACATCAGACAAATCAGTACTGATGGAATCAAGCCGATCGGCCAATTCCGAAAACACGCCGTCCACGTGAATGGCACGAAGCGCCTGCGACGCGCGATCAATCAGATCGGTGGCGCTGGATGATTCAACATCGTCAACAACCTGCGAAGCATCCAACGCACTCAACGCACGGTTCACCCCTTCGGCAATCTCGGCCGCGTTCTCAATGCGATCACGGCGAGCACGCAACTCGGCCATCTCCCCCGGCTGCGGATCGATGCGGTTGATTCGTTCGATGGACTCGCGCAGGTAGTCCGCCTGCTGACGCATGGACGACTCCTGGCTCGACAATCGCTCCAACCGATCATCCATGGCACGAAGCGCATTCCAAGCTTTGCCGTATGCGGCCAACGCCACGTCATCGCCGGCATAGCGATCCAAAAACTCACGTTGTCTTACGGAAGAAGCGATACGCAGCTGGTCTGCCTGACCATGAATCGTCACCAGCTCCGCTGCGATCGACCCCAGTACGGAACGAGGCACGCTACGCCCTGACAGCATGCTGCGGGAACGACCGGAGGCAGGCACCTTGCGAGACAGGAACAGTTCTCCGTCTTCAGGTTCGAAACCCGCCTCGTGCGCCGCGGCAACCGCCGCAGGCGATGAGGCGACCTCGAACACGCCCTGCGCCCACGCTTCGTTCGCTCCAACCGATACGCGGCCACCGTCGGAAGGGCCGCCGGAAATCAGCCGGATCGCACTGAGCAGCATCGATTTGCCGGCACCCGTCTCACCGGTGATCGCCGTCATACCGCCGGCAGGTGCGATCAATGCCGAACGGATCGGCCCAAGATTATGAATCTCAAGTTCTTCAAGCATCAGTGTTTTTACTCGTTCGCTTCTTTATCTTCCGGAGACACGTGGCCACGATGTACTTCCCCGGTTTTACGTGCCTGTTCGCGCCATCCGACAACAGGAAGATCGAATTTCGTGACCAAGCGATTCGTGAAGGGCACGCCGGAAAGACGGGCCAGACGCAAGGTGCTCTTCGATTCGCGCACTTCGACGCGCGTGCCTCGTGGCAATGCGCGTTGGCGGCGGCCATCGCAGCAGATCCAGCCGTCCGACGTGGAATCCTCGAGAATATCGATGGCGAACGTGGAACCGGAACCAATAATCAACGGACGGGCGAACAAGGCATGAGCCGCCAATGGCACCAACTGCAACGCCTTCACGTTCGGCCACATGATCGGCCCTCCTGCGGAAAACGCATACGCAGTGGAACCGGTCGGCGTCGATACAATCACGCCATCGCAGCCGAAGGAGCTCATTTCCACATCATCCACGCGAATCGACAATTCGACCATTTTGCCACGGTCGGCACGCTCCAGCGTGATGTCATTCAACGCCCAATCGCCAATCGGCTCATTCGCCCCCGGCAGCCACACGTCAACATGCGCGATCATGCGTTCATCGATGGAATAATCATGCTCGGCAACCCTGCGGATCGCCTCACTCATCTGGAAGCTTTCAAATTCCGCCAAAAAACCGACATGTCCCAAGTTCACGCCAAGAATCGGCACGCTGGTGCAGTGCACCAGTTCGGCCGCTCGAAGAATGGTGCCATCCCCGCCGAGCACCACCACGATTTCGGTTCGTTCGGGAACCACCGGCGACTGCCTGCCGAAGTCCGGCGCCTCGATATTGTCGATGATCGACACTTCGAAACCGGCCTGGGTCAGCTGCTCGACCGCCTCCTCAACCACCGTTCCGCTCTCTCTCAGGCGACTATGTGTCACCACCACCGCATGACGGGTACCGAACATCGTCAATCCCTTTCCAGCAAAGGAAACGTCCTATGAAAAACGCCTATGAAGACGCCACCGACCTCCAGTGTAATCGAACAAATGAACGAAAACCGGCAATGCGCGTCGGAAACATGCCAGAACCCGCGGAAATACCCCAAATCCGCCTCCAATGCAAGCCACGAATCAGGAATGTCAGCCGTCAAATAGCCTGTTAGTCGCACATATGCCTACAATAGCTCACAGGAAAGAAGACCAACACATCATAAGAAAAGGAGAGAGGAACGGCATGTCAAACCTCGTCTTTGACGAGTCCTCCTCCAATCGTGAGGCCTCGCATGGCTACGCATGGTGGTTCTCGGGAGATACTTTCGAGAAGGCCATGGCGGAAGACCGCAAGCCGCGCAAACGCGGCCTCATGCACCGACTCGTCAACCATCCGGGCTGCCTGACCATCTTCTACTTCCTGACGCTCGCGACGTTGTCCACTACGTTGCTGATGACACCCATCGCCACACCGAAAGACGAAACCACCACGTTCACTACCGCGTTCTTCACCGCGGTATCCGCCATTTCCACATGCGGCATCTCCATCGTCAACTCCACCACGCATTGGACCACCTTCGGCCAAGGCGTGCTCATCTTCGCCGTGCAGATGGGCGGCCTTGGCGTCATGACGTTCGCCTCCTTGATCGCATTGGCCGTGAACCACCATCTCAAGGCCACGCAACGCATGCTGACCGCCAACGAACTCGGCACCACGAAGCTCGGTGAAATCAAAGGCGTGCTCACCGTGGTCATCACCACCGCGTTCGTCATCGAAGGCATCACATTCGTCGCATTGTTCCCCGGCCTCTACAAAGTCAACCACGGCAATGTGCGCCACACATTGTGGGAATCGCTGTTCTTCGCGGTCATGGCGTACAACAATGCCGGCTTCACCCCCGACGGAGCCGGGCTGCATGTCAACAACTGGGCGGTCGGCCTGCCGATCCTGGCCAGTGCTTTCTGCGGAACCCTCGGCTTCCCGGTGTTGTTGAACCTGATGCGCTCCTGGCGCATGCGCCGTCCTCCGAAGCGCTGGAGCCTGCACACCAAGCTCACACTGACCACCACGTTCTGCATTGTGATCGCCTCGTTCACGTGGTTCCTGCTGATGGAATGGAACAACAAGCTGCTGTTCGCCGGAGACGGCATCGAGCCGCGCCTCTGGCACGCCATGGTCGCGGCCGTCATGCCACGAAGCTCCGGATTTGACCTGTCGTGGATGCCAGGCGTCAGCGACGCAACCAAAGTGTTCCTGTCCATCGTCATGTTCATCGGCGGTGGCAGCACCTCGACCGCAGGTGGCATCCGCGTCACCACGTTCGCGGTGATTCTGCTGACTTGTCGTGCCGCATTCACCGGACGCCACGACATCAACGCGTTCCACCGCCGCATACACACGCAGGCGGTTATGACCGCCGTGGCCGTAAGTACGGCATGCCTCATGCTGGTCACCGTGGTGTCGATGGCGCTGATGATCATCACCGACTGCTCGCTGTGCGACGCACTGTTCGATACCTGCTCCGCGTTCGGCCTAGGCGGCTACTCGGTGGGCGTGGCCAGTGAAAGCAGTCCCACGGTGCTATACATTCTCGCCGCCACCATGTTCATCGGGCGTCTCGGACCGCTCACCATCGCCTACGCGATTTCGCGTCCACACAATCTCGAGGCCGTCCGCTACCCCACCGAGCAGATCGTGGTCGGCTGACGATACGGCTTCATATACTTGCAGTTGCCTGCAATCACACATGAATATAGTTTTTTGAAGACGGAATTTCGAAAGGTGTATAACATCATGGCTAACAACACCAGAAGCGTTCTCGTAGTTGGTTTGGGGCGTTTCGGCAGCTCTGTGGCCACCACGCTCGACATGATGGGCCAGGATGTGCTCGCCGTCGACAAAGATGGCGAACTGGTGAACCGTTGGTCTTCGCAGATTCCCACTGTGCAGGCCGACATGACCGATGTGATGGCGTTGGAGCAAATCAACGCATCCGATTTCGACACGGCCGTCGTGGCCATCGGCGACAGCGTCGAAGCTTCCGTCATTACCGCCGGCAATCTGCTCGACGCCGGCATTTCCGACATTTGGGCCAAGTCCGTGTCGAAGGAACACGCCCGCATTTTGCAGCGCATCGGCGCACGCCACATCATCAACGCGGAAACCGATGCAGGCAAACGCGTCGGACATCTTGTGTCCGGCAACTATCTCGACTACATCGAACTTGAAGGCGCATACAACGTCGTCAAAATACATACCCCCGCACACGTGGTCGGCTACACAATCGAAGACGCTCGCGTGCATGAACGTTTCGGCATCACCGTGGTCGGTATCAAATCCCCGGGCAAGGAATTCGAATACGGTTCGAAAGAGCTCATCATGCACCGCAACGACGAGCTCATCATCATGGGCAAGCAGGATCAGATCGACCGGTTCCTACGCGGCTGACATGCTCGTTCCATATGGAAAAATCCGGAATTTCATAATCATGATTTCCGGATTTTCTTTTACTTACCTTATTTGCCTTGCTTACACTGCAGACACGGTTTTCTCAATCAGCCACTGTTTCATTGCATGACCGCGTACAGCAGATATTCGATATTGCCATGCGTGCCTTCAATGGGAGATACCGTTGTGGCGCGCACGTCAAGCCCGTTGCATTCCGCGCATGCCACGACGGATGCCAACGCCTGTTCGCGTAATTCCTGACTTTCGACAATCCCGTTTTTCCCAAGGTTGCCTTTGCCGACCTCGAACTGCGGTTTGACCAGCAGCACGATCTGCGCCTGCGGTGCGGCGATTCTTGCGATCGCCGGAATCACATATGTCAGCGAAATAAACGATACGTCGGAAACAATCATTTCCGGACGATACGGCAAATCCTCCGCATACACGTCGCGAATATTGACGCCGCTCATTTCGATAATACGGTCGTCATGCGCGATTTTCGGATCCAATTGCCCATGGCCGACATCCAAAGCGATGACCTGCGCGGCATCATTGCGCAATAGCACGTCGCAGAAACCGCCGGTGGACGCGCCGATATCCAAGCAACGTAATCCTTGCGCGGAACGCAATCCGACGTCGGCGAACCGTTCGAACGCGCCGACAAGCTTGTATGCGCCACGGGAAACGTAGCCGTCTCCCCTATCGGCGGCGATGACGTCATCGCAACAGACTTTCGTTGACGCCTTGGTGACGGTGACACCGTTCACACTGACTTTGCCGTCCGCGATCAGACGTTGCGCTTTGGAACGACTGTCGGTCAGACCTCGTTCCAACAACGCAACGTCAAGACGAACCACTTGAACGGAATCACTGTTTCGCAATGGTTTTCCAATAATCGGCATGAACTGTTCGTTAGGAAATACGGAGTTCCGGAACGATGATGCTGCTCACGTCGCGTCCGCTGTCAGCAGCGGCCCACATGGCACTGCATGCGGCACGCAACCCGTCGACGCTGGTGACGTCGGTGACATACAGACGATCGCCGTCAACACGAGCCTTCGCATCGCGGCACAGCCATGCGCCCTCATCATGCACCACTTCAGGAGCAGGCTCGTTAAGGCCGCGCAAATCCTTGGCGATGTAGGTTGGGCGAAGATGCGCCGGCGCGAACATGAGTTCGTTCGGATTAGTGACGCCGGTCAACACCGCAAGGGAATCATATCCTCCACGATTGCCCGCCTCGATATCGGTGTCAAGACGGTCTCCAATGGCGAGGCACAGTTCCTTGGCCACCGGATCGTCACCATCATGGGCTGCGAGAACGCGCGCTTCATCATACATGGCGGATTCCGGCTTGCCTGCGGACGAGACCGGTTCCACACCGGTGGCGTTGATCACCGCCATGATCATGGAACCGCATCCCGGGGCGATGCCAAGCTCGCGGGGAATGGTCAGATCACGATTGGTAACGAAATAGGTCGCGCCATGCTCGACTGCATAAGCAATCTGCGCCATCTCATTCCATGACATGTCGGGATACCAGCCTTGAATGGCGGCAACCGGCTGCTCTTCCGCACGATCGACGACCTCAAGTCCCTGCTTGGACACTTCCTCACGCAGATGTTGGGCGCCAAGCACGAAAACCTTCGAGCCTTCAGGCACGGCACGCGCCACCATTCGTGCGGCGACAACCGACGAGGTGATGACCTGCCATGGTTCGGCTTCCAGATCGAACCCTTTCAGCTGGTCCGCCACCACGGACTGCAATCTGGACGAATTGTTGGTGGTGTATTCCACCGTCATGCCCAAGGATTCGGCCTTGCGAATATTCTCGGCGGCATGTTCCACAGGGTTCTTACCACGGTAAACCACACCATCAAGATCGAGCAACGCCAGCTTGTATGTCTCACTGAGCGGCTGATTCGTGAACTTCAGCATGTGGGCCACGCACCTCACTCGTTGTCTTCGGAGGCTTCGGAAGATTCCTCGGCCTCATCTTCGGCGCTGTGGGCTTCGTTTTCCACGATTTCATCCGCTTTGTCGGCTTCGGATGGTTCAGCGTCGGCCTGAGTCGCCGGCTCGTCATCGGATTCCGCGCCAGCTTCCGCCTCCTCGGCCTCAAGCTGGGTTTCATCGCTGGTTTCGCCGTTCTCGTCGATGGCTTCGGATTCGCCTTCCTCATCCTCAGGATCTTCCGGGGCGTACTGCGCGTCATCTTCGGAAATGCCAAGCACATCCATGAGTTCGTCGTTCAGCTCCTGCATATCGTATTCGACAACAAGATCATCGGAAGTCTCATCATCCTCAACATCGGCATACTGCAGTTCGAGCTTGTCAAGCAGACGATCCAATGCGATGGCCTCATCGGTACGACCGGCCTCTTCAAGGAAGTACTGTTCGGCCTGCACCGCACGCATGCGGTATTCGCCGGCCAATCCCTTGGAACGACCCAGCGTATGCACGATCTCAATGGCCTTGTCCCACATCTTCAGATCGCCCAAGGCGCCCGCGTAAACCAGGAACATTTCAGCCTTGGCTTCGCCGCGCAGATACTTGGCGTCGTCGCTCGCTGCCACTTCGATGGCCTTCTTCGGCTCGCCCATGCCACGCTCGCAGTCGGCGATGAACGGCAGGTAATCCAGGAAACCGTTCATGCGGAACGCGGTACGGAACTCGCGTAGTGCAAGCTTATAATCACCCTGACGGTATGCCACGAAGGCGAGCGTCTCACGAGCAAAATCAATGCGGGAAGCCTGACGCGCCACCCACTTGGCGTGTTCGAGAGCCAGTTCCGGATTGCTTTCCTCAAGCGTGTATGCGGCAAGAATGTGCAGACCGATGTTCTCCGCGTGCTCCTTCGACAGTCCACGCAGGCGTTCACGATCGTCGGTGGTGAGCATGCGCCATTCGATACCCTTCGGCATCTTCGGCTCGTCAGGACGACGATGCGTATATGGATTCTGAGAGGGGAAGCTCACCGTACCATCGGAATTGCGGCGTGGCTTGGCCATATACTCGCCACGCTTCTCCTCGCGGTAAGCCATCTTCTCTTCGCGGGTGAACTCGCGGCGTTCCTCACCCTGCTGCTGGTTACGATCCTTGTGGAAGTCGCGGCGCTGGTCGTCACGATGGAAGTCCTTACGATCACCATCACGGAAATTACGGCGGCCGCCGTCACGACGATCATTGCCACGATGGTCATCGCGGCGGAAGTTGCGGCGATCGCCGTCACGATGGAAGTCCTTACGGTTTCCATCACGACGATCGTCACGACGGAAACCGGAACGCTCGCCATCGCGCTGATAGCGCGGATTGTCTCCACGACCGCCACGATAACCGCGATGATCGTCGCGACGCTCGCCGTCACGGTTGAACTTGCGCGGACCGTTATGGAAGCGGCGCTCCTGACCTTCCCCCTCACCATCACGACGGAAATCGCGGTCGCGGTGGAAATTGCCGCCATTGCCCTTGCGGTATCCGCCCTTATGGTCGTCGTTGTGGAAGCCGCCGGACTTGTGGCCGTAGGACTTGCCGCCATTGCCACGCGGCTTGAATCCCTTGCCGCCGCGATTGCCCGGCCTGCCCGAGCCGTAGGACTTGTGGTTGCCGTAGGACTTGCCGCGCGATCCGCGCTGTTCTTCTGCCATGCTGTTCCTTATATTCCTTGTATTTTTTGAGGGTGGTCTTCGTTTGTTCTTTGCTTACGCTTGTTTGCGCCGTTCGCGATCGCTTACGCGTTTTCGACGACGCCGAGGGCCTTCTTGCCGCGACGAATCAATGCGAAACGGCCATGCAGGAAGTCGTTTTCGTTGAGGATCTGCTCTTCGTCTTCAACACGGGCGTTGTTCAGATACACGCCGCCGGCCTTGATCGTCTTGCGCGCTTCGGAAATCGACTTGAACAGTCCGGCCTTCATGCCGGCTTCCGCCACACGGTCGCCCACCGCAGCCTTGGCGAACTCGCCGTCGATCTTCACGCCGTCAAGAGCGGCTTCAAGCGTGGACTCGTCAATGCCTGCAAGATCGCCGCCACGGCCGAACAACGCGCCGGCGGCCTCAATGGCCTGTCGGGTGGCTTCCTCACCATGCACCAAGCTGGTGACCTCCCAAGCCAAGGTGCGTTGCGCCTCGCGTGCGCCCGGATTGGTCTTGCTTTCCTCCACAAGACGTTCGATCTCCGCCTTCGGCAGGAACGTGAACACCTTCAGCAGGTTCTCCATCTCGCTGTCGGGGCGGTTGAACCAGAACTGGTAGAACTTGTACGGGCTCAGCATAGTGCCATCAAGCCAGACGGCGTTACCTTCGGACTTGCCGAACTTCTTGCCTTGAGCGTCGGTGATGATCGGACTGGTGAACACGTTCACATCCGCGCCACGTACCTTGTGGATCAGGTCAAGACCGGACGTGAGGTTGCCCCACTGGTCGGATCCGCCAAGCTCCAGCACGCACTGGTATTCGTCGAACAGATGCAGGAAGTCGTTGCCCTGCAGCACCTGATAGCTGAACTCGGTGAAGGAAATGCCCTCTTCAGAATTCAGTCGACGGGCGACGGTGTCTTTGGCAAGCATGGTGCCTAAACGGAAGTTCTTGCCGACGTCACGCAGGAAATCGATGACGTTCATGGAGGCGGTCCAATCATAGTTGGATACGAAACGAACCGGATTGCTGCCTTCCACTTCGAGAATGCCGCCGATCTGCGCCTTCAGACGCTCGGCCCAACCAGCCACGACATCCTTCGGGTTCAACGTGCGTTCGCCCGACTGGCGCGGATCGCCGATCAAACCGGTGGCGCCGCCGACCAAAGCAATCGGATGATGACCCGCAGCCTGAAGATGGCGCATATTGATCAGCTGCACCAGATTGCCGATATGCAGGGAAGCTGCGGTCGGATCAAAACCGCAATAATAGGAAATGGGATCTCCATTCAACGCTTCGGCGAGTCGATCCCTGTCAGTGGACTGGGAAATCAACCCGCGCCATTCCAGTTCATCGAGGACGGACTCGAAACCGGCCTCCTTGAAATCGATGACGTGAGCCATAGCTGTGCTTTCTCCCTATTGAATTGCGGATGATACTGCGTTTTACGCATCCTACAGTTTCGCAGAAGATGAAGACAGCCACACTCGGCGTTTTTCGTGGAATTATTTGATGTCGGCATTATTGTGCGATTGCCTGCGACGCAGCATTTCACGTACGGTTTCGATGATCTTGCTGTATTTGGTGGAATCCGTGGAGCGCAAACGCGGGAACGCACTGATCATACGACGCTGCTGTCTGTTCAAAATGGAAGTTGCAGTGGCCTGCATGTTGGCAAGAGCCTCAAACGCCTCTTGGGAGGATTCCGACAGGCCTTGGAACGTACCACGGAATTTATCTCGGAAAGCATCCCTACCCCATTGCAACGAGTCGCCGGCCTTTTCCGCATATGTTTGGACGGTTTCGCTGAACTTCGCAAGATTGTCGGCAAGATCGATGACGCCAAGCACTGTGATGACGGTATCTGTAATAACGATCACAGCGAAAATCGCACACATCCAATGCACGGCCGGCAAAGGAATCATCCGTGTTATACGTTCCACCACCGGCTGGGTGACGTCAGTGATGATCACGCCCGCAAAGCCGAACACCACGGCTCCCAGTAGGCAGATTCGCCCCTGGATGTTGAACCGGTAGTGGCTGTAGTCCCACCATCGGGCGTGGAACAGCTTTTCCATACCCCAAGAGGTAACGTATTCGAGCGTGCATGCGCCAAACGACGAAATGAAGAAAATCACCACGGGGTTATGCAGATCGTGCAACAGCACAATCGCCAAAACCGCGCCGCAACCGTAGATCGGACAAAGCGGACCGTTGAGGAAACCTCGGTTCACCCAACGATGTTCCGAAATGGATACCAGAATCGACTCGTACACCCATCCGACAAATGCATACAGCAGGAACCATAAAAACAGGTATTCCAATGCAATCATGCCATGCATTTCACTTTCCACTCTCCGGATTGTCAAGCGCCGGCTTGTTGAAACGGTCCAGAGAAAGCGTCTCCTGCGTGGCGCTGATCTTGTCAGCCACAGTCACCAGATATCCTTCGATATACCTTGGTGGGCAAGGCGTCAGCGGGAACATATGGTTTTCGATGCTGTCGCGTTCCACACGATTGAGGCGGAAATCGCGCATGGCATTGCGCATGGCGGTGCCACCATGAGTGAAACCATGCATGCGATGCACACCATCGTCCCACTCGTGCCAATCATAAAGAAAATAATCATGCAGCAAAGCGGCGCGAATCAGCGAACGCAAATCCACCCTATGCCATAAGTGCAGCCTGTCTGCGATCCATACGGCCAGACAGGCCACACGGATGGAATGCGCGAATGTGGTGACCACGCCATGCTGGTAGCATTCTCTCTCGATCCGCATATGTTCATGGTTAAGGATTTCCCGCCCGTGAATACGGACAAGATGTTGTATCTGCATGCGTGTCAGCAGCACCGCTTTGCCTTGCCTATTCGATTGGTGTCGATTGGTTTTCGTTTCGTCGACTTCGGAATCGTTTGTTTGGGATCCGATTAAAGCTCACTTGAGCAATGATTCCGGCGTCTTGTATGCAGGGCCATCGCTGACGGAGTTCGCGAACGCGCGCAGCTGTTCGATGGCGGTTTTCGCGGAAACGATCTGCTCGCGCACGCGCAGCGGAGACGTGCCTCCCTTGCCGTTACGGGCGGAAACCGAACCTTCGGTGGACAACACCTCACGCACTTCAGGTGCCTTGTCGGCCGGAAGGAATTCCTTGAAGACCTCGACGAAGTCATCGTCGGTCAAATCCCAAAGTTCCTGACCACGGTCTTCGGCGATCTTCACGCATGCGCCAGAAAGCTCATGCGCATGACGGAACGGCACGCCATTCTTGACGAGCCATTCAGCGATGTCGGTGGCAAGGGCGAAGCCGGTCGGAGCTTCCGCTTCGAGGCGCTCCTTGTTGAAGACCATGGTGCCGACCATACCGGTGAAGGCCGGAAGAAGCACTTCCAACGTGTCGACCTGGTCGAACACCGCTTCCTTGTCTTCCTGCAGATCACGCGCATAAGCGGTAGGCAGGCCCTTTAGCGTAGTGAGCAGACCAGCCAGATCGCCGATGAGACGGCCGGACTTGCCTCGTGCGAGTTCCGCGATATCCGGGTTCTTCTTCTGTGGCATGATGGACGAGCCGGTGGAATAGGCGTCGTCAAGGCGCACGAACGCGAATTCCTGGGTGTTCCAAATGATGATCTCTTCAGACAGTCGGCTGATGTCGACGCCCGCCATGGCTGCGATGAATGCAAATTCGGCGACCAGATCACGGCTGGCGGTGCCGTCGATGGAGTTCGCGGTCACCTTGGAGAAACCGAGCTCGCGGGCCACGGCCACCGGCTCCAAGCCGAGAGTGTTGCCGGCGAGGGCGCCGGAACCATACGGGCTGGCGTCGATGCGCTTATCCCAATCGGCAAGACGTTCCACGTCGCGCAGCAACGGCCACACGTGGGCCATGAGCTGGTGTGCGAGCAGCACCGGCTGGGCGTGCTGCATGTGGGTGCGGCCCGGCATGACGGTGCGTCCGGCCTTTTCGGCCTGTTCGGTCAGTGTGGCTGCGAGACCAAGCAGCATTTTGGCGATGACGCGGCTGTGGCGGCGGAGCCACATGCGAATCAGCGCGGCGATCTGATCGTTGCGGGATCGACCGGCGCGAAGCTTGCCTCCAAGCTCATCTCCGGCGATCTGAAGCAGCCCACGTTCCAATGCGGTGGCCTCGTCCTCATCGTCTTCGATCGGAGCGAACGCACCGGAGTCCACACGGCGCTGCAGTTCGTCGAGAGCGTCTTCCATACGCTGCAATTCATCGGCGGTCAACAGTCCTGCACGTCCAAGCGCACGGGCATGGGCACGTGAGCCTGCGATGTCGTCATCGGCAAGACGCCAATCGAATTGGGTGGACTTGCTTAGTCGCGCGAGTTCCGGAGACGGGCCGGACTTGAAACGGCCGCCCCACAGGGCGAGGTGTTCACCATTGGTTGTGCTCTCGGTCATTGTTACTTCATTCTCCTTGCAGATATGACTGAGGGAGAGAATACCAGTCAGGATGGTCCTAACGGTACGCTCTCCCCCATTATCGAGACGATTCAGCGTAAAAAACTCACTTACTCAACGCTGTTTTCCGGAACCTCGATGCCATTGCCGAACTTGACGTCGCGGGCTGCGGCCACACGGCTCGGCAGACCATAGATGTCGATGAAGCCGTTGGACGACTTCTGATCGAAGCTATCACCGGAATCGTAAGTGGCCAGATTGTAGTCATACAGCGAGGTGTCAGAACGACGACCGGTCACGACGGCGCGCCCACCGTGCAGGATCATGCGGATTTCGCCGGAAACGTACTTCTGGGTGTCTTCGATGAAGGCGTTCAGGGACTGCGTTGCCGGGGAGAACCACTGCGCATCGTAGACGAGTTCGGCCCAGCGCTTGTCGATATCGCGCTTGATGCGGTGCTGCTCGCGCTCGAGGCAGCAGTTTTCGAGTTCCTGGTGGGCGGTGATCAGTGCGATAGCGCCCGGAGCCTCGTACAGCTCGCGGGACTTGATGCCGACCAGACGGTCCTCAATCAGATCGATACGTCCGATGCCCTGTGCACCTGCGCGACGGTTCATCTCTTCGATAGCCTGCAGCGGGGTGACGTCATGACCGTCGATCTTGACAGGGATGCCCTGCTTGAATTCGATGACGACCTCATCTTCGACCGGCGGGAATGCCGGATCATCGGTGTAGGAATAGCAGTCCTTGGTCGGGCCGTTCCACGGATCCTCGAGGAAGCCGGTTTCGATGGCACGGCCCCACACGTTCTGGTCGATGGAGAACGGGCTCTTCTCGGTCTGCACAATCGGAAGCTTGTGCTCCTTGGCGAAGGCGATTTCGACGTCGCGGGTCAACGACAGGTCGCGGATCGGGCTGATGGCCTTCAACGTCGGGTCGATGGAAGAGATGGACACCTCGAAACGAACCTGATCGTTACCCTTGCCGGTGCAGCCATGGGAAATGGTGTCAGCACCAAACTGGTGTGCGGCACGTACAAGATGCTTGGAGATGAGTGGACGGGAAATGGCGGAAACCAGCGGATACACGCCTTCGTACAGCGCATTGGCCTTCAATGCCTTCATGCAGTATTCATTGGCGAATTCGTCACGGGCGTCGACCACGTAGGCTTCGACGGCGCCGCAGGCAAGCGCGCGCTGCTTGATGGTTTCGAGGCTTTCGCCACCCTGACCGACGTCGAGGGACACGGCCACGACATCCTTGCCGGTGCGTTCCTTTAGGTATGAGATGGCGACGGAGGTATCCAGACCACCGGAATATGCCAAGACGAGACGATTCTGATCGCTCATGGTTTCCCTTTCTAACATCAAACGTTATTCATCAGTATATGCAATGCTCTGTATATTTATGCATATACGGTGCGTCGCGTCCACTATACGGCTATTCAGCCTTTGGACACGACGTCCAACAGCCATTGCGCACGCTGTTTCGCATAATCGTCATCGGCGCAGATCACCATGACGGTATCGTCCCCGGCAATGGTGCCGAGCACGCCATCGATGGGCTGCTTGTCGATCACACTTGCCACATACTGGGCCGCGCCAGACGGCGTGTGGACCACCACCAGATTCCTAGCCGCCGCGACCGAAGTGACCAGTCCCGAAAGCACACGATTCATCTGTTGTTCCGTTTTTGCATCAGGATTGGCCGACGCGCTTTCCTCCGGCTGTCTGCCCAGCGCATAGGCCACGGTTCCGTCAGCCAAACGGGTTTTGGTGGCATGGATCTCGTCAAGATCGCGGCTCAAGGTGGCCTGGGTCACTTCGATGCCCTGATCCGCGAGAATCTGGGACAGCTGCGACTGCGAGGTGACGATGCGCGTCAGCAACGCCTGCTCGATGGCGCTCAATCGAGCGGCCCGTGTGGCAGGACGTTGCAGCGCAGGTGTTTGGTCCGTCATCAGGCCAGCAGGCTTTCATCGCCGCGGGTCTTGCCGGTAAGCCAAGTCAGCAGTGCCTTCTGCGCATGCAGACGGTTGCCGGCCTCGTCCCACACCACGGACTGTGGTCCGTCGATGACTTCGGAGGTGACTTCCTTGCCACGGTATGCCGGCAGGCAATGCTGGAAGATAGCGTCTTCCTTGGCATAAGACATGAGTTCGGCGTTCACCTGATAATCCCAGAACGGCTTGGAACGGATGGCGTATTCCGATTCTTCGCCCATGGAAACCCATGTATCGGTGAACACACAGTCGGCACCGGCGACCGCTTCCTTCGGATCGGTGGTCACCAACACGGAACCGCCGGTTTCGGATGCGATGGCTTCGGCATCGGCAACGATCTGCGGATCCGGCAGATAGCCGTTCGGCCCTGCGACACGCACGTTCATGCCGGCCACGGCGCCACCAAGCAGATAGGAGTTCGACATGTTGTTGGCCGCGTCGCCGAGGTAGGCGATGGTCTGGTTTTTCAGATTGTCGACGCCACCACGATGTTCTGCGATAGTCTGGAAGTCGGCAAGAATCTGGCAGGGATGGAATTCATCCGTCAGAGCGTTCACCACCGGATGGGTGGAATACTTGGCCATTTCCTCCACACGATCCTGGCCAAAGGTGCGCCACACCACGCCATAGGCCATGCGGTCAAGCACGCGTGCGGTGTCGGCGACCGGTTCGCCACGGCCAAGCTGGGAGCCGGACTTGTCGATGACCAGCGGATAGCCGCCCAGTTCGGCAACGCCAATGGAGAAGCTGGAACGGGTTCGGGTACTCGGCTTGTCGAAGATCACCGCGATGCCCTGCGGGCCGGCGAATGGCTGATGGTAGAAACGATCGTTGTGGAATTTGATGGCGAGTTCGAGAACCTGCTTCTGTTCTTCATGGTTGAGATCGTCATCGCGCAACATGTGGCGCAATTCAGGAGTTGCCATTGTTGGCTCCTTTCAAAAGAGTTTCAGTTCGTTGTGATTGCCGGCTATGTTCAGTCGTTGGGAAGATTCGCGGGGATCTTCGCGAGGATGGAGATGGCCTGATCAATATCCTGTTCAGTCACCACCAGCGGAGGAACAAGACGAAGCGCATCTGGCGCCACCGCGTTGACGATCAAGCCGTGCTCCAACGCCCAATTCATCGCCGCATGCGCACATGGATGGGCAAGTTCGACCGCATCGAGCAAGCCACGTCCACGCACGGAGACGAAAAGCGGATTGCCGCAAGCCATGATGCCGTCACGCAATTGCTGGCCACGCGCCTCGGCGTTGGACACAAGGCCGTCTTCCTCAATGGTTTCCAACGTGGCCATCGCGGCGGCCGCTCCGAGCGGATTGCCCGCAAAGGTGGAGCCGTGGGAGCCTGGGGTGAACAGTGCGGAAAGCTTGGCGCCGAAGGAGATCATGCCACCCATCGGGAAACCGCCTGCAACGCCCTTGGCGAAGGTTACGATATCCGGAACCACTCCGCCCGAGAGATCCTCACGCTGGAACGCGAACCAGGATCCGGTACGCCCGATACCCGTCTGGACCTCATCGATGATGAGCAGCGCGTTGTTGTCGTCGCACATCTGACGGGCCTTCTTCACATAGCCGGCCCCAAGCGGACGCACGCCAGCCTCACCTTGGATCAGTTCCATGATGACGGCGGCGACAGGTCCCTTGCCGTATTTGCCGAGACCGGTTTCGGCAAACGCGTCATGCAATGCGGCCTCGTCACCAGCTTCGACGAATTCGATATTGGGAACCAGCGGCTCGAACGCTTCTCGGATGGAGGGCTTCCACGTTGCGGACAGCGCGCCCATGGTACGCCCATGGAAGCCGTGGGTCATGGCGATGATACGTGCCGGCTTCCCGCCAATGGCAGGCGATGCGCCCGGCAAGGTGCGTCCATACAGTTTGGCAAGCTTCAATGCCGCCTCGTTGCCTTCCGCTCCGGAGTTGCCGAAATACACATGAGATCCCTCGGGAGCGTCCGCAAGCTCAATGAGCTTCGACGCCAGTTTGATCTGCGGCTCCGTGGCGAAGTAGTTGCTCACATGGGCGGCTTTGGCGGCCTGCTCGCTGACGGCCTTCACCCATTTCGGGTGGGCGTAGCCGAGTGCGTTCACCGCGATGCCCGCAAGGAAGTCGAGGTATTCATTGCCATCGACGTCCCAGACATGCGCGCCTTCTCCGTGGTCCATAACGCGAAGCGGCGTGCCGAACACGTTCATGTGCACTCGGGAGTACTTCCCCAGCCACTTGGCGTCCTCACTGCCGAGGTTTTCCAATTGTTCAGTTGCCATACGAGCTCCTCATTTCAATACCGTCTTCGGGAACGACCATGGTTCCAATGCCATCTGTGGTGAAAATCTCATTCAGGATGGAATGCGGCTTGCGTCCGTCGATGATATGGGCGCGAGGCACACCTCCGTCGATGGCCCTGACGCAGGCCTCCATCTTGGGACGCATGCCGCTTTCCAAATCCGGCAGCATATCGCGTAGGTTCTCCACGCCGATGCGTCCGATCAAAGAGTCCTTGTCTGGCCAATCGGCGTACAAGCCATCCACATCAGTCAACACGACCAGCTTGCTGGCTCCAAGGGCGGCCGCAAGCGCCGCAGCCGCGGAATCGGCGTTCACATTCAACACTTCGGTAGCATCATCCTCATTTGGAGCCACCGAGGAAACAACAGGAATGCGTCCGGCATTGATCAGATCCTCAACCGCGGATGCGTCGACGCTCACCACGTCGCCGACCAAACCAATATCGGTTGGAGAGCCATTGATGATCGGCTTGCGCTGCATGGCGGAAAAGAGCGCACCATCCTCGCCGGAAAGACCGACTGCGAACGGGCCATGGGCGTTGATCAATCCGACAAGTTCACGGGAAACCTTGCCCGTCAAAACCATACGCACCACATCCATGGCCTCCGGCGTGGTGACCCTCAGACCTCCCTTGAATTCCGACTTAATGCCCAAAGCCTTAAGCATGTGCGAGATCTGCGGGCCTCCGCCATGCACCACAACCGGATGCAAGCCGACCTGTCGCAGAAAAACCATATCTTCAGCGAAACAGGCTTTGAGATGATCGTCGATCATCGCATTGCCGCCATATTTGATGACGATGCGCTGTCCGGCGAATTCCTCAAGCCATGGCAGTGCCTCAATCAGCACTTCCGCCTTTTGGTCGGCGCGCAAATCGGTATGCACGTCAAAATGGAATCCAGGTCCTTTGAGTTCCTTGGTCATTACCGTTCAATCAGCTTTCGTAATCTGCATTAATGTGTACGTATTCGTGGGTCAAATCGTCAGTCCAGACAGTTGCTTCCGCATTTCCCGCATGCAAATCTATGTCGATGTGCACCTCGCGCGGAGTCATGTCGACTTCGGATCGGTCGCGTCCGGCTCCGCCGTTCTCACAGATACGCACGCCATTGACATCAACCGTGACTTTATTGGAATCGTATGGCGCGACTTCCGGCGGCACGGTGCCCAACGAGCTGACGATACGTCCCCAATTCGGGTCATTGCCGGAAATGGCGCATTTAAGCAGGTTGGACGCGGCCACCGCACGACCGCAGGCAAGCGCCGCATCCTCCGTGGTGGCGCCGATCACCTTGACACGGATGTCGTGGCTCGCGCCTTCGCCATCGCCGATGATCTGGCGTGCCAGAGACGCCGTGGCCTGCGCAACGAGATCGTTGAATTCGTCCGGATCGGGTTCGATGCCCGAAGCGCCGGATGCGAGCAGGAGCACCGTATCGTTGGTGGACATGCATCCATCCACATCGATGCGGTTGAACGACATCTCCACTCCGGCATTCAATGCCGCCTGCAACTGGCCGGCGCTCACCACGGCATCCGTAGTGATGACGCACAGCATGGTGGCCAACTGCGGGGCAATCATGCCCGACCCCTTGACCATACCTCCGATATGGAAGCCGTTGGAGCCTTCCAACTCAACGGTTTTCGGCTTGGTGTCGGTGGTCATGATGGCATGGGACGCATCCGCACCGGCCTGAGCGGTATCGGCAAGGGCCGCGAACGCTTTGTCTGCGCCAGAAAGCACATGGTCAAGAGGCAGAAGCTCACCGATCAGGCCCGTGGAGCAGACCGCGATATCACTGTCTTTGGCACCTACAAGCGCCGCGACCTTTTGGGCCGTGGCCTTGGACTGCTCATATCCCGGCTGGCCGGTGCATGCGTTTGCGCCTCCGGAATTAAGGATGACGGCTTTCACATGACCGTCGGCCACGATCTTGCGCGTCCACTGCACGGGAGCTGCGCAGAAACGGTTCGAAGTGAACACTCCGGCAGCCATATCCAGCGGACCGTTATTGACCACAAGAGCCAGATCCTTCTTACCTTCGACTGCGGAAATACCGGCTTCCACGCCAGCCGCGGAAAAACCTTGCGCAAACGTTACGCTCATGGCGCCACTCCAATCTTTGTCAGTCCTGCATCTTCAGGAAGTCCCAGTGCTACATTCAACGACTGCACCGCTTGTCCGGCCGTGCCACGGTTGAGGTTGTCAATTGCCGCGAAGGCCAGCAAACGACTTGCCTTGCGGTCGACGGCCACCTGAATATGGGCCGCGTCCGATCCGATGATGTTGGCGGTGGCCGGCATAACGCCTTCAGGCAAAACAATCATGAAATCCTGATCCGCATATGCGTCAGCCCAAACCTGCCTGATTTCAGCATCCGACATGCTCAATGCTTTATCGGTTAGTTTAGCGGAAACCGAGGCAAGAATGCCACGGGCCATTGGCGCAAGAATAGGAGTGAATCCCAGCGTGAACTCATTTGCCACAGCTGCGTTCTTTCCTGCAGCATGGGCGAAGTTCTGCAAAATCTCAGGAATATGACGATGAGTGCCGCCGACAGAATACGGTAATGCGGAACCGAATGCCTCAGCTGCAAGCAAATTGACGCGCTTCAGATTCTTCCCTGCGCCGGAGTAACCGACCACCAGATCGGCAACAATATCCGTCGGCTCAACAAGCCCTTGGGCAATGCCCGGCTGCAGCGCCAATGTAGTTGCGGTCACATTGCATCCCGGACCGGCAATACGCGTGGTTCCTGGAATCACTTCACGTTGGCGCCGGTAAGAACCATCTTCGGATATGCCGGTAATAAGCTCAGGCATGCCGTAAGTCCAGTGCTCATAGAAGTCACCGCCGTAGAACTCATCCCATGCGGTTTTTTCCTCAAGCCTATGGTCGGCCCCCAAGTCCACCACCACGGCATTCGGATCAAGCTGCGAGGCCAATGCGCCGGATGCCCCATGAGGCAGAGCAAGAATGATGACATCATGCCCATTAAGAACTTCCGGAGTGGTGTCTTCCACCACAAGGTCGGCAAGTTGCGGAATATGCGGCATATGCTTGCCAAGCTTGTCCCCAACGGACGAATGCCCGGTCACGCACGTCACTTCGAAATATGGATGGGCCGCGAGGATACGGAGGGCCTCGCCTCCCGCATATCCGGTCGCGCCGGCCACGGCTACTGTGTATTTGGCCATAGTCACGTCTCTTTTCATTGACTCACTGAAAACACATTCAGCATACACTTTATGCACTATATTGCATAATTATGCATTCGTTTCGTGTCGCATAGTGGTCATTGCGTGACTATGACGATTATCAGAAGACAAGGAAACACGCCGAATCAGGCGGTGATTGACTCGTCTCCTTGGCCTGATCCCGCACCGCCAAGCATGTACTGCAAGGTCTCGTTATACAGGTCGGCGACGGATAGTCCATGCATCGCCAACCAAATCACGGCCAAAGTATACAGCACGTTGATGATCACCGCGGCGAGAGCCAAGCCATGCCCTTTCATGTGGAGCTTCTTGGTGCGCCACATCGAGATTGCGCCGACCAACGCAGGAAGGACCGGCACCGGCATCAGCACGGCAAACACGAGAGACATGATCGCATAGGCATCCCAATGGCCGTATGCGGGATTCTGCCGGGGATCGTTGAGATCCAGATTCGGCAGATAGGGCATATTGCCCTGTTGTGGATATTGGTTCGGATCATACGGATTTGACCCATACGGATTGGCACCGTATGGATTCTGTTGTCCGTTCGCATTGTACGGAGGCATTGGCTGCTGCCCGTTTGGAGGGTATTGCCCCGTTTGATATTGCATATTCTGCTGCTGGACGGCATCCACAGGTTGCGGTTCAGGTTCAGGCGCGCCATACACGTACGGATCGTAGCCGGCTGGCAGCTGGCTGCTCATCGCGCCATATTCGGGTTGGTTGATTTGACCATACTCCGGCTGTGAAGGCGCAGCGGCACCAGAAGATGACGAAACCGGAGCAGCATCAGCCGTCTCCTGACGTTCGTCGGTGTTGTTCGGCTGATACTGTTCCGGTTCGTTCATAATCATCCTCTGTTCTTGGGAAGGTCGAGATCAGGCGCGCAGCTGCGCACCCAGTTTGGACGCTTCATCCACAATACGCTTGCGGATAGCTTCGCTGTCTTCGGAGGCGAGAGTCTTATCCGGAGCACGGAATGTGACCGCGTAGGCCAAGGACCTCTCTCCTTCGCCCAGCTGATCGCCGGTGTACACATCGAACAGCTCAATGCTTTCAAGACTGTTTCCGGCGGCTTCGACGATGACCTGCTTGAGTTCAGCGGCCGTAACGTCGGTGGACACCGTGAAAGCCAGATCCTGTTTGACCGGCGGGAAGGTGGAAATCGGCTTGGCCTGCACCGGCTTGCCGCTCAACGTGGCGAACAGCGCGGTCAAATCCAATTCGAAGGCCGCGGAATGGGCAGGGAAGCCCAACGCCTCGTTGACATGCGGGTGAAGCTCGCCGACCATGCCGACGAATACGTCACCGGCCATCACGCGGGCTGCACGGCCCGGATGCCATTGTGCCGACACATCTTCAGCCTTCGGCTGATCCAGTGTGAGAGCTGCGCCAATACGGTCGGAGATGCGCTGCACCGCCTCGACGGCGTCAGACCAATCCACTGCGCGGCGGTCGCCCAGCCAACCGGAGTCAACGGCGTTGCCGGTCAGAATGCCAGCAACGTGCATCGGCTGTTCCGGAAGACCGGCATCAAGCGCGGCAAGCTGCTCGTCCGTCGGCTTGACGGCACCCGGCAGCGCCGGAATCGCCGGAGCGTTCGGATCCCACAGATACACGTGGCCAATCTCATACAGAGACACATTCTCCACACCGCGACGCAGATTGCGCTGAACGGTCTGTGCCAGCGTTGGAATAATGTCACGACGCAGGAACGGACGATCACCGGCGAGCGGGTTGGCGATCTCCACGCTGATGTTCTTCGTCTCAGCGGCGTCCAACGCGAAGTTCTTGTAATCCTCATCGCCGACGAATGGATAGCTCAACGTTTCCACCATGCCGTATTCGGCAAGTTCATCGGCAACCTGACGCTTACGCAGCTGCTCAGCAGTCAGACCGACCCTGCCTTCGACCGGTGCCGGCGGCACGGTGACGGGAATCTCGTCATATCCGACAAGACGTGCCACTTCCTCAACCAGATCGCACGGCTCGTTCAAGTCGGGGCGCCAACTCGGAGG
Source organism: Bifidobacterium hominis (assembly GCF_040095915.1). Lineage (NCBI taxonomy): Bacteria > Bacillati > Actinomycetota > Actinomycetes > Bifidobacteriales > Bifidobacteriaceae > Bifidobacterium > Bifidobacterium hominis. The sequence goes on along the minus strand of NZ_JBBMFR010000002.1, from coordinate 103,871 downwards.
CACCACGGAAAACTCGCCGTTGCCGCCTCCTGCGACAGAGCAACCGATATCGGTAAGAATGTCGCTGATGGTGTTCACGTCCGTATCAAGTCCGGCCACACGAGCCACTTCCGAAGCTTTGAACAGGATCGGACGGCGGTTAGAGACGGTATTGAAGTCGGTCGGGTGCTCGCTCGGCTCGCCATTGCCGTACTTGACCATCAGTTCGGCCGCCATCTGGGCGGCTGCCGGCTGCAGCTGGTCGTCCACACCGCGTTCGAAACGACGGGAGGCTTCGGACGGAATCTTGTGACGACGTGCGGAACGCGCGATCGACACCTGATCGAAGTGCGCGGATTCCAGCAGGATGTTCTTGGTCTCAGCGGTAACCTCGCCGTACAGACCACCCATGACGCCGGCGATGCCGAGCACACGGGAACCGCGCTCACCGTTCGGGGAATCGGTGATCAGCAGATCTTCGATGCTCAGATCATGGTCCTTGCCATCCAGTGTGGTGAGTTTCTCACCCTCATTGGCGCGGCGCACCACAATCGGTCCTTCGATCTTATCCAGATCGTAGGCGTGCATCGGCTGTCCCAAGTCGAGCATCACATAGTTGGTGATGTCTACAGCCAAGGAGATGGAACGCATGCCTGCACGGGCCAGACGGCGACGCATCCAGTTCGGCGTATGGCTGGCCGGATCGAAGCCCTTGACCGCGCGAGCGTAATAGCGATCGCATCCGACCACACCGTGAATCGGATTATTGTCGTCGACGATCACTTCGATATCGGTCTTGGTGCCTTCCGGCAGACCCTTAGTGATCGGCGCCTTCTCATTCAGAGCGACAGCAGGATCAGTGTAGGCGGCACCGGTGGAATGATGGTATTCGCGAGACACGCCACGGTATGAGAACGCGTAGCCGCGATCCGGAGTGATGTTGATTTCCAGCAGCGGCTCATCCAAGTGCAGCAGGTGCATGGCGTCGTCGCCCGGCTGGAGCTTCTCATACTCTTCCGGGGTGAAGCCGTACTTGCGCAACAGGATGATGCCATCATGGTTATCGCCCAAACCAAGCTCACGCTCGGAAGCGCACATTCCGTTGGAGATATGACCGTAGGTCTTGCGCGGCTCGATCTTAAAATCGCCCGGAAGCACAGCGCCGGGAAGCGTCACGACGACCTTCTCGCCTGCGGCCATGTTCGGAGCGCCGCAGATGATGCCGCGCGGCACCTTGTTGCCGTTCTCATCGGTTTCGTTGTATTCGTCACCGACGTCGACATGGCACCAGTTGATGATCTTGCCGTTCTTCTGCGGTTCCGGAGTGGCATCGACCACGTAGCCGACGACGATCGGACCAACCAGCTGGGAGGTGTGAATCTCTTCCTCTTCGAGACCGACCTTCACCAGATCCTTGGCAAGCTGTTCGTACGTAAGGCCTTCCGGAACCTCGACGTGGTCCTTGAGCCAATCAATGTCAACCATTGGCATGGGTCAATCACTCCCCCATCACAAACTGTTCGCTGAATCGCACGTCGCCTTCGACCAGGTCGTGCATGTCGTTGATGTCATGGCGCAGCAGCAGGGTACGCTCCACGCCGACGCCGAAGGCGAAGCCGGTGTAGACCTCGGGATCGAGGCCTGCGGACTTCAGCACGTTCGGGTTGACCATGCCGCAGCCGCCCCATTCAAGCCAGCCTGCGCCACCCTTCTTATCGGGGAACCACAGGTCGAGTTCGGCGCTCGGCTCGGTGAACGGGAAATAGCTCGGGCGCAGACGGGTCTTGGCTTCCGGACCGAACATGGCCACGGCAAGCTTATCGAGCACGCCCTTCAGGTCGGCCATGGTCAGATGCTTGTCGACCGCAAGAGCCTCCACCTGATGGAACACCGGCGTATGGGTGGCGTCGAGCTCATCGGTGCGGAACACACGGCCTGGGCATGCGATGTACAGCGGCACGCCACGGGTGAGCAGACCACGCACCTGATCGGAGGAGGTCTGGGTGCGCAGCACCATGTTGGATCCGACGAAGCCTGCGGCATCCTTGGCCTGATTGCCCTTGACGTAGAAGGTATCCTGCATCTGACGTGCCGGATGATCGGGACCGAAGTTCAGCGCGTCGAAGTCGTACCATTCGGTTTCCACTTCAGGACCGTCGGAAATCTGCCAGCCCATGGAGATGAAGAAGTCTTCGACATCCTCCATCAGCTTCGGCAACGGATGGCGCGCGCCAAGCGGCTTACGATTGACCGGAAGGGTCATGTCCACGGTTTCGGCGGCAAGCGCACGGGCCTCTTCCTCGGCTTTGACCTGCTGTTCCTTGGTGCCATACGCACGACCGAAATCGGCGCGCAGCTTGCCCATAATCTTGCCGGCGTCTTTCTTCTGGTCCTTCGGCAACGCGCCGATGGCCTTGCTGGCCTGCGTCATCGCGGATTCCGCTCCGGCGTACTGCGTCTTGATGGCTTTCAATTCCTCCATGCTGGAGGCGTTTTCGATTTTCGCGATGCCCTCGGCAACCGCATCGGTTACCGCTTGGGCGTCGAATACCGCACCTTCTGCCACGAGATACCTTTCTCATTTCCCGTTTGTTTTACGCGAAAAACGCGCAATTTCAACGTTTTCCGACTTTACATTCTTTCAACATGACTCGACATAGCCAAGCTCAGCAGCATTACCGCCGAACTGGTACCGAGGTTCAAGGATTCCGCTTTGCCATAGAGCGGTATGGACACGATCCTATCGGTTCGTTCCAAAACTTCCTTGGTCAATCCACGCGCCTCATTGCCAAACAACACCGCTTTGGCTCCGGCAAGCGTTTCCGGCGCGGCGATTACATCCGTCAGGGATTCCGGCTGTCGGGAATCCGTGCCATATACATCGGCCGCATACACTGCCAGCTCGTGAGTATCGCACCATGCAAAGAAGTCGTCTGTTCCCATGGCCAGAATCGGAAGGTGGAACAGTGATCCCGCAGTGGAGCGGATCACTTTCGGATTGAACACGTCCACGCAGTCGTCGACCAATACCACGGCAGAGCAGCCGGCCGCATCGGCGGAACGGATCACGGTTCCAGCGTTACCGGGATCGCGGACCTGCCAAAACGCGGCGACCATCGCATGTCCGTCGAAATCGTCTGGAACAGCGGATGAATCAAGGAAAGCCTGCATGTCTGCGACGGCAAGCACGCCTTGCGCGTCGGCGCTCATACGGTGCATCACCGCATGAGTGACCTTGTGCACATACACGCCGGATTGCATGGCCTTGCCCGCCATCTGCGCGACGACAGGTGTCACAAACGAGGCATCGGGCTGTGCTGACTCGACCTCAACGTAAAGGTCCTCGACAATCCCAGGATGGTATGTCAGCAGCTCACGCACCGACTGCGGGCCTTCCACCATGAAATGGCCGGACCGTTTCCGCCCTTTTCGATCGGCAAGTTCGGACACGCGGTGGACGCGCTCCGACTTGGTGTTCGCAATGACTTCGGATTTTATAGGCATACGCGTTAGCCTAACACCATTGCCGCAACGAATGCCCCGTTCATGTCGTGTTTTTGATTCAGAAAAGTGGAGAATCGCGAATCCAACCTGGTACGCTCAACAACCTGTCGAAGTTCGCGTTGACGCTGCTCATTGTGGTGCTGGTGGTCATCACATTGCTGAACGTACGTGAACGTAAGTATGAGATCGGCGTACTTACCGCGATCGGTGCGAACAAAGTCAAGGTTGCGGCGCAGTTCGGTCGCGATATGCAGGGTGTCAATGGACGCTTCGCTCCCCTTATTTCGCCCCATATTCGGCATGTCATGAATTTGGCAGGCCGAGTATGGGGCTTTTGCACATCCATGAAAGATATGCACAGCTTGCGAGTGTGTCTCACCGCTTTCGATTGGTTTGCGAACATCGGTTCGTTACACTGATTGTCTGACTTATTGTCTGATTACGGTTGGGCGCGCGACATCATCCCATGAATGTTGGAGGTACAAGCATGAACGTCACGGTGTATTTAGGAGCTCACGAAGGCAACAACCCCGTATACAAGCAGGCCGTGGCGGAGCTGGCCATATGGATTGCCGAGAACGGGCACCGTTTGGTGTATGGCGGTTCCAACGAGGGGCTGATGGCAGTCATCGCCGACACTGTGCTTGAGCATGGCGGCAAGGTGACCGGTATCGAAGCGCAGATGTTCGTGGACAGGGGTGTCGCGCATAAGAATCTGACCCAACTCACCATCGTGCCGAACATCACCGAACGACGCACGCGCATGATCGAGCTTGGCGACGTATTCATTGCATTCCCCGGGGGCACGGGAACGTTGGAGGAGATCAGCGAGGTCGTGTCCAAAGTCTGTCTTGACCAGTTGGCACAGCCTTGTATTTTCTATAATCTCAACGGTTTCTACGATGATATGAAGGCGCTGCTGCATCGCATGATCGACGATGGCTTCTCCACAGGGGAACGCCAGCATGGTATCTATTTCGCTTCGGATCTTGCCGAGATAGAGCATATTATCGCCATGCACAAGGCATAGGCGGCTCAGTCAGGCCGTTTTTATTCGACAGGTCTTTTTCAAGAAAACGGGGACGCCCAAACGACCCTCATAATCGGCCGGAATATCCTCCAACCGGCCCATCACAACCGGCATGCACCCACATGCCCCGCAGCGCATCCGGTCAACTCCGGGATGCTTTGTTTGCCGAACCTGCTGATCGGATGGAACCCGTATCCGTCGGCCACGCGAAGAATGGATTTGCGTTTTTATTGTCTGCATGTTTTACAGTTTCGTTACCATGAACATCCCGTTTGTCCTGCTGTACATTTTCCTCGGCGGCATGTTCCTGTTCTCCGCCTATTCGCTCTGGGAGAAAGACAAAAACAATCGGAGGTAATGCAGAATGGACAGCAAGGCACTTCTTTCCTTGAACCATTTAAGCGTCTGGTACACCGCAGATCACCCCTTACTTTCTGATTTTTCACTGGATTTAGGGGCAGCGGAAGATCAGTCATTTCGGTATTTCACATTCCGGGAATATCTAACGTATGTGGCGGCGTCCTATGGTGTCCCGCTGCCAGATCTGTCTGGCCTCATAAGGGGATTTCACTTTGAGGACTATGCCAATGTTCTTCTATCGGTCGCGGATCTTCTTCCACTGCCTGCCATAGCGCTTGCCCGCGGAGTGGCCGCGCGTGAAATGCTCGTACTGCCGCTCAGCTTCCTTGCGATGCTTCTCACAGTATTGCTCGCCGTCCTCGCAAAGGTTCGGGCAGTCGGGGAAACGGCAGGGATGTCTTGGTTTTCTCGGCATGCGTGCCGCCTCCTTTCGGACAATAGAAAAGCCCCGAAAGGATTACTCCTTTAGAGGCTTGAAACAGGCCGTCCGGACCGCGTTCTCCTTCTTTCGGCTTGTTATCTACGATGGGCGCCATGGGTGCTTATAGAGAGCGGTTCGCGGTAACGCTACGCTTGCAGGACGGTTGAAACCTGAGTATTTATTTAATCCAGTTAGACGTAGTGCTTTGTGATACACATTGGCAATAAAAATCTTGAAAGACGCTAAGCGGCTATGCGGGAATTACTACATGAGGATAATTTCCTACGATATACCCTGCAGCGCAAAGGCAAGGTATATTTGTGGGAAACGAGCAATCAATATGCATGAACGGCGCATGTCGCCAAGGAGATGGTTTCGACATGGACAAGGATTTCCTTGCGATTTTTAATGCCATAAAGGCTGATGGGGCGAATGCAGACTATACCAAGCGCGGCATCGATCCGCTCTACTCCGTCGGGGCTGGCGCTCGCATCGTGATTATCGGGCAGGCACCAGGCGCGGTGGCGGAAGAGACGCGCATCCCCTGGAACGACAAGTCAGGAGAGCGTCTGCGCGATTGGCTGGGTGTTTCTCGCGAGACGTTTTATGATCCTGAGCGGGTGGCGCTTCTCCCCATGGACTTTTATTTTCCGGGACATGGCAGGTCGGGCGATCTACCGCCGCGCAAGGGATTCGCCGAGCAGCGGCATCCTGCACTCTTGGCGCTCATGCCCAATGTTCGGCTCACTGTGCTTGTGGGCGCATATGCCGTCCGCAGGTACCTGCATCTCAAGAATTCGGACAGCCTTACAACCGTGGTGCGCGATTATGATGCCTATATCGGCCGGGGATTCTTCCCTTTGGTACATCCGTCGCCGCGCAACCAGCTATGGATGAGCAGGCATCCTTGGTTCGAGGCCGAGACCTTGCCTGCACTCAAGGCACAGGTCAACGCGGCGCTTGAACAGAGGTAAGTGGTACGAAATCATCTGTGACGATAACTTCCAGCCATACAAGGAGGTTCATTCATGCAGAGAAGGACGTTGGGGACTCGTGAGGCGCTTGAAAGCATCCTCGAAGATGCCACGGCGCCAAGGTGGCGAGAGCGTTCGCGAGTGACTATGGCTATGACCTCGTCAGTCTTCTGCTGACCGGTGATGAATGCTCGTATGTGATGGGAAACCCGCCGTTCATCGGCCATCAGCAGCACACGCAGCAGATCAAGGATGATATGGAACTGGTGTGCGGCAAGGCCGGAGGCTCGCTGGATTATGTGGCTGGATGGTATTTTAAAGCTATTGATTTCCTTGACGGGAATCCCTCCGCGCAATTCGCGTTCGTATCCCCGAATAGCATCACACAAAGCCAGCAAGTCGCCCCGCTATTCAAGCATGTGATCGAACGAGGGTGGCGTATCCGGTTCGCTCACCGTACGTTCTGCTGGGACGCTCAGACTACGGACAATGCGAACGTGCATGTCGTCATTGTCGGATTCGACAGAGGCACAAACGCTCCTGCGTTGTATGAATACGACGACATTAACGGTGAACCTGTGGAAGCACGTCCGGCTCATATCAACGGTTATTTATCGGATGCGTCTGATGTGTTCGTGGAGGCGAGGAGTCAGAAGACCGGTCCGTAAGGTCTTTGCCGTCCCGGATGGAAGAAATTCTGTAGGAATAAGGAGAGCCTCCCCAATTTGGAGAGGCTCTCCTTATAACCAATCTGGCTACCTTCTGATTACCCTTGGAGTCCAAAACAGCTTGATTTCAAGGGAAACTGGGTATAGGCCTCAGATGTGGAAGTACAGCTCGTACTCCAGCGGGGTCGGAGCCAGACGAGCCTGGTCGATTTCGCCGCGCTTGATGCCGATCCAGGTTTCGATCAGGTCATCGGTGAAGACGTCGCCTGCGGTGAGGAAGTCGTGATCTTCCTCAAGGGCGTCCATGGCCTCGGCCAGAGAGCTCGGAACCTGCTTGATGCCTGCGTGCTCTTCCGGCGGCAGCTCGTACAGATCCTTGTCGACCGGCTCCGGCGGTTCGATGTGGTTCAGGATGCCGTCCAGGCCTGCCATCAGCTGTGCGGAGAAGGCGAGGAACGGGTTGCAGGACGGATCCGGAGCGCGGAACTCGATGCGCTTTGCAGCCGGGGAGGTGCCGGCCAGCGGAATACGGATGGCGGCGGAACGGTTACGTGCGGAGTACACCAGGTTGACCGGCGCTTCGAAGCCCGGAACCAGACGGTGGTAGGAGTTCAGAGACGGGTTAGTGAAAGCAAGCACAGAGGAGGAGTGCTTGATCAAGCCGCCGATGTACCAGCGGGCGAGGTCGGACAGGCCACCGTAGTTCTTCTCATCATAGAACAGCGGCTTGCCATCCTTCCACAGGGACTGGTGGCAGTGCATGCCAGTGCCGTTGTCGCCTGCGATCGGCTTCGGCATGAAGGTTGCGGCCTTGCCTGCCAGAGCGGCGGTCTCGTGAACGACGTACTTGTACTTCATCAGGTCATCGCCTGCGTGCTGCAGGGAGTTGAAGCGGTAGTTGATCTCCTGCTGGCCAGCGCCGGCGACCTCGTGGTGGGAACGCTCGAGGATCAGGCCGACCTTCTGCAGGTTGGCGACCATGTCGTCGCGCAGATCCTGAGTGTGGTCGATCGGCGGAACCGGGAAGTAGCCGCGCTTGACGCGGTTCTTGAATGCGATGTTCGGGGTGCCGTCGTCTTCGGTGTCGATGCCGGAGTTCCACGGAGCTTCAATGGAGTCGACCTCGTAGAAGGAGCGCTGCATGCTGTTCTCGAAGCGCACCTTGTCGAAGATGAAGAACTCAGCTTCCGGAGCGAAGGAAGCGGTGTCGGCGATGCCGGTGGACTTCAGGTAAGCCTCGGCCTTGCCTGCGACCTGACGCGGATCGCGAGAGTACGGCTCGTCAGTCAGCGGGTCGACGATGGAGAAGGCCACGTCGAGGGTCTTGTGCTTGCGGAACGGATCGACGAATGCGGTGGAAACGTCCGGCACCAACTTCATATCGGACTCGTTGATGGCCTGGAAGCCTTCCACGGAGGAGCCATCGAACGGCATGCCGTCGGTGAAGGCATCCTTCAGGAATTCGCTTGCCGGCACGGTGAAGTGCTGCTGAACACCGATCAGATCAGTGAAGCGAACGGAGACATACTCGATGCCTTCCTTGTTGATAAGGGCCTCAGCATCAGCCTTGGTTTCAAGTGCAGTCACGGGACCGCTCCTTTCGAATAAGTAACTTACAGGCTCTTAGTCTAAGAACGCGCGTTTCGCTCACTCGCCAATTGGGTTACGAGAATGTTTCGTAATGACATATTCGAAGGATGATTTCGCGGAAAACTGGGATTCAATTGTTACGAACACGCATATTCGCCTGCGCAAAACCGTTCAATTTGCGGACACTCGTGTCGTCACACCGTCCGTAACGCCAGTTCTTTTCCAGGCAACACCCTTACGTAGGCTCGTGGAACGATGAAATAAAAAAGAACCTCGATTGACATGCCAATCGAGGTTCCTGCACGTTATATCGGATTATCAGTCCTAGGCATCAGCGGCCGCGCATGGCACGACGGCTGACACGCTGCGGATGCATCGGGTCGACACCCTTCGGAATGCCCATGCCGTTCTTCATCTGCAGAGTGCGCAGACGCTCGTTGAGAATGCTCAACTCGGTTTTGGTGAGCACGAAACGGCTCTTCGGATGGATGGCAGCCACCAGCTTGTTCTTGTGGTGGGTCGGCAGGTAGCTCTTGCAGTCGAGCACGGTCTTACGCAGGTTCTTCAGGCTCGTCTGGTTCTTGCCCTGGCCGACGTAGATGCGGTAAACAGGAATATCGGATCCGGCGGTCACGCCCTTGATGTTCTGTTCCTGACGATCCATGGCACGCTTGACACGGCCGTATTCGCCTTCACCCAACAGATAAATACCGTTGTAGCCGGTACCGCGCCAGATGGCGTCCTTGGTCTTCGGATCAACCCACACCGGTTCCTGCGGAAAGTTGAAGCCAGCCTTGTTGACGTTGCCGAGCACGCTGATGGCAGCTCCATGACGGCCTTCAAGCTTGGCGTATCCAACCTTGTCGGCACGGTTGGTGAGCATCATGGTGGCGAACAGCAAGCCAAGCATGACGGCCAGGATCATGGACGTGACCCATCCGATCACCGACCACTTGAATACGATGCCAAGCACTACGAATACGATGATCGGCGCCACGAACACGCCTCCGCACAGCCACGGAAGAGCCTTGTCTTCGGCATGGGTGTACTTGAAGATCTGAATGACCTGTTTGATGGTGCTCTGCTTCTTCTTTGGCTCTTCTTTGTCTGCCATCGACTTCCTCACTTGGTTATGCGGTTACTCACACTGGAACGGTAGTTTATCAGGAACCATGCCATATCGCATGATTGCCGCCGTTTCCCTTGATTGACGGTGATTATCGGGTGTGCAAAGGCCTGCCATCCGCTTTGAGCAGCGCCTCTCCGAACGTTTCACTGAACGTGGGATGCGGGTGGATGAGCCTCGCCGCGTCGGCAAGCGGCACATGATTGCCGACCAGCTGTTCGGCTTCCGCGATCAGATCGCTGGCTATCGGACTAACGATGTGCACGCCAAGCACAAGAGGAATATCGGGAGCGTCAGCCATCGCACCGCTGACGATGGTCATGGATCCGCCCTCTCCACTCATGAGCATACGCGAGTTGGACAGCATCGGATATGCGGTTTCCTGCGGATCGACAATGGTATCACGGGCTTTCGCTTCGCCGAGCGTAAGCCCGACGCTTGCCGCCTCGGGGAAGGAAAACACGACTTGCGGCACGGTTTCGTCGGCAACAGGTTTAGGATCAAGTCCCGCGATGGTTTCGGCGATGGCGATGCCCTGCTCGAACGCACGGTGCGCCAAGGCATGCCCCGGCGTGATATCTCCCAAAGCCCATATGCCTTCCACGTTCGTACGCCCGTACACATCGGTCAGAACATAGCCACGTTCATCCAATGCGATGCCGTTGGATGCGAACCAGTCGACATCGGTGTTCGGCATGCGGCCAATGGCAGCAAGCACCACTTCGCCATACGCGGTGCGCTCCTCACCGCCATCACCCTGCCTGTAATGCACGGTGGCCCCCAAGTTCGTGCCGGTGTCCACATGATTTACCGACGTGTGCGTCACCACATTCACGCCACGGCGTTTGAGCTCACGCGTCAACGTCATCGAAGCCCGCTTCTCCCAAGACGACAGCACGCGGTCCTTGCGAATGAGCAAGGTCACCTCGCATCCCGACGCATTCCACAATGATGCGAATTCCAACGCCACCGCGCCAGCGCCGACGATCACCGCGCTGGATGGGAACGTGTCCAATTCCAGAGCCTGCGTCGAATCAATCAACGCTCCGGAAAACGGATCGTCAGGCAACGGCATCGGGCGCGAACCAGTCGCAAGAACAATATCGTCTCCTGCGATCGTCAGTTCCGACCCTACAGGTTCCTCTATTCCCGCCTTGATGGAACGCAAAACCTGCGTCCCTCCCCCGGACGGCGCAACATGCACCTCATGACCATTTTGCAGCTGTGCCTCGCCATGGAACACGGTGACGCCACGGTGCGACAGCAATCCCGCCAATCCTTTCGTCATCGTCTTCACCGTGGACGTACGGAAGTCACGCAACCTGCCGAAGTCAATGCTCTGCAATGCGGCATTGATGCCCATACGCTCCGCCTGACGTACGTTCTCCACGCTATGCGCGGCCGTCAGCAACGCCTTCGATGGAATGCATCCACGATTGAGGCAAGTGCCTCCCAAGGTGTTGTCACGCTCGACCATTGCCACCGTTTTGCCAAGTTGAGCAGCGCGTAGTGCCGTGGAATATCCGCCCGGTCCCGCTCCGATGATGACGATGTCGAAATGCTGTTCAGTCATGTCTGTCCTCGTTGATTCGTGCGTTACAACTGGTTACATGGTAATGGAAAAGCCGCCGGTTTTCGCCGACGGCTTGAAAAAACGATGGCCGCGATTCCCGGCAGGAGCCGATCACTCCGGCCAGTGTCCACGCTTCGGATAGCGCGGCTTCGGCAGACGCCAACGACGCATCTGGATGGCACGACTCCACGCATAGGAGCCGGAACGCATGCCCTTGGCCACGGACTGCTCGCCGAACTTCTCGATAAGCTTCTTCTTGAGCTTGCGCCACATGATCACCACGTCAATGATCACCGCGAACAGGTACACATACATGAGCACCATCAACGGCAATGCCAGCGCAGGCCACTGATATGTTACGAAAATCGAACCGATCAGAATGACGAACGCAACCGGAATGAAGAACTCACCGAGGTTAAAACGAGCGTCGACGTAGTCACGGATGTAAATGCGCCATGGCAGACGCTCTGCCTTTGGCATGTGGTTGATGTCGCCCTTCTGCATGGCATCGTACTCAGCGTTCTCACGCTCGCGCATACGCGCCTTGGCGGCCTTACGGCTCGCCTCACGATCCTTGGGAACCAACGGGCGAAGATTCTGCGCCTGAGCATCCTTGCGCTTCGGCGTCGGACGACCCTTGCCGGAAGTGGTTTCCGCAACCTTGGTCTCGACAGGCTCCTGCGTCGTCTCTTCCTTCTTGTTAAACAAACTCATGCCTATAGAGCGTAAAGTGACGTATCGACGCTTTAGCCCTGCCCTGTCAACAATTGGACGTGCCGATTGAGACCGATACAATGGTCATTCGTTACACGCATATGATCACGCTGCGTTGTTGTATGGCAGCACGTCTTTGTAAGGAGCAATATGGCAGCTTTACCTGTCGAAGAAGTTCGATCACGAGTCGAAGCGGATTTTGACCGCATCGTCAACGTGCTTAACAAGAAAATCGCATTACAGTCCATTTCGGCAAAAGGCATCACCGCGGATCATATGAAACGATCCGCCGAATTCGTGGCCGAAGAACTCAGCAAGGTCGGCGTAAACGCCCAAGTGGTGCAGTCCCACAATCCCGATGGCACGCCAGGCGCGTGGGAAGTCATCGGATCGAAATTCGTCAACGCCGACGCACCGACCGTGCTTCTGTACGCTCATCACGACGTACAGCCGGTACCCGACGCAACCGCGTGGAACACCGACCCGTTCGTCGGCACTGTAATCGACACCCGCCTGTACGGGCGAGGCGCGGCCGACGATGGCGGCGGCATCGCCATCCATTCAGGCGCATTGCAGGCCCTCGGCGACGATCTGAAAGTCAACATCAAAGTCTTCATCGAAGGCGAAGAGGAAATGGGCTCACCAAGCTTCATTCCCTTCATCGAAGAGCACAAAGACGAATTCGACTCCGATGTGATCATCGTCGCCGACTCAGGCAACTGGTCCGCGGAAATCCCCTCCCTTACCACATCACTTCGCGGCAACACCGACATCGACGTACATGTCAAGGCATTGCACCATCCGGTGCATTCCGGCCAGTACGGCGGACCGATCCTCGATGCGAACACGCTCGCAGCCATGCTGATCGCATCCATGTATGACGAGCACGGCGATCTGGCGGTGCCGGGCGTCGCCTCAGAAGAGCCAGTCGGCGGACTGCAGCGAGACATGGACGAGACAACCGTGCGTGCGGATGCCGGCATCGTCGGTTCCTACCGTCTGGCCGGCACCGGTTCTTTGGCCGCACGCCTGTGGACCAAACCAAGCGTGACCGTCATCGGTTTTGATGCGCATCCAGTGGAAGGATCCTTCAATGTGATCTCCCCTGAGACAACGTTCCGCCTCAGCCTACGCACCGCTCCGAACCAGCGTCCGGAAGAGGCCCAGGAGGCACTCGCCGCATTCATGGTCGAGCACGCCCCGTTCGGCGCCGAAGTGTGGGTAGACAAGCTCGACAATGGCATGGGCTGGGCCATGGATCCAAATGCCGAAGCCACCAAGGACGCCATGGAAGCCATGGAAGAGGCTTTTGGCGTGGCTCCTGTCAACAAGGGCGAAGGCGGTTCGATTCCGTTCATTCCGGAATTGCAGCGTATTTTCCCGAAGGCCCAAGTCTTGGTTACCGGACCGGAGGATCCGAAGGCCAATGCGCATAGCCCGAACGAGTCCATCAGCCTGCCAAGTCTGAAAAACAATGTGATCACCGAAGCGCTGTTGCTTGACAAGCTTGCCAAGTAGCGGATGCCACGCTTTTTATAATAAAAAATACAAAAAAGGACGTTCCATTCCATACAACGAATGAAACGTCCTTTTTGCAATCGCCGCAAATCCAACAATCTCTCGCTATGAGATCATGAGTTCGATCAATTGCCGGTACCGGTAAAAGCCCAATGCCAGTAACCCGTGAAGTAAGCACAAGACAACGCAATCACCGGCACTGCCACACAAATCGCATAAAACAGCCAGTCGACGGCATGCAAACGTGATTCCCGGGCCTGGCTACGTGGAGCATCCGCTCCGAAAGCACGCGCCTCCATGGCGGTGGCAAGCTTCGTGCCGCGTCGAATCGACACAACCAATAGGCTGAACGCCTGAGAAAACACGCGCTTGATGGCACTACCGTCACCCAGTCCACGAGAGCGGCGGGATTGTCCAAGCGCATACCAATCATTCTGCAGCAACGTGAACATGCGCATACCAGCCAAACCGCCATATACGAATCGCGACGGCAAATGCAAAATCTGCACCAAGCCATCGGCCAGATCGGTCGGGTCAAGGCCAAACGCGAGGATCACGCCGGGAACGGCAATGGCTGCCACACGTAGGAACGTGGCCAACGCCAAATACAACGATCCCTGCGAAATCACAATGACATTGCCAAGATTGACCAGCACGGCACCGGAGGTTTTGCCATACAATGCCACGGAAATGAAACTTCCCGAAGCTGCGATCCATACCGGCCAGGTTTTACGAAGCACCGTCCATGGAGCGACGCCTCCAATCCAGAGCAGCAACATCTCCAACACGAACGCCACCGATGCGGAAACCACGTCCAACGTCACGAACATGGGAATGCACAATATCAGCGCGCCGATGAAACGACTGACCGGATTGATCTTCGCGACAAACCATGACGGAGACGCCGGCTTGGCGTCATCATGACGTTCCTTATGCGGCACCACGCTGATGGTTTCCAACTGTTCCATCTCACTCCCCCTCGCTTACGAGAATGCGACGCGCTCCCAACGCTTCGATCAACGGTTCGTCATGAGTGACCATGATGACGGAACAGCCAGCGTCGCGCGCGCCCGCTATCAGCCTGACCATTTCCGTCCATGTGGTGAAATCCTGACCGAAAGTCGGCTCATCCATCACCAACACCTTCGGTGCCGCGGCAAGCATGGACGCCACGGAAAGGCGACGCTTCTCACCGCCGGATAACGTGAATGGATTGGCTGGGGCGAACCGTTTGAGGTTCAACCGTTCCAGCATCATATCGGCGATGGCGTAGGCCTCGTCATCGGTTTTTCCCATGGATTTAGGGCCGACCGCCACTTCGTCGCGCACACTGGATGCAACGAACTGGTGTTCCGGCTCTTGGAACACCATGCCGATTCGCCCAAGAAGATCCCTGCTTTTCCACGTGAAGACGTTGTTCTCCCTATGTGCGGGAACCATGCTTTCATCCATACTTACCCGCCCGGAAATCGGTTTGAGCAAGCCAGCCAAAGTCAAAGCAAGCGTGGATTTTCCCACACCGTTTTTGCCGGTCAGGGCAGTAATCTCGCCGGCATGGAACGCGAGGTTCACATGCTCGCCAAGCGCGAATTCACGTCCGAAGCTGAGATCCTCGGTTCGCAGAACAACCTTTCCCGATGACTGCTTGGATTCGGGAATATGGCTTTCAATGGTGCGCCCCGGAACCCAGGCACCGCCTTTTGCCAACACCGTCGCCATGCTGCCGAACACTTCCTCAGGAGTGCCATCGGCGATGACTCCGCTGACATGCGAATCGGCTTCCGGCTTGCCAAGCACAATGACGCGATCCACCAAATCAAGCCATACGTCAATGTGATGCTCCACCACCACCAAGGTTTCATGGGTTCGGTCAAGCACATCACGTACCGCATCATGCACCTCCTTGACGCCTTCCGGATCAAGGTTGGCGGTCGGCTCGTCAAACAACAGCAATCCGGGGTGCATGGCGAGCACGCCAGCCAAAGCCAGACGTTGACGCTGCCCGCCAGAAAGCCTGCGCGTGGAGCGATCAAGTTTCATATAGCCAAGTCCAACAATGTCGAGTGAGGAACGGACCCTGCTCCAAATCTCATCTTTTGGCAGATTCAGATTTTCACAGCCAAAAGCGGTATCGTCTCCCACACGTTCCAGAATCGTCTGTGCATCGGGATCCTGCAATACCAATCCTGATCGCCCACGCGAATGGCGGGCATCCGTTCCGTCGATCAGCAGCTCACCTTCGAGTTCACCTTCATCATCACCGCCGAGCACGCCGGCAAGACCGGCCATCAACGTCGATTTTCCGGCACCGGAAGCACCCAACAGCAACACACGCTCCCCCGGCTGTATGGTGAAGTCCACATGCCTTAACGCAAAATCCTTACGTGAAGCATGTCGCCATCCCCAATCGCGTGCGACCACCCCGGCTGCGGAAAACGATTTTTCTGCATCAGTACCCATGAATCGTTCTTTCATTCCTTTTGCATTTGGCGTTCGTAAGGCGAACACGCATCAAAGAAGTCCCGTATCCACCCACCGTGAATGCGATACGGGACTTCACAAACGAATCGTCAGACCAGAGTCTGCGCACGACCGGATTCGAAACGGTCAAGCACGCCTGTTTTGGCAATGGCCTGCTGCAGCAGATACATCAGGACTCCAGCCACCAAAGCGCCGGAAATAACGGAAGTGACGCAGTTGACGGCAATACGCAAGCCTGCCCAGGCGGGGTTTACGGTCCAGTTGTAGAGGAAGCATCCCAAACCGGCGAGGGTGCCGGAAATGGTGGCCGACAGCAAATCCCAACGCTTGTACGCGAAAATCGCAAAGCCGATTTCGGCAGTAAGACCTTGGCAGATGCCAATGATCAGGGAACCGCCGATGCCCCAGGGATTGCCCATGGCGAGTTCTATAGCGGCAGCAAGGGTTTCGGCGAACAGCGCAGCACCAGGCTTTCGCACAATAAGGGCGGCCAGAGGTCCTGCAAATAGCCAGATGCCGTTCAGTAGGCCTTCGAAGCCAGGCGTCACCGCTTCGAACAGCGTGATCGGAGCCGCGCAGATAACATCCCAGCCCCAGAAAATCACACCAGCTGCAACCGCGACGATGGCGGCCACAACGATATCAACGACTCGCCATTTGTTGTTGTGCTTCTTCACCGCGGAAGATTCATTTACGGTCATGAATGTGCCTTTCTTTATGTCAAGGCACGGGAAAAGAGAGACGTCCGTGCGCCGGCATTACCCGGTATACGTTCATACGGTCGAAGCGTTTGCTTCCTCTCAGCCATACGGCCCCCGTGTCTGCGCTTGATACTACACAAGGCACAAGATTTTCACAAGGGCTGTTTCATTTTCGCTTCGTTTCCGGCATAGAACACGCTCGGATTTTTGCAATGGCCTGTCTTCACGGGTTTCCCTCCCGTACTGAATGCAGCACGGAAACACGGTTCCATAGAGTTTTACAGAGGTCTGCACATCAATGATTCAGCTAGGTTCCTGAATGTCTCGCCAATACCGTCGGCACGTAACGAGCCATCCTCATTCAGCACGGCCGGGCGTCCGTCCTCACCAGTCTCCCGCAATTCCGGTTCCAGTGGAAGCTGAGCGAGCAAAGGAACGTCATAGCCGAGGCTTTCGGTCAGCTGTTCCGATACGCGCGTACCACCGCCTTCGCCGAAAATCCGCAGACGTTCACCCTTATGCTCGTAATAGCTCATGTTCTCTACGACGCCGCGCACTTTCATCGGCACCTGCAGCGCCACCAAGCCGGAGCGTACTGCGATGTCGGATGCGGACGGCTGCGGCGTGGTGATCACCACCAGTTCCGCATTCGGCAGGGCCTGGGCCACGGAAATCGCCATATCGCCGGTGCCCGGAGCCAAGTCAAGCAGAAGCACGTCGGGCTCGCCCCACCACACATCCGAAAGGAATTGTTCGAGCGAACGCTGCAGTCGCGGCCCTCTCCAAAGGATCGCACGATCGGCGCCCGCGAACATGCCGATGGAAATCAGTTTCACCCCCCAAGCGGTGACGGGCATGAGCATACCATTCAGATTGGTGGGTTGCGCATGCACGCCGAACAGTCGCGGCAGCGAGAACCCGTAGATGTCGGCGTCAATGGCGGCCGTATCATAACCGAGCGCCGCGAAAGTGGCGGCAAGATTCGCGGTGACGGACGATTTGCCGACACCGCCTTTGCCGGATGCTATGGCGAAAATACGGGTTTTGATGCCCGGCTTATTAAAGGGGTTCTGCTTGCGATCGGCTTTGAGACCTGCAACGAGTTGGGTGAGCTTGTCTTGGCTCATGGATCCGACTTCGATACGCGGCAGCAGCGTCGCATCCGGGTAGGATGCCACCGCTCCGTTGATTTGGTTGGTGATGGTCTGCGATAATGGGCAGCCTTCCACCGTCAGCTCGACTTCCACACGGACTTCGTAAGTGTTCGTTTTGCCTTCCACCGGTATCGCATCGATGGCTGCGATCATGCCCAGATCGGTCACGGACCGCCCCAGCTCGGGATCGATCACTTTGCTGAGTCGCTCATAGATGCGCGCTTCAATGGTACGCTCGTCGGTCATGGTTCCTCCTTTAACCGCGTACCAGACTAGCGTCTGGAGGCGCGGCATGCCAGAGCCTTCTTGCGATTATGTTGCCAGCTTGACGTTCCGACGTCACACCGTTCCGTTTTCCAGCAGTATTTTGAACTGGTCCTCGTTTAACATGGGAACGCCTAATTCCTCTGCCTTGGCGGCCTTGGCGCCGGCGTTTTCGCCAACGACCACCCAATCGGTTTTCTTGCTGACGGATCCTGAGGCTCTTCCACCACGAGAGATAATCGCTTCTTTGGCGGAGTCACGCGAGAAATCAATCAACGAACCGGTGACGACCACTGTCTTGCCTTCAAGTGTCTGCGGTAGTGTACTGATTTCAGCTTGCTCCACACCAACTCCAGCAGCCTTCCATGCTTCCAACACCGTGCCGCGCCAATCGCCTGGTTCCTTGGCCGATGTGAACCACGTGACCACCGATTCCGCAATCTCCGGACCGATGCCGTCTATCTGAGACAGTTCGTCCACACTGGCGCGTTCGATGGCGTCAAGCGATCCGAACGTATTGGCGATAACACGTGCCGTGGGCGGTCCGAGGCGCCGGATCGACAGGGCTACAAGCACACGCCATAAGTCGGCGTGGCGTGCCTTGTCCATTTCGTCAAGCATTTTCCTTGTGTTTTCCGCAGGGCGTATATATACCGGCTGCACGCTGGATGCTCCGGAACGCGATACTTTGGTTTCCTCTCGGATCACCATGGCATCCTCAGGCACGTCATATCCGGGATATTCCGCGGATTCATCGACTTCGTCCTTACGCTTTCTCGCCGCTGTCGGAGTCGTCCAAAACGCCGGGACCTGATGCCATAGGCCTGATCCGCCGATACGTTTGCGCGTTTTTTTCGGCTTACCGTTCTTGCCGACGGTTTCGTGGATTTCGATGATTGGCGCTTCTCGCCATACGCGAACATCCTGCAGGTCGGAGGCTGTCAGCGAGAACAGGCCGGCCTCACTGGACAACACCGGCGTTTGCCGGGCCGGCAGTTCCAGCCCTTCCACCGGCTCGTACGGTTCGGGCTCCTGCCCCGGTGCCACCACGATTTCGGTGATGTTCGGCGCGTAGGTCGCCACCGAATCGGGGCGATCCTCTTCCGGATTCGTCAACGCGATGGCCGATTGGTCACCCAGATGTTCGATATCGAACGCCTTTCTGGATGCCAGGTTGATGATGCGTTCGGTTAACTGTGCCGGGCAGGATTCCACGTTCGGACAGCGGATGTCCTTGTCCCCCTCTTTGGCCGGAGCGAGTTGTGCCCCACAGCTCGGGCAATGCGAAGGCATCACGAAACGGCGCAGCTGGTCTTCGCACCCTTCCCTACGCTCCAACACTGGACCTACAAGTTCGGGAATCACATCGCCTGCCTTGCGCACCACAACGGTGTCGCCGATAAGCACGCCTTTACGTTCCACCTCGAACGGATTATGCAAAGTGGTTCTCGACACCGTTGAACCCGCAACATATACGGGCTTCAGAATGGCCACCGGCGTCACGCGGCCGGTACGCCCCACTTGCACGGTGATGTCGAGCAACTCCGTATTGACTTCCTCCGGCGGATACTTGTAGGCGATGGCCCAACGTGGCGCACGCGAGGTCGCACCCAGCGACCGCTGCAACCCCAGATCGTCCACTTTCACGACGATGCCGTCGAGCGCATGCTCGATGTCACCGCGATGCTCACCGTAATAGTCGATCATGTCGAGGATTTGGCTGAATGTGGTGACTTCACGATTGTGCGGAGAGACCGGTATACCCCACTTCTTGTATAGCTCGTACGCCTCGGATTGGTTGTTGACGATATCGTGGCCGTCGCCTCGTTTGGCGCCCCATTGGAGCGTGCCGATACCGTGCGCGTAGAAACTAAGCCTTCTGGTGGAGGTGATGCGCGGGTCCTTCTGACGCAGGCTTCCTGCGGCCGCGTTGCGCGGATTGGCGAAAGGCGCGCGTCCCGCATCCTCGCTTTCCCTGTTGAGCGTGTTGAAATCATCCCATCGCATGAAAACCTCGCCGCGAATCTCCACGAATTCAGGAATATCCTCCTCTGGCCCGGCAAGATTCTGTGGAATGGTGGAGATGGTGCGCACATTGAGTGTGATATCTTCGCCAGTCACACCGTCGCCTCTGGTCAGGCCCTGTTCAAGCACGCCATTACGGTAAATGAGATTGAGCGCAAGTCCGTCAATCTTCACTTCGCAGGTCATTGGCAGGGGCTTCGTATCCGACCAATCAAGACCTCGGATGACACTGTCATACCATTCGCGCAATTCCTCAAGCGAAAAGACATCGTCAAGACTCATCATGCGTGACGGATGACGCACTGATGCGAAATCGTTGGAGAAGGTGCCTCCAACACGATGCGTCGGCGATTGCGTGGAGTCAAGGGATGGAAACTGCGCTTCCAAAGCCTGTAAGCAGCGCATTCTCGCATCGTAGGCCGCATCAGACGAGACCGGCGCATCATCGATATAGTATGCGATCTGATCGGATTCCACCCATGCTGCCACTCGCGCCCACAATCGTGCCGCGGCCTCGGCGCTCATCGATGAAACGTCGATCCTGTCCAGTCGCATGGCATCCGCATCTGTCGGCTGCAATGCGGCGATCCACTGTTCGCTTCCCGGTGCATATGAGGCGGCTCCCTCGTCTGCCGACACGGGCGTCGACGTGCCCATGGCGCCGCCATCCGTTTCGGGAGCGTCAAAATCCCATGCGAGCTGTTCGGAATCGTCATGCCTTGTCATTGTCACTACCTCGTCAACATTTTTCGATGTGCTTTCAGTGCTGTCGGTCGGCGACGCTTCGAACAGTATCGCACAAATGTTCGACTAACGTGCCGTCGACGCTGAATTGTTCGCCCCGGATGGTGCCGGTCAGTTGTTCAACGACCTCAGGAACTGCATCTGCACCACATCGGCACCGTCGCGCTCCTCGTCATCCATCCTTGAAGCGGCAACCGAAAGCGTACGTGCCGGCACGAACATGCCCTCGTCCACGCAGACTCGCGCGGCCTTGCGTACCAAGGATGCAACCTGTGTGTTGGGCCATACCGGCAGTCCAGCCTGCGTAAGCACATGCATGGCTTCCGACACATTGGTAGGCACCGGAATGCACTGCGACTGCGCACGTCCGATCAATTCCTGAAGCTCACCCTCCAACATGGCGATACGCGCCGGTGCGATCTCCTCGCTCATGATATATGCGGCGGCCGCGATATCGAAGTGATCGCACATCCATTCCGCATAGGCGAGTCTGTAATAGGCGAATGACGCATCCTCACGGTCAAGCGCGACGTGCAACGCGTTGAGGCAAGCCGCTCTGGCCGGATCCCAATCCTCGGCGCGCGCCAGTTGAACCGCCAACTTGAGATGGGAAAGCGGATAGGCCGGCGCGTATCGCACCATCGCGTTGAGATGCGGCAGCGCGGCCTTGACGCCTTTGACCTGTGCGAGCACGTCGGCGAGTTCCATATGCGCGTAGAACAGATTATCCGGAATCAGCACGGTCCGTTCGCCTTCCGTGGCGAACATGCGATTGTAGATGACGCGTTCCGCATACGAGTTGAAATACCGCGGCACGCCCGGATTCGAAGCGAACAGTTGGTCCATTCGTTCCAACGCCGCTTCAGCCAGTTCCACGCTTTGGTCGACCTGTCCGGAAAACAGCAGGTCTCTCGCCTTGATGCGTTCCGCGTCAAGCTCGTCGGCCACGCGGAATGAGAAATCCGGCGTGTCCTTGCCATCGATAAGAGCGCTCGTCACTTGCGGAGCCAAGACCGTTAACTCAGGGTCGGCGATGGCGTTGATGATGTCCATGGCCTGCTTCGCTTTGGCTACCGACTCCAGAAGGGGATCCTGCGCGATCCTATGGAATTCACCAACCGCGCGCTGCAGCAGGTCCACACGCTGGATGGACAGCCCCGACATGTCGCGGCAGCCGAACAGTTGCGCCGTATTATGGTCGAATGTAACATCGGAAAGCTCGGGCTCCTCTTGGCTTCCCGCCGGAGAGAAACGGCTGTCACGCAGGTTGAGCGCGGCATCCACTGGTTTCAATGCGCCAAGACCATCCACATCCATTTCCGCGTCGAACATGCGGTACGTACCTGTCGGGTCAGACAGTCCGCACTCACCCAACCGTTCCATGAACTCGTCTCTGGTAAAGGTGACCGTCACCAAATTGCGCACGGTCGGATTCTTGCGAAGCTGGCTCAACGGATCGTCGCCATCCCCGTCGAAATCGTTATAGCCAATCAAACCAGCATCAAGACCGTCATGCGTGAAATGCTCGGAATCGCCCTCCTCTCCGGTGGACTCGTTTGCAGCTTCGTCAGGAACCGCAAACGTCATCTCGTCGAAGTCGATATCCTTTATCAAATCCTCGAACTGTCTGTTCAGCGAATCGTCCGCATCATCACCGTCACCGCCATCGACACCCAAGTCAGCGGTTTTCGGCGTCACCGGCCGAGACGGATCCCCATGGAAATCGCCGTCTTTCGGATCGGCTTTGGATCCGGAAACGCCCATATCTCCGGTACGGATTCGTTCGAACGCGGCCAATGCCTCGCTCATCAGCTCGCTGATGGCGGAATCCTGCTCGGCCACGGCCTCTTCCAAACCAATCGAATCGATATGCATCGATACGCGCTGGATGCCTGGATCGGCACCGAAACTCAACGCAGCCATCATCAGTCCGACACGCAGATTGTAGTCCGCGCTCATGCGAGCGCGTTCGGCGTCCGTCATATCCACCCATGCATGGCGTGCCGCATCGTATCTGGTGGACGGCATCATGGAAACGCCTGCGGATGTGAAGCCGATCGCCATATTGCCGTCCTTGAGGCTGCATCGGAAATCCACGTCGAAACGGTACGGAAGGCGCATGCTGCGTAGCAGCCGAGACATTGTCTGGCGGTACACCCATTCCGAACCGCCTTCGCTGCCGAAGGCGACGCTGTCCGTGCCGACCGTCGTGTTTTCGGCAATGGAACGCCTGGTTTCCGAGGCAATGTCCATCAAACGCATGACGGCCTGCACACCATCATCCTGTTTGGAGTCGAGGATTGCGCCGAATTCGTCATCCGGTTTCAATGCGATCAACGCCGGATTTTCCAGCAGCGCCATGTCGATCTGCGCCGCTTCGGCCCGTGTCACGGTGTCTTCCGTGGGGAGCTTGCCGATACGGGCGTTGCGTTCCAACCATGAGCTGACTGCGGCGAAACGGTTGAGATTGCCTTCGATGTTCAACGCACGCAACGATGCTGAGAACGGCAACGTGGAATCCCATGCGAAGAAGTAGCAGCCGGAATAGCTGGACGTGTACAGGTGCAGCGGTTCCGCGCCATGCACGGACTCAAGGCCTTGGTCTTTGTCGAGCGCCCCGGCCTCGCGCATGAGGTCGGCGAAATAATCCTCGAGTCCGGAGGCGCGCATGCCGTGCGAGCGGGCACTCATCGTATCTCTGATGGATCGGCGGATCGCGCCCATAGGCGCTTCTCTGTTGAGTCTGCGGAAGATGTTGCCAGTGCCGAATCCTACGAGTAGTCCGTTCATTTGCGGCAGCATGTAGGCCGCGAAGAACGCGATGGTGATGGCGTCACGGTATTCCAGGTCGAATCGCATGGCTTCCGGCAGGTTGGCGCGCATCTGTTCGAGCGTGTAGCGGTTGCCGACTTTGAGCCAGGATGCGAGCCACATCATGCGTCCTCCGGGCATGCGCCCTACGACACCGCCTTGTGATGCGCGTACCATTTTTGGCGTGCCGTTCGCAGCATGCCCGAATCGTGGGCCGTCCGGCAGAGTGAGGGTCTCCTCTTTGACGAAGATGAAGCGTGGATCCAGTTCCTGCACGTCCATTTCGGGATCGGTGCCTGCGAAGACGCGCGCTTTGCTGTCGGCGAGCGCGATTTGTGCGAAGTGGTTGGTGTCGGTGAATAGGCCGATGGAGAAGGCTTTGCCTTGGGTTTGCGGTAGTTGTGCCCAGCCGAGTTGGAGTGTGTTTGGTACGCCTTCGAAGCCTTTGATGATGTGCCGTTTGATGAGTGGGTTGAGTTTGATGGCGTTGCGGGTGAGTTCGGCGACGATGTCGTCTGGCGTGTTGAGGGCTTTGCCGAAGGGGTTGGTGTCGGTGGTGTTGTGGGGGTGTTTGTTGTGGTTGATGAGTTGTCGTACCCCTTGCATGGCGTGGTTGAGCATGGTCCGTCCTTGGTGTGGATGGTGTGCTGATGGCGATGCTGGTGTGAGGTGTGACATGTGGGCTATTCTTTCAATTCAATGCGACATGCAGCCTTTAGAATAATATTTGTGGTTTTTTCGAAACAGCGTTTTCAGGCGCGTCATCGTGTGCGCGCAGCTATTGTAGTCGCTTTTGTTGTGGTGGCGTTGGTTGAGTGCGTGTTGTGTAATGTGCCTTTTTTCCAGTCGTTGGCGGCGTCGGGTGATTCGGCGGCTGCGTATAACACGTTGGGGCCGGGGCTTGAGCGTCGTGATGATGGGTTGTTGGAGGTTACTGATCCGACGCAGGCGTATTTGCAGGTGGCGGCGGATGGTTCGTCGGATTATGTGCGTGTTGTTCCTGTTTCTGATGAGGTGTTGCAGGGGGCTGAGCGGCAGGGTGAGCGCGTGTTGCGTACGGTGCGTGTGCGTCCTGATGCTGATCGTAGGGCGTGTGAGCTTACTTCGGTGTCGTTGGATTCGTCTCGTTCATTGTATGTGAGGGCTGCGGCTGGTCGTACGGTGCGTGTGCAGGTGGTGGAGCCGAAGGGGTCTTTGATTCCGTTTGAGGCGGTGCGTGCGAATGTGCGTGTGCCTTTTTCGGTGAGTCCGCTGCGTGTGGCGTTGTTGGTGTTGGTGATGGTGTTGGTGGCGTTGTGGCGTCCGGGTTCGCGCTTGTGGAAGGTGCCGTTGGATACGTCGAGTGTGCGTCAGCGGGTGGCGTTGGGCGTGTTGCTGGCGGTTCCTGGGTTGGTGACTGCTGCGGTGGTGGTGTGGCAGTTGGTGTATGCCGTGCCGTTGAGCTTTCATACGGATGGCATGTATACGTATGATTACGATCAGTATGATCATGTGGCTCGGGCGTTGCTTGATGGTCATGCGTGGCTTGATTTGGATGTGCCCCAGGGGTTGCGTGATGCGGATGATCCGTATGATGTGGCGACCCGGCAGCAGTTGCTTGCCGATGGCGTGAGTCCTGTGTATTGGGATTATGCGTTTTTCAATGGACGTTGGTATTCGTATTTTGGTGTGGTGCCGGCGTTGCTGTTGTTTGTGCCGTATCGTGCGATGACGTCGTTGTGGGTTGATGGTGGTCTGATGATGTCGTCGGGCGCTGCGGTGCCGTTGCTGATGTTTGGTTTTTTGGTGTTCGCGTGCCTGTTGACGATTCGTGTGATCAAGCGTGTGCGTCCGCATGTTTCGGTGGCTGCGGTCAGCATGTTGTGCGTGTTTGTGTTGTTGGCGTCGAATGCTCCGTATTTGTGGTATCGGACGAATTTCTATTCGGTGCCGATCGCGGCGTCTTTGTTGTTGAGCACGTTGGGCTTGTGGCTATGGTTGGGAGCCGAACGTCCATCCACGGCCTACGCTGGCGAGGATGGCGAGGGGAATGCGGTCGGATCGTTATCGCTGCCTCGTTTGGCTGCCGGTTCGGTGTGCATTGCCGCAAATGTGGGTTGTCGTCCGTCGTTTGTGGTGGTGGCGTTCGCCGCGTTTCCTTTGTTCTGGCCGCAGATTCGTGCGATTGCCAAACAGTTGCGTGATGGCGTGTTCGCTTCCGGTAAGCATGGGCGTGTCTGCGCCATGTTGCATGCGTTGCGTGCGCCTTTGGCCGTGCTGGTATCCGCATTGGTTGTGGTGGTGCCGTTGTTCGCCTATAACATGGTGCGTTTCTCCTCGCCATTCGATTTCGGTTCGTCGTATCAGCTGACGGTCACGGATATGACGAGTTACCATCAATCGTGGTCGAATTTCATTTGGACGGTCGCATACTATCTGTTTTTGCCGTTGCGTTGGACGAATATGTTCCCGTTCCTTGCCGTCGAACCCGCCCCGTTGAAGGATTGGGGGTTCACGGAGGCGATGCCTGGAGGCTTGTTCGTCATGGCACCTCTCGCATTGGCTTCGCTGGCATGCCCATTCCTGCGCCGGCATATGCACGCTCGTGACCATGCCGGCATGTGGCGCACGCTGACGACATTCCTGCTGTTGGGTTTGCTGATTGTGGCGCTTGACGCGCGGCTGGGTGGTCTTGGATGGCGTTACATCGCCGATTTCGGTTGGCTGTTCGCCTTGGCTTCGTTGCCTCTGCTGCTCATTGCGCTGGATTGCGATCGTCCGCGGCTGCGCTGGCTGTTGCGCGTACTGGTGCTGGCGCTGCTGCTGTTCATGTTGGCGGTGACAGTGTTGTCGTTGTTCCTATATGGTCGCGACGACGAAATGATACGCAATGATCCCGGTTTGTTCCACGACGTGCAGTCGTGGTTCACCCTGATATGAGGCACGGCGTTTTCAGGGTTATTTCAGGGTTTTGTTACGATCCGTCCAATAAAATCGCCGGTTTGTTCCGAGTTTTGCGGATAACAGTGGTGTCGTAACTGTTCGCTATGAGATGAACCCTTGTTGGAGACATCAGTTATGAAATCGCTTCCACTTCTGTCGAACCATCCTCGTGTCAGACGCTGGACCGCGGCCGTCGTCGCATTGGCCATCGCATTGGGCGTCTGTCTCGTCAGCTACGACAACGTCGATGCGGCCATCAGACAAAACAGGATCGAACGGCTGAACGCACGTATCGAGAATGTGTACACGGTCGACTATCAGGATATGGCCGACGACAAGCTCGAGCAGGGAAAAAGCAAGTTCGCCGCCACGGAAGACGACATGTTCGTCACCGAGAATCCGTATGGCACCAACACCACGTCGCTGTATGTGTATTTCACTACCGACGACGCGGTTGCCGTCTCCTATACCGTGCATGCAGACGGCTACACGGATTTCACCCGTGACGCCTACCAGCAATCGCAATACAGCAAAACCCATGAATTCCAGCTACTCGGCCTTATTCCCGGCGAGAAGAACACCATCACCATCACGTTGACCGACGCCGATGGCAAATCCCGTACACATGTCTTCGAACATAAGGGCGCTTACCTTCTTGGCAATGAGGAAGTGCGGCTGGAGCAGACCGTCGCAGCCGATTCAGGTGAGGATCTGGGCGATGGCCTGTATGCCATTCTCGGCAACGATTCCGACGAACAGGATTTCATGTTCTATTACGATACGAACGGCGTGCTGCGCGGCGAGATCCCCGTGCTCTACTATCGTTCGCATCGTCTGCTGTTCGACGATGACGGACTCATGTGGTTCTCCGCTTCCACGCACCATATGGTGGCGATGAACCGTCTCGGCAAGTTGGAGAAGATCTACGATCTGGGATCCGACTACATTCTGCATCATGATTATGCGATGGATTCCAACGGCGACATCGTGCTGTTGGCCACCGAGATAGGCCGCGATGACAATGCCGTGCAAGATCAGGTCATCAAGCTCAGCACCTCCACCGGCAGTGTGACGAGCTTGGTGGATTTCGGTGAACTGTTCGCCGACTATAAGGGCTCCACCACGCATGCGGGAACCGACGAGTCGGATTCGAATGCCAAGAATCGTTGGGATTGGCTGCACTGCAACACCATCCAACTGTTGAATGACGGTTCCGCATTGTTCTCCGCACGCGAAACGTCCACCATCATCAAGGTGGATGATATGGAATCGGATCCGACGCTCGACTATATGATCGGTGAGCCGTCCGTGTGGGCAGGCACCGATGAGGCCAGCAGTTTCCTGACGAAGTCCGGTGATTTTTCGGATACCGGCGGACAGCATTCCATCACATACGTCGCCGATGATTCACTGCCTGACGGCCAATATTACCTGTACATGTTCGATAACAATTTCGGCACTTCACTGACGCGTCCTGATTTTGACTGGACGGTGATTGACGGCATCTCGACCGAACTGTCTTCCGACACGGCGGAGTCGCAGTATCGCAAGTATCTGGTCGACGAGAATGCAGGCACGTATACGGAAGTGTCGTCGTTCGACGTGCCATATTCGCCGTATGTCAGTTCCGCACAGGAATTGGACAACGGCCAGATTCTCATCGATTCGGGCATGAAGGGCCTGTTCGGCCAGTACGACGAGGATGGTGATCTGTTGGCGCAGTTCCATATGACGTTGAACAGCTCATACATCTATCGCGTGTACAAGTACGATTTCTCGGGATTCTATTTCGCCTGACGCGTAGGCATTCGCGAATCTTGACGGGACTGGAATCTGAACTCCTTGTAGGGGTTTGGGTTTCTGTCCCCGTTTCGTATGCAATGGGTTCGGCACGCCCGTACAATGGTTGCCATGGGTTTTTTCGATTCGCTGTTTTCATCTAAGCATCCCGAAGTGGCGCATGATGTCACGTTCACGCTCGATCAGGCTGGCCACACGTATGAGGATGGCAATGTCGGTCTGGAGCCGACGTCGTTGACGATCACTCCGGAAAGCAAGCGTGTGGCCGTGATCGGGTTGAATGGTTCTGGTAAGACCACGCTATTGCAGTTGTTGGATGGCGCGTTGACAGCGACGTCCGGTTCGGTGCGTATCGACGCGAATGGTGCTGCGTATGATCCGTCGGTGAAGCGTGATCTGAAACGTATCGAGTCGATGATCGGCCGTGTTCGTCGCGAGGAAATTCCGAACAGTTATTACAAAGCGGATTCCATTCGCGAGGCGATTGATGAACCGTTGAAGAAGCATAAGGTGCCGGAAAGCGAACGCCAGGCGATCATCGGCAATCTGTTCGCGCATTTTGATTTGGCTGCGGTCGCGCGCGAGACTGCTTCCGCGTTGGATAGCGAGAAGCGCCATCTGCTGGCGATCGCTTCCGCATTGAGCTTCTCCCCCGCGGTGATCGTTGCCGACGAGCCGACCAAGGGTTTGGACGAGGTGGCGTCCGCGCATGTGGCGAAAGCTCTGTTCAGTTACGACAAACAGGTAGTGTTCGCCACGCATGACACGGAACTGATCACACGCGCGGAGTATGCGATCGACCGCACACTGGTGGTCGACGACCATCAGGTTGTGTTCGACGGTGGCCCGCATGAGGCCGTCGCTTTTTACACGGACCTCATCCGCGCTAAATATGAGGCTTCCAAAGCCTGACCATACCCACGGATTATTCCCGTTCCCCACATGTTGCGGCTCCTTCATCGGTGTCGACGATGGAACCACAACATGTTTCAGCCGATCATTGTGTTGACGGTGTCAAGCACCGTCTGAACGTTATGCCTGAATTCGTCGGGTTCCGGCAATAACGAGATCGCGAGATAGCCGTTCGACGTCATATCGAAGAAATAGCCGGGCTGTCCTGAAATTCCGTGCTTTTCGATCATGGACAACACCAGTTCGTTCTCGTCAAGCACGCTGGGCACGTGCAAAAGCACATTCCATCCGCCTTCGGCACGCAACACGCTGACCATGCCCTGCTCGTCATCATCCAGCATGGTATGCAAGGCTGCGAGGTTGGTTTGCACGCGCTCTCGCACGCGCGCGGTCTGCGCGGCTGCGGCGCCCAGCATGGCGGGGATCTGTTTGGCGATGATCTCACTCATTGGCAGATAGTCGTCGGCGACCACGTCGAGTCTGCGCTTGGCCTCATCCACTTCAGCCGCCGGGCCGGACACTTGGATCCAACCGACTTTGGCATGTGGCGCGGCCAACGTCTTCGAGAACCCATCCAATGCGAATGTGAGCGTGCCGGTCTCCCCCGCAAGACGCGCGTTGCCATCGAATGGTTCAAGATCATAGTCGTAGAACACCTCATCGGCGATGATGGCCACCTCATGGTCATGACAAAGCCGCACAATGGCCTCACGTTCCGACGCTTTGACGTACGATCCGGTCGGATTGTTGGGATTGATGAGCACCAGTGCGCGGATACGTTCGCCTTCTTCACTTTCAAGTGCTTCGCGCAGTTCGGCCACATCGATGTACCAAGATCCGTCGAATCGCTGCTGGTATTCGATCATGTCGGCACATTCAAGTCGTGCGATCGATTCGATGAGCGGATAGCCGGGTTTCGGCGCGAGCACGGCATCGCCGGCGTCGCACAGGAGTTTGATCAGCCACGAGTATGCTTCGGATGTTGAGCTCAGTATGTACAGGTCTTCGACGTCAACATCATTGCCTCGCCCTTGAAGGAATGCGGCCAGCGCTTCGCGCGCATACCGTTGGCCGCGTGGCTCAGCGCCATATATGTCTGGCAGAAGTTCCGGCGCGAGCGCATGCTTGGTTGGATTGGAGTCGTTGAGTTTGCCGAGCGTGATGCCGCTTGTTTTGGCTTCCGCTTCCGCTTTGGCGATGGGATTGGGCTCGCTGATATCGACTCTGGAGGAAAAACGCATAGTCTCCACCATACTCCTTGGATTGCGCAAGTCGTTACGTCAAGCAAGATGGTATGCCTTCGCCTCACAAATGTTGACGGAATAAGCGAGAGCCGCCCGACGAATCGGACGGCTCTCGCTTATACAAAAGTTGGGAACCTTAATGGTTCACGGCATCACTTCTGCTTGGTGCTTGCGTAGTACGCGGCACCGATGATGCCAGCCTCATTGTGCAACTTGGCTGCAACGATCGGGGTCTTGATGTCGATGTACGGCAGGAACTTCTCAGACACACGAGACACGCCGCCGCCGACAACGAACAGCTGCGGATCCAAGTAGAACTCCATCAGGGAATAGTACTTGGTCAGTCGCTTGGCCCACTTCTTGTAGCCCATATCAAGCTTTTCACGGATGGAGGATGCCGCGTACTTTTCGGCGTCGCCCTTGCCCTTGAGCAGTTCCAGGTGACCAAGCTCGGTGTTCGGGATGAGTTCACCGTTGAAAATCAGCGCCGTGCCGATACCGGTACCCAGCGTGGTTGCCACGACCAGACCATCCTGGCCCTTGGCCGCGCCGAACTGCTGCTCGGCAAGGCCTGCCGCGTCAGCGTCGTTCACCACGGTGACTGGACGTCCGCAGGCTTCGGAGAACACTTCGGTGACGTCCACGCCGACCCAAGACTGGTCTAGGTTGGCCATGTAGCCGAGCTTCTCGCCCACGTGGATCGGCGCCGGGAAAGCGATGCCGACCGGAGCGGATTCGGGAACCTCGAAATGCTCGAGCTGCTGGCGAACGATTTCACCGACGGCCTTCGGAGTGGAAACTTCCGGGGTAAGAATCTTCAGACGCGGTTCGGCAAACTCGCCCTTTTCGAGGTTAACCGGGGCTGCCTTAATGCCGGAGCCTCCAATGTCAACGCCAAACGCCTGTGCAGTTTCAATCATCTTCGACCTCTCCTATCAAGGTACATAGTGGGTGTTATCGAACCGGTAAGCGCCATAGTAACTCGCCCCATGCCCCAAAACGCGCCGAAAAAGCATAAATGGTGAATACGATTGCATAATTTTTCGCAATGAAATGATTCATTCTGCAACTTTTTTCTGCAAACGATTCGCCCCATGTCAACTCAACGCATCGGCATGGGGCGAATCGTAAGAAGATGACCGTCTGAAGACGGCGCAACCGCATCACTTGAGCGGCGGCATCGGCTTCCAATCCGGATCATGCAACAGCTTGCGTGAATCCCACCAACCCTTGGCTATCTGCACCAAGCCGGTCTTCACATGCTCTCGGTCCACCATCACCAGACGGATGACTTCCTTGGCGGCGGTCAGCAGCGTACCCAGACCGAACATCAGCGGACGGTAATCGCCGAACGCCATGAAATAGCGCGCCATGTAGCCTCGGTTACGCATGATGTGGTAACGGTTCATGTCAGAGGTGGAGTTGAGCTGGCGCACGCCGGCGATATCCCAATTGCCGATTTCACGAGTGCGGCGCAGGATCACGTCAGGCACCACGATCGGGTTGGTGACTTTGCTGGCGCGGTAGCCGTACATCGTGTCGTCCCAGTAGATGAAGAAACGCGGATCCGGCAAGCCGATCTGTTCGACGATGTTGCGGCGGAACAGACCCCCCTCGAAGCACAGGGTGTCCATCACGCGGTAGCCGGGGCGTCCGAATGCGGCCGGAGCGATCGGATTGGGGATGCCGAGGGGAATGATGAAATCGTATTGCCAGTAGAACGGACCGCCGTCATAGTCGTATCGGCTGCCTTGGATCACATCATGGCTGCCGGTCCACTTGGCGAGTCGTTCGATGGCTTCGGGCATCACAGCCACATCGTCGTCCATCACCCAGAACCATTCGGATCCCAGCTCATATGCCTTCTTCACACCTGCGGAGAATCCGCCTGCGCCGCCGAGGTTGTCGGATTGAGGTGCATACACCACGCGACTTTCGTTGCCCGACTGGTCGGCGATGGTATTGCCCCACTGCGCGGTGACCGCTTCACGGAAATCGTCGACCATGCCTTGGGTCGCATCGCTGTGCTCGTTGTCAACGACGACGATACGCCATGGTGCCACAGTGAGTTTTTCGATGGATTCGAACAGGGTGGCGAGCAGCTGCTGACGCTTGTATGTCACCACGACGATAGCCAGCTTTTCGATGGTGTTCTTCGCAACTTGCTTTTCAGTCATACGTTCTATTCTTGCACTCGCCCTCAACCGAACATCGCCTGTGTTCGCATCATGCGGCACGATTCCATTCGGCGGACAGGCTCTTGCACATTTCGGACGGCTTTGCCATAATGTACGGCGTAATGCAGGGGAACCCGTGTTTGTCGGGTTGAGATAGGCCAAGTGAGGCCTGAACCCTTTGAACCTGATGGTTAATACCAGCGTAGGGAGGCATGTCTAATGACTGCTGTGACATCAACAACCAATTTCGATTATGAGTTCGACGCCGCCAAAGGCATCCAACGCAACAATCTTCCTCCGTTCGCGCAGCGCATGCGCAAGGCTGCTGACCTGGTTTGGGAGGAAGGCTACCAGCAGCCGTTCATCCGCGAGCTTGGCGAAGGCACACTGCAACGCGAGCGTTTCGCCTTCTATCTGCTGCAGGATTTTCGTTATGTGAACGATTACGCCAGAGTGCACGCTTTGGGATTAGCCAAGGCCACCGACCCTGAAATCATGGCGTTCATGCTCAAAGTGCAGAACGGCGCCCTGCAGGTCGAGACCGAAGTACACCGCTCCTACTTGGCCAGCTATGGCATCACCGAAGAGCAGATGAACAATGTGCGCCAGTCGGCCTTCGCGCGTGCCTACACGTCGAATATCCTTTCCATCGCCTATGGCAAGGATATTCTCGACATTCTTGTGGCCGTGCTGCCGTGCGCCTGGGTGTATGCGGATTATGGTTACCGTCTTGCCGCCGAGTTTGCCGACACGCTTGACGACAATCCGTACAAAAGCTGGGTCGACATGTATAAGACCGACGAGTTCTGGCAGGATTCCGTGTGGCTGCTCGAACATATCGAGAAACTGGTAGCCGACGCGAGCGAAGAGCGCAAGCGCGAGCTGATTGACATTTTCGTGACCGGCGTGGAGAACGAGTACATGTTCTGGGCCAGCGCGTACGACATGCAGTACACGTGGAAGCCCGAATGGAATCAGGAGCGCTGACACCGCTCCATCGCATGTTTTCCTGACTTCCGATTGTTTATTTTCATTGCAATAGGGCGGGTGCCTTCTGATTGGTTTTCAGAAAGCACCCGCCCTGTTATGTTTGGTCGCGTCAGTTTCCCGCTTTATTCGCGTACGAGACGAATATGCTCCACATCATCGCGATGGGAGCGGCGATAGAGCACGAAACGGTTGCCGATAACCTGTACGAGTTCCGCATTCAGTTCTTCGGCCAACCCCTCGCCTGCTTCCTTAGCCGTCAGTCCGGATCCATCGAGCACAGAGCATTTGATGAGCTCACGCTTTTCGATGGTCTCGTCCGCCTGCTTGATGGCGTTTTCGCTCAAATCGTTCTTGCCGACCTGGATGAGCGGATTGAGCTTGGTGGCCAGGCCGCGCAACTGCTTGACCTGCTTCTTGGTTAATGCCATAACTTGTTCCATTCCTATCTATGATGCTTGCTTAAGAGTAGCGTGAGGGCAGTAAAACCTTGCATATCACTCCTCCCGCGCCTTTGATGGCGTTCACACCGTTTTCGATGTTCCTGCGCGTGTTCAGACGTGCTTCTTCGGCGGTTTCGCTTTCCAATACGATCAGTGGAGCGCCATGCCCGTCCGGAATGCTCAGCATAGTCCAGCGATCAGGGTCAATGCGGCAATGTATGACACACCCACACCGACTACGGCGATGTCACGTTTGGCGATCCGCATGATTCGCCAGTGCGTGCGCATGATGCCTTCCTCGTAACATCGTGCGTCGAGTGCAAGGCTGAGATTATCGGCATGGCGTATCGCTCCTGCGAATACCGGAATGATAATGGCGGTCATCGCTTTGATCCGCTGCACGAATGTTCCCGTTTCAATGCTGCCGCCTCGGACTGATTGCGCATCCACAATGGCTTTCGCTTCGCTTCCTAACGTGGGCAGGAACCGCAATGCGAGGCTCATCACCAACGCGATCTCCTGCGCATGCATGCCTAATTTTGCGAAAGGTTTGAGCAACGCTTCGAATGCGTCGGTGATGGCCGTGGGCGTGGTGGTGGCAAGGAATACCGCTCCGACGATAATGACCACGACGAATCTGCAGGCGTACAGTATGGCGATACGCACACCGTCGTCGGTGATTGGAATCGGCCCGATGTTCGTAAGAACGTTGCCGGATCGCACGAAGAACATATTGAGCAGTCCGCAGAACACGAACAATGCGAGGAACACGTGAACCGATTTGAACAGTTGTTTCACGCCGATGCCCGATATCGCAACGATCATGCCGGTCAGCAGTGCGGCCACAAGCAACTGCCAGAAGGATCTGATGGCGAACGCGGAGAACA
Organism: Bifidobacterium hominis; assembly: GCF_040095915.1. Lineage (NCBI taxonomy): Bacteria > Bacillati > Actinomycetota > Actinomycetes > Bifidobacteriales > Bifidobacteriaceae > Bifidobacterium > Bifidobacterium hominis. The sequence goes on along the minus strand of NZ_JBBMFR010000002.1, from coordinate 68,862 downwards.
TGATCGCCAACGCACTCACCATCTTCACGCGCGGGTCAAGCCGTTCCATAAAACTGCGGTTTTCACGGACGTCTCCCTTTGCGCGTCCGGAGTCAATCGCGTGCGGATTCTTCGAACCTGCCGTTTCGGAAGTGCCATTGGCTTCGATATTTCGAGTAGCGACATTACCGTTTTGTCTACGATCAAGCGCAATCACCCGATCGGCGAGCACGTCGATTTCCGTTTGTGAATGGGAAATGATGAGTACGGTGACGCCTTGTGCGTGGAGGGTTTGGATGAGATCGTGCACGCGGGTTGTAGCCGCCTCGTCAAGTCCTGCGGTCGGCTCGTCCATAATAAGGATCTGCGGTTGGCATGCGATGACGCCCGCTATGGCGGCAAGTCGTTGTTGTCCGCCGGAAAGGTCGAATGGCGAACGATCGGCAAGATGCTCGATATGCAGCAGCGTCATGGCTTGATTGACGCGTTCGGATACCTGCGTTTCGTCAAGATGTTGGTTGCGTGGTCCGTAGGCGATATCCTCGGCTACGGTTTCGGCGAAAAGCTGACGTTCAGGATGTTGCATGACGTAGCCGATGGTGGCGTGCAGTTTCTCACGGTCCGCACGTTTGAGCGACTGCATATTGCCGTTGGTGCGTTGGCGTGCGACGGGAATGGTATTGATGGCGATGTTGCCGGATTGCGGCTGGTCAAGCGCGCAGAGAAGACGCGCGAGGGTGGTTTTGCCTGCACCGTTATGCCCTGTGATGGCCACGGTTTCGCCCGCATTGATGGTTATGGAAAGCTTATCGAGCACAGGCTTGCTACTGTTTGGATATTGGTATATCAGATTATGGATTTCAATGATTGGTACAGCTGATGTTGGCTTCGATGCACCATTTGCGATATTGGATTTGGCAATTGGGTTGTCTTCTTGCGCCGTGTCTGATTCGTCCATTTCCGGAATACTTGCAGTATCACCGTGAGCGCTTTGCACGATACTCCCGTTATCTAGGCGAATGATGCGGTCAGCATTGGCGAATTCGTCACGATGGTGGGTGACGAGAATGATGGTTGTGCCGTGCTGCTGCAATTCGTCAAGAATATGCATGATGTCGGCGCGGCCTTGCGGATCGAGCATGGCGGTAGGCTCGTCGAGCACGAGGATTTCAGGATTCATGGCAAGCATGCCGGCGATGGCGACGCGCTGTTGCTGACCTCCGCTCATTCGCGTGGGATCGGCTTCTCGCTGTCCGCTCATGTCAACTGCGTCAAGTGACATGGCGATCCGCATATCGATATCATCATGCGCAATGGCAAGGTTTTCCGGACCGAAGGCAACATCATCCTCGGTAATGGTGGTGACGATCTGATCTTCCGGATGTTGGAAAACCGCCCCGATACCATGCCGGGCGCTGCGGTAAGCGTCAGCGTGCGCACCGCTTTCATCGAATACGTTGTTTCCCAACAACGTGACATGTCCGGCATCGGGTGCGGCAAGCCCTGCAATGATGCGTGAAAGTGTGGATTTTCCTGATCCGTTTGGGCCTGCCAAGCATACACGTTCTCCTTGGCGGATGGTCAGGTTCACACCGTCGAGCGCCCAGGTCGCGCCGGCGTCATACGTGAAACGAATATCACGCAATTCGACCGCAACGATGTTCGTGTCGCTATCAGGATTCATGGAATCGTCTTTCATAAACGGAAGGAACCTTCCATACGTCGAAAGGTTCCTTCCTATTCATCAATATGCGGAATCGATATGGTGAACGAGGCTCAGCGGTTCAACAGGTTGGAGATCGGCTTGTAGATCAGGAAGGTGATCACGCCATGGATGGTGAATTTCAACGCGTTGAACGGCAAAAGCGCCGGCACGATCAATGCCACGACCTGTGCGGTGGTCATGTGCGCGTAGAACGGCGTGACGATCAGGTTGCCCACAATCGCCACCACCAAAGCCACGATAGCACCGACGATGATGCCGATGACCGCGCCCTTGCGGGTCTTGTTCCTGCGGTAGATCAGTGCTGCCGGCACGGATAGCGCCAAAGCCACGAGTACGGCCATAAGCGTGCCCCATGGGTTGGTGAACAGGTGCGGCAGGAAACCGAGCACGCTGACGATTGCCGCCGCTGCTGGACCGTAGGCGAAACCTGCTACCAGGCTGACAATGCCGGACGGATCATATTTCAGCCATTCCACGCCTGGCATGATGGGAAAGTCCACGAAGCTGACGGCCATCGACAGCGCCACGAACAGCGCATACATGGCGATGCGTTTGGTGGACCAGCGTCCGGAATCGGCCACGCCTGTGGAATGCGCGTTGTCGGGACGCGTCATGCTTTCGCTGGCGATTTCGGCGGTGTTGTTTTGGGTATTATTTGGTGAGGATACACTCATGTTGAGCCCCGTTTCTTCCATCCGGACTTTGACCGTTGGCCCCGGATTCTCACCGGATCAGCCGCTTTCGCGGGTCGCGGGCTTCGGCATGGGACTGTTATGAACGTCAGTCGTACCGTTACCGCCAGTAAGGATTTTCACCTTCCCTGAAACTTGCACGACAATATATACGCCCACCATGCGATATTCGCAACCTGTGTTCCGTTTTTATCTTGCGATTTGGAACGCAAGATTCCTCCGACCGCACGTCACGACAACAGGCCGAGCAGGTCGTCCTTGCTGAGTGTGCCGACGCCTCCGGATGCGGTACAGTCGGTGAACTGTTGGGCGAGTTCGCTTTTCTTCTCCTGAAGTTTGAGGATGCGTTCCTCGATGGTGTCTTTGGCTACGATCTGGTACACGTTCACATCCTGCGTCTGGCCGATACGATGCGCACGATCGGTGGCCTGGTTCTGCGCGGCCGCGTTCCACCACGGGTCGGCGTGCACCACTACGGACGCACCCACAAGGTTCAGCCCCGTATTGCCCGCTTTGAGCGAGATGAGGAACACGGGAACATCGTTGCCATTGAATTCGTCCACCAGTTCCACACGGCGTTTCTTCGGTGTTTCACCGGTGATGGTGTAGAAATCCACGCCCTGTTCAGCCAAACGTGTACCAATCAGGTCAAGGAATGAAGTGAACTGCGAGAATACGAGCACTTTCTTGCCTTCGTCCATGCACGTGGATACGAGTTCGCAAATGGCGTCAAGTTTGGCGGAAGCATTTTTCGCATCCGCATAGACGAGTCTCGGATCGCAACAGATTTCGCGTAGTAACGTGAATTCGGCAAGAATGCGGATTTTCTTGGCATTGAAGTCGGCATCCTTGGTTTTGGTAAGGGTGGCACGCAACCGTTGCTCATGTGCCGCATAGAGCTTGCGCTGTTCGCCTTCCAATTTGACGGTGAGCACGTTTTCGAACTTGTCAGGTAAATCGGTCAGCACGTCTTTTTTCAGACGTCGCTTAATGAACAGTCCGACCAAAGCCTGCAGTTTGTCAGCCATGACGGAATGTTCAGAACCGGGTGCCATGATCGGCTGTTCGTATTTTTCTCGGAACTTCGTGTAGGTTCCCAGCAATCCGGGCATGAGGAAGTCGAAGATGCTCCACAGTTCGCTCAACCGGTTTTCGATGGGCGTGCCGGTTAATGCGAACCGGTGTTCGGCGGTGATTTGCTTGACGGCTTTGGCTAGTTTGGTGGCATGGTTTTTGATGTATTGAGCTTCGTCAAGTACCATTAATGCAAATCGGCAGTCGGCATAATCATCCACGTCTCGACGCAGCAAATCATAAGAGGTGATCACCACATCGGTTTGCTGCGTTTCGTTGGTTTCAGTCGAATTGTTCCATTGCTGCGCCACGGTTGCGATGAGTTTGCGCCGCTGTGCTTTCGTGCCTGCCACGACTTCGATGGTGAGATCCTGCGTGAACTTCTCGCATTCGGCGGCCCAGTTGTATACCAGGGATGCCGGGCAGACAATCAACGCTGGGCCGCTCCCCTTGCGAGCTTCCACCAGTGACAGCAATTGCACGGATTTGCCCAAACCCATTTCGTCGGCGAGAATGCCACCGAAGCCTTTGTCCCACAAGGTGGAAAGCCATTGGAAGCCTTCCACCTGGTATGGGCGCAGTACGTTTTTGAGGTTGCTGGGCACTTCGTATCGTTTCGGGTCGATGATTTTCACATCGTTGACATAGTCGACGAATGATTCGCTTTTGCCGTCGTCATCAACTTGAGCGTCCAAGAGGAACGCCTGATATCCGGGAATGGTGATTCTTCCGGAATCAAGCTGTTGCTCATTAAGGTCAAAATCTGCGGCAATCTGGTCAAGTTCATGCAGATCGGCATTCTTCAGATCAACGAACGTACCATCCTTGAATCGATGATAGCGGCGGTTCCTACGGTAGGAATTCAGCAACGCACCGACCTCGTTCATCGGCACTTCGTTGGCTATCGGCGAGATCTCAACCAGATTCGAGTCAATGGACAGTCCGACCTTCACTGTAGGGCTGCTTGGCATCATCATGCCGTCGAACGCGGCCGTGGAGAACACCTGCCCGACCGAGCGCAAGATATCCACGCCTTCGGTGAGCAAGAGCAAAATCGTCTGTTCATCTTCCTCACGAACCCGCGCCACGTCAATGGAACTCCATGTCGGGAAAAGCTGGCGAACCACCTGCACCGCGAATGATTCGCGAGCCGTATCTCGTTTGATGAGCGCCGCTTTCGACCGCGAATCCGGATTAATCACGCCTCGTAGTGCTTTAGCGGTCGGCACCAACTGGAACATGAAATCGCCGTATCGTGCCACAGCCTCACAGGTGATGCCCTGCAGATCACGGTCCAAGTAGAATTCAATCTGGCAGTCGACTCCCATCCGTTCGGCGACTTCCTGCGGAATATCGAAACCAATGCCCGCTTCGGTAAGTTTTGGCAGTATTGTTCGTGCGAACATGGGCCAGTCGTTTTCCGCGATGAACACACCATCGCTAACGTTCGACGCGCACAACGTCATCAACGCGTCCACTGCGGGAAGGATGCTGTCGGCGCAACGGAAGAGTACGCTCACTGGCATCATATGGGAATCCGTCGGAGTGCCGTTATGTTCGGCACTCATGAGGTACACGCCCCGCTGCCCAACAATCCGATCCGTGATGGTACGGTTCGACGTGATACGCACGCCCGACGAAGCGCCTTCCTTCACATATTCGGCGATGAACCGAAATTGCGGATTGCCATCGAATATGGCGATAGTATGCGATCTGGACTCCCCTGGCGTGGCCACTTCGACATAGTCCGGAGCGGCGTCATCCGTATAGGCGAAATCATTCGGAGTGAGCTGCCGCGCCCTCTCACGCCCCTCATGCTTGGGAGCTTCCAGCGGCCCACGTGCTATCAGCACGTCTTCGATGTAGTCCTGTTGCGGTTCCGCTTCGAACAGGTTCAGCAGATCGCACAATTCCCCATCGGTAAGCATGATTTCACGTTCGATACGCACGTCTGGCGCGTAATAGTAGTTGTTCTGCAGCTGTGCAGCGACACGTGATCCAACAACACCTTGCAGGAATCGGAACAGCTGCAGCGAGAACGGTTCGAGCATATCCGGAGTGTGGGTGAACGAGAGTTTCTGCCCGTATGACACGTATGCTTCGTCGTGCATGTCGGCTACGAATTTGGAAATGCTTTTGATGATATAACTTGCGTCGCCGCAGCCGATTTTCAACGTCAGGCTCCACAGCTCACGGTTCATGATCAGCGTGGGCTCCAGACGCACACTTCCCGGTTTCACTATGATGGAACCGCTCTTGCGTTTTGTTTTCGCGGCCCCTTGCGTAATGACGCCTCGTTGCTCGTCAGCGAGACGGCTTTTCGCGTCGACGATGCGCTTGAGCACGTCAAGCTGCGCGCTTTGACCGGTATTGTCATTCTTCGCATCCAGCGCACGCATATAGTCGGAGAGGATATGCGAGGTCACGCCACTTCGCTTGAATCCGCGGAACCGTTCGGGCTGGTCAAGAAACAGCAGCAGCATTGCGGCGACATGCTTGCACATGCCCGTATAGCGGCGCCTCCCAGCCGGCTCCGAATCGAACTCGTCATCGTCCTGCACATGACCGAACGTCGATCCTGACTCGAAATCATCATAATCGTCGACGTAATCGTATTCATCGTCATCATCGTCGAAACTGCGATAATTTGGATTGTTGCGGTAGCTGGGCGAATATGCCGACGAATACGTGCCATAACCGTGCTGCGAACCGTTGAACGCCGGGCACGAGCAATACCTGGCCAAGAAAAGCTCATCATGCAAATCGAGCGTGGCCTGCACTTCGTATCGGCTGGACGGTGAGGTGGTGCCCCGCATATTGGCATGCAGGGTGATGCGATCGGAATCGGAGTCGTTCAGGCAATGCAGATCCGACATTTTCGCACGCCACTGGTTGGCGATTCCACGGGCACGCTGCAATACAGGCTGACTGCATTCGCTGCGTAGTTCGTCGGAAAGCCATGGCAAAGTATCCGCCAACTGAACCCCAATCGTTCGCACATTTGTTCTTATGAAAGAGTATCAGCACAGCGGAACAGGAAAGCCGTGGCTGCAATCTCAGCCACGGCTTCGCTCCATACAGGTTATATCAGCGGCAACGCTTGGTGAGCGGCTGCCATGGATCGAGTTCCACCGGTTCGGCTTCCAGCAGCGCGAGGGTGGCGTCGTCGAGGTATTCCCTGCGGATGATAATCTCGGTCACATAGCGGTCGAACCATGCGTCGGAGGCCACGTAGTAGCCGTCCTCGCCGTTGTCCTTGCCCCAGCTGTTCTCCACCTTCCAGCGGTTCGGCTTGCCTTGTTCATCAAGGTTTACGCCGGTAATGGTCATGGCATGGTTGCTCGGGCTGTCGCCGTATTCGAGGCCGTGCGCCTTGTCGAAATCGAAATCGGTGCCGAACAGCTGGTCCACGCGCACGCTGTCGCAGTCGAAATAGCCGGCCGCGCGTAGCGAGAATTGGGTGCAGTCGCAGGCGAACCAGATCGGATGGCCGGCACTGATCTGGTCGACGGCGGCCTTCTTGAACACGTCGAGCGGCACGTTGATGAATTCCATATCCTCCGTTTCGGCGACATTGGCGGTGTAGCGGATACGGTAGCGTTTGTTGAACGGGCGGGATTTCATTGGCACGTTGCACAGCGTCACCAGATCATCGACGTCCACCGGCACGTATTTCCTGTAGAATTCCATCGGCGTGATGCCGGTCTCACGGATCTGCCTGCGCTCGTCCTTGCCGGTCTTTGGATTGTCGGACTTGCCTTCGTCGGCTTTCTTGTCGTTTTTCTTGTCATCGTCGCTCACGCGGGCCAGGAAGTCGAACCTCTCCGGCGGCTCACCAAGCGAGATGGCGCACATGCGGTACACGGTGGACATGTCGTCTTCCTTGACCGACCGCAACTCTTCAATCGAAGCTCCAGCGGCATGGCGTTCGCGCAAATCCGCCGCGAACTGACGCAGCCTGCTGTTGAGATACTGTTTGAATGCGTCGGAATCCTTGGAATTGGCGGATTCCGGATATGCGTTCTTCGGCACAAGACCGTACTTGTCAACAAGGGCGGCGAACATCTGCCACCAACCGCCATCGTCGGCCGGACCATAGTTGATCTCCTGGAACAGGCGGCTGTCGGTCGGCTCGTCGAGCGTGGAAAGCACATTCTCAAGATATGCGTTGGATTTCTCCATCGCATCCCAGAAAAACAGGTAGGTTTCGGAGAATTCGAAATCGTCAAGTCCCCATTTGTGCATGAGCTCATAACGCAGGGTGTTGAGGGATGCGAACATCCAGCAGCGGCCCGATCTACGTTGGTTGGTGATGGAGCCCTGCTTCAGTTCTATGGAGAAGTCGCGCGGCAGCGAGCGCTGACCCTTGTAATCAGTGGCAGCTTCGAGCACGCCCGCAGATACCGCCGCGTTGGCCGCCACGAGATTGGCGCGGTCTGCGTTGAAGTCCTTGGCGTATTGCATGAGACGTTCCGATTTGATTGCCTTGTTACTGTTTGTCATATCGCCGATATTCGCCGTATGCCTTGACAGAAAGGCACGTTTCAGCCCCCATTTCGTCCTGCCCCAATTCCATTTCGCTTATATGTGGCAGATTCAGCCACTTGCGGAAAACCATTTCGCTTATATGTGGCACTTTCTTCCACGCCAGCGCCTCCATAACCTCGGGAAAATACCCCCTTGTACGGGTTTCCCCAAAAGCATCTGCCACATATAAGCGAAATGACATCAGGCGGAATGGGAAATCTGCCACATATAAGTGATTTGACTTCGATTTGCAGGTACGCTGATAGCGTGTGAGAGTTTGGAGATGAGGAGCATATCATGCGTCGTCACAATTCGATGATGTCCGTATTGTCCGGATTGCTGGCCGTGGGGTTGGTTGTCGGCTTATCGGTTGGATCCGCGTTGGCCGTGGAACCGACCGATAATACCGGTGCCGGCCAGAGCGCCACTCAAGCGCTGGAGTCGTTGGAGGTCAAAGGCCGCGCCCCGAAGACGGGGTATAAGCGCACGCAATTCGGCAAGGCATGGGCCGATGTGGATCGCAACGGTTGCGATACGCGCAACGACATCCTCAACCGTGATCTGACTGACGTGAAGCATAAGGTGCGTACGCACGATTGCGTGGTGGAATCCGGCCAACTGCATGATCCGTATACCGGCAAGGACATCGCGTTCAAGAAGGGATGGAAGACCTCCACAACGGTACAAATCGACCATGTGGTGGCGTTGAGCGACGCATGGCAGAAGGGCGCGCAGAAACTCAGCCAGACGAAGCGTACCGAACTGGCGAATGATCCGTATAATCTGCTGGCGGTACAGGGAAAAGCCAACCAGAAGAAGTCGGATGGCGATGCGGCCACGTGGTTGCCGTCCAACAAAAGTTTCCGTTGCGAATATGTGGCACGTCAGATTGGTGTGAAGCACAAATATTCGCTGTGGATCACTCAGGCCGAGAAAGAGGCCATATCCAAGGTATTGTCCTCCTGCCCGACGCAGACCGTGCCCGATTACACGGGAGTCAAGGATTCTACAGTCGAGAAGACCACCGAATCCGAGCAGGCAGAACAGACGCAGACCGAACAGCAGACCGAACAATCAGCTGAGCAGGCCCAGCAGAATCAGCAAACGACACAGGCACCTGCGCCCGAACCCGCTCCGGCTCCAGCTCCCGCGTCCCAGCCAGCGCCACAGCAGGACGTCTACTACCAGAACTGTACCGCGGCACGAGCCGCTGGCGCCGCGCCTATCTACCAGGGTCAGCCGGGCTACCGTTTACAACTGGATCGCGACCATGACGGAGTCGCCTGCGAATAAATCCAATACAGTGTCTCCACCTTCCGGTTGCGAGACGTATGGTGGTGAGACATAGGAAAAGCGCCAGGTTATTCATCTGGCGCTTTTCCTATGCCTCAGCATTTTCCGTATTTCCGCGGTGCAGGCATGAGAACCGCTATAACCTGCGCAGTTGCGCAATATCATCGCGCAACTGGTTGACGGTGTCCGTCAGTTCCCGCACATTGTGGCGCAACTGTTCCGTTTCCGATTCCGCCTCATCCGCACGCTTGTCGGTCTCGTCACGAACACGGTCGACGATCCATGAAGCCAGCGTCGCGGTGACGATGCCAATCAGGGCAACGCCGGTTATCATCAGTCCGATGGCGATGCATCTTCCCTGCCATGTCACCGGGGACAAATCGCCATAGCCGACAGTGGTGACGGTCACGAACGACCACCATATCGCTTCACCGAAATCGGTGATGGAAGCGCCTGGAACCCCACGTTCCACATCCAATTCGGCAAGGGCACCGATATACATCAGTAGTGTCACGCTGCAGCATGTGTACAGTGTGATGCGCCCACGCACAGCCATGCCACCGGTACGATTGAGCACGTTGAGCACTGCCACCAGACGCAGCAGTCTCAATGGCCTGAAGACGGGCAATGCGATGGACACCAGCATCAGCAGATTGTCTTTGAACCAGGTTTTCTTGTCTTCCGCCAGCAGGATCGAAACGACGTAGTCGACGATGAACGCCATCCAGATGATGTTGATCACCATTTCACACAACAGGATATGCGTCCTCGCCAGCACTTCCCACGAATACGCGAGCAGGAACACCAATGCCAATGCCGTCATGAACCATTCCGTCGCACGACGCCATTTGTTCAATGTCATACCCTTTCCTTTCTTTCCGACTGCCATCGACTGCCATCATGCGGATCTCCCCGCACGCGTGGCCATCAGCCTTTAAGGGGCATGCGATTGTCAAGCGACTGACCGTTGGCGTAGCAGCGGACATTGCCCAATGCGATGGCGATGATGCGGCGCTCGGTGATCTCAAGATGGTTGCCTCCCGCCACATGTGGCGTGACCAGGCAACGAGGTTCGCTCCACAATGGCGATTCCTCCGGCAGCGGTTCCGGTTCGGTCACGTCGAGCGCGGCGCCACGGATTCGTCCTTCCGCGAGCGCGTCGGCAAGCGCCTGGCTGTTGATGGCGTTGCCGCGGCCCGCGTTGATGATGATGGCGTCAGGTTTGAGAGATGCGATGCGTTCCGCATTGAGCAGGTGGTACGTTGTCGGAGTGGATGGTACGCACATGGCGATCACATCGGCGTATTGCAGCACGTCGTCGAGGGAATCGAAACCGACCATATAATCGACGCCCGGCGCTTCGACGGCGGGATTACGGCGAATGCCAATGGTTGTCATTCCGACGTTTTTGCAGAGTCGTGCGAAGTGTGATCCGATGTCACCGGTTCCGATGACGAGCGCCGTTTTTCCGTTGGGGCTGACGGCGCGGCCCGCGTCTTGCCACATGGCATTCGGGTTGCTTGCCGCATAGATGTGCAGGTTCTTCATGATGGCCCACATCATGGCGAACATGTGTTCGGAGACGCTTTGTCCGTAGGCTCCGGTGGCATTGGTGAGCATGGATCCGGGCTGTAAGATGCCGGGTCGCTGGTATTTGTCGACTCCGGCACTCCAAGTTTGCAGCCATTCGAGTTTGGGGCATTGCGCGCATTCCTCGGGCGCGATGTTGCCGATGACCGCGGTGGCTTTGGCTTTGAGCTCCTCCGGTACTGCGGCGGTCCAGCTCATGCTTCCCCGTTGGGTCGAATCGCCGACGAATTCCTGTGGTATGTCTTTCGCAGCACGTATGAATTGCGCGCGTTCGGATTCGGTCAACGGCAGGCAGTTGACGATCAATTTGCGGTCGTTCCATATTCCCATGCGTTTTACCCTATGACAATCGTCGGATATAGGGTTTCACGTTGGGTTCTGGGTCAGACGCCGAGTTCGTCGGTGTCAAAGATGATGGTGACCGGACCGTCGTTGGCAAGCCGCACGCGCATGTGGGAGCCGAATCGTCCTTCTTTTACTTCGAGTCCTTGTGCGCGCAGGGCGTCGTTGAATCCGTGCCATGTCTGTTCGGCGTGTGCGGGCGCTCCGGCTTTCACGAAGCTTGGGCGGTTGCCTTTGCGCACGTCCGCGTATAGCGTGAATTGGGAGATGGACAGCACACTACCGTTCACGTCGTGGATGGAACGGTTCATTTTGCCGTTCTCGTCTTCGAAGACGCGCAGGTTGGCGATTTTGCGGGCGAGCCAGTCGATTTGTTTCGCTCCGTCCGTGTCTTCCACTCCGACGAGCAGCACATAGCCGATGCCTATATGCTGTGGTTCGAATGTGGTGTCGACTTCTCCGCTTGTCTCGTCGACCACGTCGACGGATCCTTCACTGACCTTCTGCAATACGATGCGCATATTCCGTCTCGTTCTTTTCAGCCGGCGTAGTCGACGATGGCCTGCGTGACCTGTTTCAGGTAGTCGAGCGACGTCTGCCAATCGTCCGGCACTTCGATGGAATGGTTGGCACCAGCATACGTGCGCACATGGTCGGTGAGCAGATGCGCTTTGGCGTCATCGTAGTATGGGTCGGCGTCACCTGCGCAGATTAGCGGCATCGGGCTGCCGGCAGTTCCCGGCAGCGGCGCGGGAATGACCGACTTGTGCTTGTCGAATGGCGGCGGGTTGAGTACCGGGGTGAGCAACACCACACGCAATCCTAGTTTTGCGGAATGCGGATATGAGAGTGTGGAGAGCGATTTGGTGACGACCAGCAAATGCGGCTCCTCACCCGATTCGGCAGCATGTTCGAGCGCCGCCTTGCGCCATTCGTCGACCACGCGTTCCATGCAGGCGATCATTTCCGGAAACTCGACGCTTTCCGTCAGTTTCAGGTCGAGCCGGTCCACGAACCATCCGTTGGCCGCAAGCGCCTGCGCTGCCCAGTACAGCAGCGGTCGGTCTACGGTGTATCCAATGCCCGGCATGATGAGCACGTGCTTGCTGGTTTCGGTGTTCTTCACACGGTTCTTGCCCCATGGTGTGACCGCCGGTGTGACGTTTTTCGTTGTTGGTTGCGTGCCGTTCTTGCCCATGCTGTGTTTGATTCGCCTTTTCGTGTGTTCCGTCCGTCTTGGCCGGTCGTTGTGGCCGGCGTCATTTCCCATATTGCATGCTAGGCGGCGCCGGCTACAATCGTTTCCGTCAGTTCACCATGCATTGGTTGTTGTGGATTTTCGTGTCCATGTCGTTCGTTTCGGCGTCGTAGATGTTCCAGCTAGGTTTCCTCATCCCATATTTCATGACGGCCTCTTTTCGGATGACTACGTTCATTGTATGAAGCATTGAACACACAGCAGTCGAAACGGCCAAAACATCAGCCGAGCAGCTCATACACATTGCGCATGGCGAGCAGCCCGTCCGTCATCCACCGGTAGGCTTCCGTCATGTCACCGGAGAAATCCACATCACGACGCACTCAAAGATGCCAGTTTTTCTTGTCGGCTTCCGGCTCGTTCCACATCACCTCGCCCAGATTTGCCAGTATCCGTTCAACGGAATCCCTCATGGTGTAGAGCTTCGCGTACTGGAACGTGTCGGCGAAGTACAGGTCGACCGTAATATAGCCGCCACGGATATTCAGCGTCCCATCTGGGTGGCAGATTTCCGAACCCACGCCGAAACTTGTCCATGTGTCGCTGTTTGTCTTGCGGCCGGATGGATCGCCATACACGTCGACGAAGTCGGGCCGTGTTGCGGCATATTCGTACAATCCATTCCAGAAACTACGCCGCAGCGAGATATTACTGCCGACTCACCGCAATTCGTTCAAAGTTCTGCCGTCCGCGACTTTCCACACTGTCCACCCGTTGACCTGCTTGTCCTCGCCGGTTTCGAGCATTCTGGCACGGCGAAACGCGCCGGATGGACTGTCGAATATCTCGCCGTTGGCCAAGCGGATGCGATAGTCTTCGGTTACGGTAGCCGTGGCGGTTACGCCAGCGTAACAGCTTTCCAGCACATCTCCGGCCGCGAGGACTCCGCGTCTGCACAAATCAGCGAAATCAACGGCATTCTGTTCACGTTCCCCTTGGCGCGCGTTCCGATTATGCAAAGTCCACATAACCTGTTCCCCCGCCGTGGGCCGTACCCACACCTGCAGTGCGAGATCGGCAAGTCTGGCTCCGCGCTGCGCGATCTTCTGTTCATCCCATTGCAAAGCATCATGCAGTTCCGCGGAAATGGATAGGTATTCGCTATCGTATCCGCCGACCGCACGGTTCTTCTTCTGTTCGAACGTTCCGTCGGAAAGCTCCGAATTGTATGCGGTCAGCGTCAGATTACCCAGACTGTTCACCAATAGCGGGAATCGGTCGAGGTCTGCGAGCATATTGCGCCATTCGGCGTGCGCCATGGCGTTCTGCGGCATGATGTGTTCGATGGTGTATTCGCTGAAGGACCGCGGATCCTTGGGGTGGTTATAGTTCTCCAAGCCGGCAAGCAAATACTTGCATCGCCAGGCCGGCCGGTACAGGTTCTCGCCGAGCAACGCCTGTCTGAATTCACTGTCAGTAGGCATGCGTGTAGCTTTGGCGGTCTCGGTGATGAGTAGTGCGGCGAAGGTTTCGGCCAAATCATCTTCAGCCGAATCAAGTCTGACGATCAGCGACGGAACGAGCTTGTTCAATCCGTTGCTGGATACCGAGCAGATCATTCTGCGGAACAGATACGATTCAAGATCCGCAAGCATGCGCAGCAGTCCATCACAACTTACGCGATCACGCTTCCATGCCGCGAACATGTACATAACCAACGGGTCCGTAACCGTGCTGACCAGTTTTTGAATTGATTCGAGACGGCGGTCCACGTTCATATCGCCGCTGCCAGCGGCGGCAACGCCTTTGATAGCGGCATAGTATTTGGCGTATTCCAGCATGTTCGCCAGAAGATTACGCGTGCGTTCCATGCGCAGCAAGGAACTGTCGGCCGCGAAACGTTTGAATTCCGCGTACATGACGCGGCCTTTGAGCACGGGCTTTTTCAATGTAACGACCATCCAGTCGTGCAGGAATGCATCGAATGAGAGGTTGCCGAGAACACGTTCCATGGGCAGCCAATAGTCTTCGTATAAGGTTTTCTGCTCGGCCATGGAGCACCCCATGAGCATGTAGTTGCGTACCAGGTCGGAAGTCTCCAGATCAAGCCCGGTGGAATTCATTGATTCGAATACCAGTTGCGGTTCGTCACGATCTTGGTCCAAGGTGACAGACACGACTTCGAGACGCTGCAGACCGTTCCACACCACGTTCGCATCATCGATTGCGGCGACCAGTGAACGGAACAGATCGAGGTTCGTTTCCAGCCGGGAACCCATATTGGCATGGTCCGGCCGATCTGGGGCGATCGCATGGTCGCACATGCTGTGCAGCACTTCCCTATCGTCGCCGGAAAGCGTCAGCTTGTAGCGGCCTTCGCCGGTTGCGTACTTGTCGACAATATAGCCACGGTCGATAAGCATGTCTGTGGAGAATCGCAGGTTCTCAGGGTGTTCGCGAGCATATTCGGCCAGTGCGATAAGCAGCAGAGTCACCGAGGTGAGGCGCTGCTGGCCGTCGATGAGCAGACACCGGCTGACACCATCCGGACCGATGCCGCCGTCCTGCATCCACACGATCGATCCGGTGAAATGCGTTCTCTCAGGATGCCTGCCAGCCGTTACGATGTCGGCCCACAATTGCCGGCACTGCGTCTCGCCCCATGAGTATCTGCGCTGATACACCGGAACCACGAACCGAAGCGAACCGGTCAATAAGTCCAGCAGGATTTTCTTTCCAGCGTCCATGGTGCTCCTCTTCCCTTACCTCACATGCGCCGAGACGCCAGTCAGCAGCACACCCTTTTTGGCACGTGTCATAGCCACATAAATGAGACTTCGTTCCTCCCTGTAGATGTCATTCAACGCAGCCGGATCGGCACCGGCAGATTGCAACGCGGGCTTCGGCGGGCATACACCATCGTTCACATCGACTACCACCACATAGTCGAATTCCAGACCTTTGACTCGATGCATGGTGGCGATGCGAATTCCTTGCCTTTGCCTGTTTTCTGCATCCCTATCAAGCCGGTACACGCCATACGGCAAGCCGTCATCAAGCGTCTTATACCACTGGTCGATGCAGTAGCGACTTCTTGCCACCACACACACATTACGCGGATCCACACGCCCGCCGTCGGACTCATCGCTGGCCGCGTCTTCCGCCGTGCCGCACAATCCATAAATCCATTCCCTAACGGCATCCATCTCATCTGACTGGGATGCAAACCGCAGCGCTTCGGGAACGGGACCGCTCATCAGCGACCGGCTGTCGCCGGTCGGGCTCTCCCCTCCGTCCAGGTCATCGAACGTTGTGGCCGGCGAAGCATCTCCGATGCCGCGAACAGCCGCAAACACCGAATCCGCGACATCGGCGCCGGAACTACGGAAAATGGAGTCGGCGGCGCTACGAATCTGTTCGGTGGTGCGATAATTGATCCGCAGTTTGCGGGCACGTCCCTGGATACGGATGCCGCATTTCGACAGCACCGCAGTATGACCGTAGATGCGCTGCTGTGCGTCGCCGACGATAAAGATATCGTTGTCTCCCTCATCCACCAGAGCACGAATCACACGGTATGCCGGCACAGAGAAATCCTGCCCTTCATCGACCACCACATGCGCATATTTCCTCGGCGCATCACCCTGCGTAAGCAACGACACGACGTTCTGCATGGCTGTGTCCACATCATATGCGTCGTTCGCCTGCATGATGCGCCGATACGTTTCCACAACTTTCCATACGACAAGCTTCTGGGCTCGGTTCAGTCTCGTGCCACGCCCCTTGCGTAGCACGCGCATGTAATCGGCAGCATTCCGTACCTGCTGCGGCACAATCACTTGGCTGAGCTCACTTTTGAAGAAAGAAACCGTGAGTTTCGGATCGTTCACGCCGATGGACGCGATAGCCTTACGCCACGCGGTGTCAAGATCGTTGCCATAGTCGGAGATACCGTCATACCAAATCTCACCGGAATAGCCATGCCCCGTCAGCAGATCTTTTACGAGCTTGTCGAGATTGACCACGTCGATGGTATTGAATTCGTCTGGCGTGCAGATGAGTTTCAGGTTCGATGCAATATCGGTGGCAAGATTACGCGAGTATGTGGTGAACAGCACTTTCTGACGGCTACCGCTTCTCAGCAGTCTTGCAGCGAGACGTTTCGCGCGATGCATGGCCACCACGGTCTTTCCCGTACCGGCACCGCCGAGCAGGCGGAACGGACCATGGTAATCATGTTCCACATAAAGACGCTGCGATGGATGCAGGAACACACGCCACTGTTCCAGCGGCGCATCCAGAATACGTTTGAGATCCGCTTCTCCCTGCACGACCACGAAAGACTGCTGCGATGCATAGCTTGACAGGGCGGCACGGAAGTCCTCCGGATCGGCCTCTTCACCAGATTCGATGGACGAGGCAGACATCTGCTGCTCCAGCCCCAGCCTGTCGCTGGTCTTGCCTTCGGTTTCATCGAGCAGTCCGAAGACCTCGGACTTGGGAAGTCCTTCAGCAACGAAGGTAAGGTACATGAAAGCATCCTTTGGGAGCCTGGCCCCCCACCGTTCAAACGCTTCCCACGTCTTTCTCGTGCACATGACTGGCACATACATGTCAGGTACGCCGAACCGGCGCATGTCATTATCTGTCAATGCCCGATAAGTGTCTGGAAGCGGACCGGTATGAGGTTCGGGAGCTTGCTGTGGCATCTGCGGCGTCTTGTCCGTCACAGCTGAAGTTGCAATAGCTGAAGCTATTCCGTGATTCGTGCCGGCATGGTCTTCCGTGGGCTGGGGAACAGATTCCGACGCAGCGGAATCTGATTGGGGCGCGTTTGCGGCAACGCTCCCCCATCCAACTTTGTTTTGGGAATCCTCATGCATCGCTGCGTCGATTTCCTCTTGAGGAGCCATATCGTACAGCTGGATGGCCCTCGTATTCGGGTTGACGCTGATTCGCTTTGTTTCCGCCCATTTGTAAGCGTCATCGTGGTCTCCAACGTACAGCAAAACGTACACGTTGCTGCTTTTCTGGAAAGCGATGATGGCGCGATATCGCTGGTCGATGCGCGCGGAATACAGTTTTTCGTCCGCCGCATTGGCGATTCGTTCCAGATTGATTCCGGATGATCGAGGATTCGCCTGGAATTTTGTCAGAAACGTCGTGGCATGTTTCTGCGCTTTCTTAGGCAGCTCGAGCAGGCTGCGCATGAGATCGCTGCCGAGTGCGACCACGGGTTTGTTCATCGTACGTATATCTGCCATCAGCGTTCCATGCCTTCCGTCAATGAAGCGAACACCTTGTCAAGGTCATCGTTATTTTCCGTAATGATAGTCCAGCCGCGCTTGACGAATTCGTCGGCGTTCTCTCGGTCGGATTGCAAGTCGTAGGACGGGAAAAACACGATCTTCCCATCCTCCCATGCGAGCTCTGACTGCGCAATGATTTCCTCGTTCTCGTCCAGCAGCTCATATCCGAGTGCATCCGGTGCCGGTATGTCAGACTCAATAAACCGTTTGACGACCTCCTTGGTTTCATCCGCGCAATACACGTAGGTCGGATCCGCCAGAATATCGTTCCATTCGGAATCATTGTCTTTCTGCAGATCAGGAGCGTTCCGCAGGCCGTTGCGAAGCGGCTCGTACATGGATTCGTCACGTAGCGCAGCATCACCGATAGCATGGAAGTATTCCGAGAATTGCATCACGTTCGCAAAATGCCAGAAGGCTGCCCACTGCGTTTTGAACGCCTCTGCCTCGTTCTCGTCCAAAGCATCCAACGGATTATAATCATCGTTCTTTGCTTTCGCGGCATCACGCTGAATGTCCGAGAACACCATGCCGACGTGGGGTTCGGTGGTCCGCATATCCTCTCCAATGCACAAACCGGATTGGAATTTCAGTCTCGTGCAGTTCGAAGGATTCCAGGACGAGCAAATCATGAATGTCGATTCGTTCTCGCCGTGCAACGCTTCATTCCGATGCAGCATATCCACGGCCTGAGGTTCAACGTTCTTGTTTCGCGGATTCAGAGCATAGCTCATTGCCAGCGCTTGGATGGCGAATATCCGTTCGGCATCCGGTTCCGCGAGATAATATTCCAGCATGGCCATTGCCGAAACTTCGCTGGGGTTGAATTCGTCAGTCCTCTTGCCAATCGTGCTCTTGTAAGCCACCGGAGACGGCATGGACTTGGGTGCCAGCATCGGATCGGCGAGCTGCGCCACATCCTTGCCCTGCACATATCCGATCACATCGTCATAATCCAAGGACCATATGCGATAGCCTGCCTGACGAAGCGCTTCCCTCTTCAGGGAATCCTGGGCGACGATGCCTGCATGGTATTGCAGGCCATCGGTGAAGATGGCAACCGGCTTCCTTCCGTCATGCTCAACCACGTCACCAGATTCATCGATATTGCTGACCGTCAGCACGAAATCAGGCTTGCAGGGAATCGCGACCCCATCGGCCGGCCCCAACGCGACTTGTGGCTCGACGCTCCACACGCTTCCGTTCACGGTGATGGAATATCCGGGTTTGCTATTGATGAATTCGTCCTTGACGATGGCACGACGTCCCTTGGCATCGTCGGATTCCGCGAAGGGATGGGCATGCATGCACCGGAGAGCTTCGATGAACTGCTGTTCGAGTCCACTGTCGAACAGTTTGTTCGTGTTGATCTTCGAAACGGTCTTCACACGACTGCGTTTGTTGGACGGGTCGAGGATGCCCGTGAGCATCGCCAGCGCGGTCTTACGGGAAATAAGTTTCAGGTCCTGGCTTTGTCTGTATGCATACAGGCATCTGTAGCACCCGTCGCCGCCGTTCTTTGCACATTCGCAATGCTTCATGACTTCCTTTGACCTGGAAAACACCTCGAACATCGTATCCGGATCGGACAGCTGCTTAAGATAGCCAGTTCCTCCGGGCACTGTGTCGTATAGTGCAAGATAGGTTTTGCGCAGTCCGGAGTTATCCGGCAACGGCTCGTTCATGAGTGTCGCCTGTAGATGTTCCACATTGCCGAAGCGTTCACGCAGCCCAAGCATCACTGCGGCGGTCAACGACTCCGCAGCACCATCCGCACCTTGGGCATCGGCAAGCCCTGGCACGAGCATACGCAACGCTTCCGATTTGACCTCACGGTATAGGAACAGGCACGTACCGTTCCACTCCGATTGCTCCAACTGCTGTTCCTGCGCCTTCTTGCGTTCCGGACAGAAGTAGGCGTGCCGTGATTCGCGCTCGCCGAGCAACGCGCCGCATTTCAGGCACACGTTGAAACCGTTACGTATCTCCTTGCTACCGGCGATTTCCACCGAGGCTCCCCTATCAGAAACCTGTCCGAAGTTGATTTCACGGACTGTGCCCTGCGGCGTGTAGTCGAATCCGAAGTTCGTGATTCCCTTGAACTGCCATCCCGATTGGATGTCTGCCGGATCAATGTCCACCATCGTATTCTTCAGGAACTGGGTCTTGGGTCTGCTGTCGGAGGTGTCCTCAATCAGGCTTTCGCTGTAGGTCTCATCGGATATGACGGTGTCGATGCGCAGCATCGGCCTTTTCTGGCCGTTATCGGCCCACTGCATTGACCCACAGGAGGGACAGCTGGCGAGGTTCTCGGTGCTGGAGGCGGGTTCCGCGTGCGAGCAGTTCGGGCATAGGCGCCACATTGCCAGTTCGTCGTCGGCACCGCCTTTCGAACATAGCACACGGCTGATTTTGTATTTGCGTCCGCCCGCGAAGAACGTGTTTCCCGGCGCCAGTTCCGTGATGGCCGTGGCCGCCGGGCGCACGAAATCACGCGTGGCCTTCCCCCTGCGTTTCGTCTTGTCCTGCGCGGCAGGCTCGATTCCGTGTGCCGCATCGGACGGTTCCTTGTCCTCTTTGAGGATGGTGTGGAGGGTCACACCGGTTTCCGGGAACGCATAATTGGGCAGGATACCTTCGTCGGAAAGGTAGTTGAACGTGTTGGTGTTGAGAATGCTTGTGACGATGCGGCCAAGATTGTGAATCTCATCTTCGCATTCGCGCTGCTGCTCTTCGAACGATGAGTCGGAGGGCTTCTTCTTGAGCTCGTCGAGCAGCTGCCTCGCAGCGCTCTTCTGCGATTCCAGCGTTCTGACGGTATCGTTGGTTTTTTGGAACACATCGTAGACGCGTCTGGCCATGGTGCTGCCATCTTCCGTACCGCGTACGAATCCGTCGAGCTGCGTTCGGAGTTCCTCGGAGAATGAGAACATTCTTCCGAATCCGTCGAGCAGTTCGCCGGAATGTTGGCCTGTCCAGTTCAGGAAATTCACCGGGAACCCGCTGGAGCCGCTGCCGTTGACATTATCCAAACAGTTTTTCAATTTGTCGGGTACCACATCGGCCGGTTCGCTGCCGGCATCCAGCATGGCATGCACCCAACGATCCAATGCGTAGGCGGTGAGCTGACGCTCCAACACTGCGGTCGCGTCGAGGAAGATGTGCGGCGGGTTCACCGCGCCTCCAAGCATATCTTTCGGACGCTGGTAGAAGTACGTGTCGTGTTCCTTGGTATTGGCCACCGCCAGCACCAAGGAGTTGCCGTCACGTCGCCCTGCACGACCGGCACGTTGGATGTACTGGGCTTGGGTAGGCGGAATTGACGAGAGAATCACTGTGGAGAGGTCTCCGATATCGATGCCCATCTCCAGGGTCGGCGTACAGGCGAGCACGTTCACGTCGCCGGGCTTGCGATTCTTGCGCTTGAATTCCTCTTCGACCTTGGCACGGTCGTCGCCGTTGAGCAGTCCCGTGTGTTCGGCAGCGTGGATGCGATCGGCTGGCTCCCCGCAGTACAGTTTGCCATAGTAGCGCAATTCCAAGGCTTCGGCTTCGGGAGTGCCGGATACCAGTCTGCCCGGGCATTTGTGGATACGGCAACGTGCTCCGTTCCATGCGTCAAGGTTCTGTGTGGCGCACGAATAGCTCCGTCCACACGTGTCGCAGATCAGCTGCGTGACCTTGCCGCTGACCGTGCAGCCGGACTCGTTGAGCCCGTACACGGTGCGTTCCATTTTCATGCTTGGATAACGTTGCTGCGTGATGAATTCTGCTGCTATGCACTCTTCGAGCACGATTCTCAACAGCTCGTGGTGGATGTCGCCTTCAAGGGCGCCGTCGGTGAGGTACCGGTCGACGATCTGACGGTATGCCGGCGAATTCAGGGTATTGAAAACGCCTTTGCGCACTGGTTCCTTGTCCGACAGGAAATAGGGCATACCATCCGCGTACATGCCGGGCATCCATTTGATGTTCGTGTTGGAAAGCAGGAACTTGTTGCCGTCGTTTTGCAGGAACTGGTCATAGGTCACGTCGAAGAACGCGCCTTTCGTGCGCAGCTGGTCGAGGAACGCCACGATCAGCCGGAGCCAGTCGGTCTCCATGATGGAATTCTCGTGCAATCCGATCTCGTTATGGCAACGTTCCGCAACGGCCTGTGCCACACGTTTCAGGAGAATCTGGTCGAATGCTATTGCGGCGCAACCGGATTTCTCCAATGTGCGTCCGGTACGGGAGCGCATGCCGAATTCCAGCAGCGATTCCAGTCGGAGTCTGCGCTCGATCCAATCGAGCAGCTGACGCCGGCCGGGCCCTGCGGGATTGCCTTGCAATACGGCTTCGTATTCGCGCATCCATGTCATGTTCGGCGCGATGAATCGCACGATGTATTCGTTTTCGTCCGGATAGCGGCGATGGTAGTAGCTGTTCTGCTTGTTGAGATATTCGGCGAAGGAGACGCCTTCCTTGCACTCCTCGCGCATGTAGTCCATGGCGGAGTTGCGCAGGGCGAATCGCCAGGTGCGGGAGTTAAACACGCTGGCTCGGTAGGAGGCGTCCTGCACGCTGTCGGAGAACACGATGGCCTTGCTGTCGTCGTTGAAGGAGTCTCCGGAAAGTTGGGTGAGCATCACGCTGACCTGCGTGGTGGTTCTCACGCCGACCATGGCGATGTCCTGTTCGCTGCCGCAGAACGGACACTGATAGTGTTTGCGGTTGCCGGATACAAGCTCCATGCCCCTGGCGACCATGGGTATGCGTTGCTCTCCACATGCTGGGCATTCACGTTCCGTGGATTCGAAACGTCCTACGGCCTGTTCCTTCATGCATGCATTGCAGAACCAGACCATGGCTCCGTTGTCGGCATGACCGTCAAGAACATAATCCATGGTGCAGGGCTGCAGGGTCACCAACGCATTATCGGCATGGTAGGCGAAATACTCGTTGTAGAACGTTCGGGGGTCGCCCATGCTGATACCGCCGTCTTTGCCGGCGAGTCCGATCCATGCGGTTCCTCCGCAATCACGGCAGTTGATCACCGGCATGCGGGTCTTGAGGTCGTCTTTGGACAGTTCGACGACCGGACGGTAGTCGATGTTCCCTTCCTGCGAGGTGATGTTGGCGACCACGCGGCCGAGTTCCTTGACCCATAGTTGTACCTGTACGTTCAGGAATGGACGTGTGTGGCCTTCCGAACCGGTGCGCGCGTGGGAGACGAGTGCTATCAGCGCGTCCACGCAGGCCTTCTGTTGGCGTGGATGCAAGGCGTTGAACCTTGCATCCATGATGGCGAGTCTGTCCAGCAGTTTGCGATCGATTTGCTGGGGTTCGTCGCAGATGAACGAGGACAGGCTGGCCAGGAACCTTGAATGGCGGAGGGATTCGGCGAGCCGGATGCGTGCCTTATCTGTGGCGCTTGGCTCTGTGGGAGCTTCGTCAAGCCATGCTTGAGCCGCAAGGGCAAGATATTCGCTGGGGTCAACATCCTCTTCGAGTTCGATGAGCCGGTCAGCTTGCGCGGCAGTGGGCATGGTGTCGTCGTAGTCGCTGGTGACGAAGAATTCATCGACGCGAAGACGATTCTCGGTCACCACGGATTCCGGTGTGAACGTGGTGTTGAAGATTTGGCTGGCGTACGCGCAGATGTCGCGTACTGTCTCTTCGGTGCCCATGGTGGCCGACGTGCCGACGAAGCACATGTTGTCGCTGGTGGTGTTCAGCCTGTCGGTGAGCCTGCGCAGCAGGCAGGCTAGGTCGGTGCCCTGTGCGCCGTCGAAGGTGTGCAATTCGTCCACGACGAAGTATTTGAGCGTGTCCGGATCATTGCTGTCCCAGATCCGGGAGTCTTTGGGGCGTACCAGCAGGTAGTCGAGCATCTTGTAGTTGGTGAGCAGGATGTCCGGCGGGTTCTTGAGCAGTTCCTCATGACTGGTCACGATGTTGGTGGCGGTCATGGCATGATTGTCCTTGTCGCTGCCGCCTTGGCTCATCTGGCCCACATACATGCCCGCGGTCACGTTGTTGCGTAGTTCCGGACTGTCGTGGATGAGTTCGGCCAATCGTTTCGCCTGGTCGGTGGCGAGGGCGTTCATCGGGTAGACGAGGATGGCCTTGATGCCCTTGCGTCCAAGTCTACGCTGCCGGTAGCAGTAGTCGAGGATCGGGTACAGGAAACATTCGGTCTTGCCTGAGCCGGTGCCGGTGGCCACCAGTGTGGATTCGCCGGCGGCGATGCGTTTGAATGCGCGCATCTGGTGCGCGTATGGCCGGTACGAGGGGTGCAGGCATGGGAACGGGAATTCCGCGTGTTTGCCGACCACTCGGAACGGCAGTTTGACTGATACGAACGGCTCCTGGGAAAGCATGCCTTCCTGATGTGCGAGCCTGCGGATGGAGCCACGGAACGGCTTGTTGGTCATGGGGAACGTGGTCTCCACGTAATCGGCGAGTCCGGACTGGATGTGCCGTGCAAGCACCATGGGAATCATTTGGCATCTCCGTACTTCTGCGTGAAGAACTTCCACGCGGTTTTGTAATCCTCTACGCGATTGCATTTGTCGAACGGCGCCACATATTCGATGGTCCGCTCACGTGGACCACCCGGCTGGGTGTCGTCTGTGATGGTGCGAGTGAATACTTTGCCTGCAGGCGCGTTCTTGATTCTTTCGAAATCGGGACGGTCGAAGGTCAGCTTCCCGTACCCTTTTTTGGATGAGAAAGCCACGCGCCCGTTGGCGTCATACCATGTATCCGCTTCATACTGGTTAAGAACCATGAAGGTCAATCCGTAGATGTCAATGAGCTCGTCCAAGGTGATGCCGAGCGCCATGGATGCCAGTACGTCCAGCTCCACCAATGCCTGCCGGCGTTCGTAGTCCGTACGCAATGGCGTATGCCAGTCCCACTCGTCCGTCAATGAGGTGAACGTATCGGCGGTAAGTCGAGGATCATCCTTCGCCCAGCTCATGGACGTGTACGTCTCGTCCCAACAGGATTGCCACAAATTCGCATACGGCTTGGTCAGGCAATTGAGCAGCAGACCACGGAGACGGATCTCAGGATTGAGGACACTTGCCGGAACTGGTAAAGATTCCAGCACGGATCTGTTAATGTGTGGCTTTCCAGCGGAGCGTACGAAGAAATCGTAAGGCAAGGCGGCCTCCAGGCCGCTCATGAGCGCGAGCAACGCGTAGCGCTCTGGGTGCACACCATAGCCTGCTATGGTGTTCACCCAGGCTACGCCTGGGTGAACACAGGACGCCTGCAGTGTCCTTTCGCTGCTAAGCCCGACGTATTCGCGATTACAAAGCCTATAAACGGCATCAAATCGGCCAGCAGCACCGTCTTCTTGATTCGGATCGGCCATTTTTTGCACACGCGCCTCATATTCCGCATCCGTGCATGCCTGCGAGTATTTCACGCGAGGCATATAGTCTGCTGGAATGTCGGTCAGGTCAATCGGATCGTAATCTCGATTAGTTTGACATTTTTGGCGCGCCACTTGTAAAAGTGGATTCGTGACACCTATAAATGGGCTGGAGTAGATTAGCGCTTTCGTTGAGGTTGGGAAATGAATGTCATCCTTGATGGTGCCATCCTTACGGGAATTGGTCTCATCCCACATTGGAGAGTACGTGATTCCCTCGGAATGGTTACGCAATTTCTCCGGAGAAGAAGCCATTCTTTCCAATGCAGAAAGCAGCTCAATGGCATGAATTCCAACCATCGGAGTCTGCTTCCACCCATTCTCCTGTCCATTACCCACAAGCTTGGAGAACATGGACAGTTCATCCTTGGAGATAGAAACAACACGGCTCTTGTGCCCTCGCGTATTCCATTCGCCTAGTTCGTTTTTGACTCCGGGAACGGCTCCCGAGCCATCGGACGCATAGCATTCGTCGATGGTCTTGGGATCGTAGAGGTTCCAGATGGAATCAAAACGGGGAAGATTGTAATCCGTATTCGGATTCCGATACACGTTCAGACTGAATATAGTTTCGTTATGGACACCGGCGAAAAGTTTCCTTTCATTGATGAATTGGAAATGGTACCGAAGCCTGCGATACATCTGCTCGCGTAGTATGCCCGCTCTCGTGTCACCATACAGTTCGTCTGGATGCACAAACGCACTCACCCCGTCATGCTTGCGCGTGTAATCCCAAGCGTTCGGCAGGAAACAACGGAACAGGTTCGTCTGTTGGCCTTACAGCAGCGGATAATTGCCGATGGCGTTGTAGAACGACATCTGACCGGCCGTTGAAACATATTCGCTGATGAATGCGTCATGCGTGCGCTGGTTCTTCAGCAATTCGGGTAGTTTCTTGTTCAAATCGGATGCGCTGATCGATTGGACCGCATACTTCGGATTCACGTCGGAAATGGCATTGGCCGCCTCCCACTGAAGCTTCACCCACGGCGGGTTGCCGACCATGAAGTCGAAGCCGCCGTCTTTGAACACGTCGGCAAATTCGAGCTCCCAATGGAAGAAACGCTGCTTCTTGGCAATTTTCTTCACCAAGCGAAGCCTTTGTGCGGGTTCCCCGTCGCCTTTGCATAGCTCGTTCAAATCCACGGCATGGTCATACATGTAATCGCGCTCGTGGCTGTCGTCCATGGCATCATCGAACGTAGGCTGGCCGTTGTCCATCGATGTCAGCGTGAATCCTTCTTCCTGCGGGATCTCGCCGGTAAGGATCAGCGACATTTCCGTGAGGTACTGCGATCTTGTGGGGAGCAGGTTCGCTTGGTCGATGGGCCAGAACCACAGCGAGCACCAGTAGTCCATGGCAAGTTTCAAACGAGCGTATTCGCTGGCGTTCTCGGCCTTTTCCGAATGGTAGGCAATGCGAAGCATCTCATCTTTCTCGCGAATGGTGAGGTTGTTGCCACGGAAGTATTCATTTTCGATGCCGAGCGAGCCCTGCCCATGCTTCTGCTGGTTTTCCAAAGCCTTCGCGGTCTTTTTGGAGGCGTTCGCGTCAAACCCGTAGATAATCAGATCGTCTTGAGTCGCCTTTTCCAATTGCTGGCGCGCTTTGATCTGGCCGCGCCATAGTTCGTCGATGGTCTTTGACAACGACCTCATCAGGCCAATCTCCGTCTGGGAATAAGGCTTCTTGGCAAAATTCTTCTTCCAAGCCTTGATGGTTTCCAGATGTTCGGATTCGATGCTTTTGACGATTTTGTCGTCGTACTTGCACATGTCTGGGTCCCCGGTCAGGAACTGGTAGACGCGCTTGACGGACGACGAGCTCTGGTTGAACCCGATATGCTTGGGCTCGACCTCATACCAGTGACGGTTTTTGGTCGTGCTGGCCAGATCCGACTCAAGGTATCCGACGCGGCGGCCACCGATCAGTGAATTGCCGCATTGCAGCTGGGTGCCGAACCATGGCACGAAGGATCCTTCACAGATGGTGTTAAGCCATAGGGACACCTCTCCAAGTTCCACAGCCACGGGGTTCAGGTCGATGCCGTAGATGTTGTGGTCGGCGATGTACATCTTGACCTTCTGCAGTTCGGCCTGCCGGCGTTCCGCGGGAATCGCCGCCCGTTGGCCTTCCTCAGCGACCCGTTCCTTCTCCCTGCGGTTCAGGTACATGGTGGCCAGCTGGTTGATGGTCTCGTTCAGGAAGGTCGCGGAACCCATGGCCGGCTCGCAGATCTTCAGATCCAGAATGTCGGTAGCCTGGTGGATACGTGGCTTAATCTCCTTGAGCGCGTACTTCACCAGGCATTGCGCAAGACTGTCCGGCGTATAGAAGGAGGCCGACGTTTCACGCTCCCGGCCTGCAAGCCGGTAAATGAACGTGCCCGGCTCGTAGGTGCGCAATTCGCCGGCATGCGGGCTTTTGTCCGGGTAGCGAACGCGTTCGTCCTCCGAATAGTTGTCAAGTTCGCGTTCCGGCACGAAGTAGCCGACTTTCAAAGGGTCGTAGGAATCCTTGGCACGTTTGACCTCGTAGAGCTTCTCCTTGGCGATAAAACCACGGTATGACAGCAATGCCTCATACACGGCACCCATCTGGCTGATGCCAAGGGCCGCGTAAGAGATACGCTGCCTGCGCTTGACCCCCTTACCCGTCTTGGTGACGCTCATCAGGTCTATGATGCGCAGCATCACGCTGTCGCGGAGTGCGGCATGTTCAATCAGCGCGGTCCGCTCCGGATCGAAAATGTGCGCTTTGAGCGGTGGCACCATGAACACCGCATTGATGGCTTCCTCGCCAGCCAGCCCCTTGAAATCCTCATCCGTCTTCGGGTAACCGTTGAACACCAGATCGTCGAGTCGGCGCAATGTGTCCGCTAGATAGGTGGAATCGCCAGCCTCATCCATGCGGCCACGCATCTGTTCCGCAATATCTCGCAAGCTGTCCAGCGAATAGCCGGTGCGGTAGATGTCGGATTTCATCGGCGCGTAGCCGAGCGACGGCTTCGCTTCGATGAACAGGAGGAACAGCAGACGGTACATGTATCGCAACGCCTGCACAGTCAGGTCGCCCGCGTCGATTTCGTCGATGCTCCGCCCCTTATTACAAGTCCAGTCGTGGATGACCTCATTACCAAGAATCTCCACACATTCACGTAACGCGGAACGCAGATTATCAGACACCTCAACCGCGTTCTTCGCAGACGTGTCATCAAACGTGTCAAGCAGACTGTCACCTTTGTTCGGGCAGAGACTATCACGACGCAACAGCACAGCCATCGCCGCATACACATGATCCTGATGGCGGCTGAAGATCTCGTCTAGGTCAAACAGCATGCATTTCTTGTCATTCCATTTACGGCGGTCGATCAACGCTATCTGATGCAACCCCATAAGAAGAATCCACCGTGCCGGCTCGTCGAAATCGGCAAGCAGCATACGTGCATATTCCTCACAGGAGGTGCCGTCCTTGCCAGAGCCGTCTTCGATGGGACTTTCCAGAACGCCTGCCTCCGCACTATCGGACAGGCTCACCAAAACTTGCAAGCGCGGAGCTCCATCGGAATCATTGACCTGATAGTAGACAGGAACAGACTTCCCTGAAATCCGGTCGGGCAATCCCTCGTCTTTGGCTTGATTCCCCTCCTGCGTATAGCCGAGTGCGGCGAGCATGCCGTCGATGAAATTCCGTACCCGTTCAGCTGGAAACAGATCGTTCTCGTTGTTGTTGATGACTTCGATGAACGACTGGCGCATGTCCTTCAGCAGTCGCGCTGGGCGTTTCTCAGGAGGAAGCTGTTTCCAAGGTGCGGAGGCATTCTTCACTTCATCCGGAAAATATTCCTTCATGTAGTACGGCGTGTAGAAGTCGTTGACCGCCTCGATGCCTGGGAATGTCTCGTTCAGTTCCTTCGCCATGGTCTCCCCCTTCTATTCCTTACCTACGAATGCGGCCGCAATGCGGATCACTGGTTCGCCGGAGGCGTCCAATGTGTCCTGAACCCAGTCGGCATATTGTTCGAGCATCCGATCAACCTGTTTTGTGTTTTCCTTGGTGTTTTTGCCTTGGGATTGCAACAGTGCCTTGCGTGCATGGGACCAATGCTCGATGCGGTCCATTTGCCGAGTCACTTCTTCATCTGCCTGCGCACGATATTGTTCACCGCAATCGCTGAGCATGCTCTTGCCGCGCGATACCGCATCCTCCAACAGCAGTTGTGCCGCATCTATCTGTTCAGAGCTGGCCGCGGAATCCTCTCGATTCACATAGCGACGTTCAGTAGTTCCCGGAATCAAGTTCCCACGATATCCGGTGATACGCCACACTTCCTCAAGTGGCAGCATGCCCATGCATTCGCCATTGAGATACCGTACACCGAACCATTCATCGATCACCGGGGATGCGTGCCTGTTGGCGACCATGCCGTTCATCAGCATAATCGTCTCATCCGCATGCAGATTTCCGTTGGTCACGCCAATAATCGGGGCCTCGTCACGTTGGTACAGCAGTGAGGAAGCCTTCAACCCGACCCATTCCGTGATTGGATTCAATTCCCACAGGTATTGGACCCGACTCCATGACTCGTCGTTGATACGGGCCAGCAGACCGTTGGCTTGGTCTTCGCAGTATTTCGCGTCATCACTCCATTCAGCGATGTTATCTCGCAACACCTGCGTGTTCGGCACACGTCTGCGCAGCCACGCGCGCAACGGGCTATCCCCTTGGAACTCCACCGCGAATCCATGAGCATCACGCAACTGACGTTTCGATTTAAGACCAGCCGACTGCCGGAACTCCTCGCAGGAGAGCCCCTCATCCACATACTCATAATCCGACATCAGCGTAGAGGAATCGACTATGCCGCCATCGTCGGCGCTCCCAGCCACGCTCTCCCCTGCGGACTCGTTTTCCTCAGTGCTCGTAGTATCGGAACCATCCAGCGTAGTGAGGTTGAAAAAACTCAATGGATCGAAAACATCGTCATCCACCACAGTCTCAACGTCTCCGGAACGTTCGTCCGAATGATCGATGTCCTCATCAGGAATACAAAGTCTGGCTGCGAAATTCTCCGCTGATTCGCCGGATTCAATCGCTTCGCGGGTGAAATTTTCCTCCTGATCGACGTCGAATTTACCCATGAGCAAGGACGGATCGCCGATATCCTTACGTGCCTGGTCTTCCTTCTGCTGCAGGATCTCGAGAATACGCGCGTCACCTTGAATCTTTGCATTACGCGAGTTAATCATCATGAAACGAATATCAGGCTGTTTACGCTGCCCATAACGGTCGATGCGTCCGTTACGCTGCTGGAATACCATCAACGACCATGGAGTGTCGAAATGGATGAGTCTGTGGCTCAGATAGTGCAGGTTCAGACCTTCAGAGGCCACGTCGGAGGCCACGAGAATACGTACAGACGAGGACTTCGTACCGAAATCCTCGACGATTTTCTGCTGTTCCACATCGCTCATGCCTCCATCCATGGAGACGATAGCCTTCTTCGGTAGTTTGAGATCCTGCCGCAAGTGCTCCTCGAGATAGTTCTTCGTCTCGATGCGTTCCGTGAAAATCACGATACGGTCGTCGGCGTCTTCACCGTTATGCCAACCGTAATCGGCACTGCGCAGAAGCTGCAGCAGTCTCTGGTATCGGGAAAACTGCATCGGGCCGATTTTCTCCAAAGCAGCTTTGAGCCCTTCAAGCCTGTCGATGTCTCCGATCTGATCGGACGCATCTTTTTTAGCAAGCCGCTTCACTCGCTCGTTGATGGTCTTGATGCACGCTGCCGGCGATGAAAACAGACTCTTCTCAAGCATCGTCTTGAACAGAAAGGAATTGCTTCTCTTCTGATGCATATCCATGACGAGTTTCATATCGGTCAAGTAATCGAACGCCTCTTCCTCGGCTGTGGTGGCCATGCATTTCTCCTGCGTCACCTTGCGCTCCGGGAAGCTGCCTGACACCTCGGCCATCACGTCCTTCTTGAAACGGCGGACGTACAGGTGTTCGACATCCTTCTTGTCGTACTGCTCCGGATCGGGCAGAGTGGTTGGGTCGAGCATGTTCATCAACGAGGCGAAACTGCGAGCGCGGCCGTCATGAGGCGTGGCGGACAGCATGATCAACGTATCGGAACGGGAGGCAAGGCGCTTGGCGAGCTTGGCGCGCTGTGCACTACGGCCGTTGACGGCACGGTCGGCGACATTCTGGGCCTCGTCGATCACGATGATGTCCCAATACGAGGCATCGAGTGCCGCGCCATATTGGATGTCCCGTTTCAACGTATCAATGGAGATGATCACCTTGTCGTAGTAGGAGAACGGGTTGGCGTTCGCAGGAATCTCGGAACGAATCTGCTGGATGCGCGAGGAGTCCAGACTAATCAGCGGAATAGTGAACCGTTCCCACATCTCCTTCTGGAACTGGACCATCATGCTTTTCGCTGTCACCACGAGAATACGACGTCCTTTGCGGCGTTTGATGAGTTCCGACATCAGGATACCGGCCTCCAAGGTCTTGCCAAGACCGACGGCGTCAGCGATGAGAATTCGCTGGCGCGGTTGGGCGAGCGCCTTCTTCGCCGGAACGAGCTGGTATGGCAGGGAGTCCATGGCAGCCTTGTTGCCGACATGAATCCTCGCATCGGTCGGCGCAGTGGCACGTAACAGACTCTCGATGAACAGATGCGATTTCGCAGCTCTTGCCGAGGTGTCGGGAATGAAACGCGTCTTCACCGGATCGACAGGTGTAATTGTGTCCAAATCATCAAGGAACGTGGCCGTCACATCCCGCACCAGAGCGGAGATGCCGGTGCACGAGACGGCGTGATTCCCGAGGCTGTTCGGCTCGACCTTATCCACGAGCCATTCCTGGCCGCGAACCAGAACCCTCATGCCCGGAGAGAGCAATTCTCGTTCCGAATGCGCGCCATGCTTCATCGCCATGTGCTCCCCCATATGCTCTTAATCCCAATGTTTTCGCATATATTGTATGCCATTAGGGGTGGAAACCCTCTGCTTTTCCTCATTCTTTTCGTCCAATTCCGGAAACACACCCTTTAGAAATCTGACAAAATCTTTCCACCCGTTCCTACAATGAAAAGGTCAGTGAGGACATGACCATTCAGCGTTCATCATCAACCACAGGAGATTAAACGATGGATCGGGCGAAGACATTAAAAGATGGCAGAGAGATAACTGTCTTCGCGCATGATCTCAGCAGTAAGGGGAGAAAGCGCGTCACTCATGGCGCCCGTTTCAAGTGCCCTTACTGTGGTCGTCCAGTTGATCTCGCCGCATTGGATTCCACGAAAGTCACAACTTATTTCAAGCATCACCGAAATGATGAACTGGCCAAATTCTGTGATGAGTATGTCAGCAGTAACGGATCCGGAAACCTCCTCATGAGGAATCCTGTCGTTCCCATCTTCCTTGATCTCGAAGGCGAATCCACAAAACGGTACGTGCTGAAGACGGGACTGTATGGAATCGGAAAAAGACTGCGCAGCGATCTCAAAAAGACCACAGAGGCTTACATGTCAGTCAATGGGCGAACATACCCGTTATGGCAGATGGCAGCTGAGTCTTTGAGGATTCCCATTCGGAAACTTCCAACGCTGGAACTAAGCAATGAGATAACGGTAATGGCTCCTGAATCCATACGCAGAAGAATAGGAGAAGCCGAAGATTGCAGATCCGGCATGGTATTCACCAGTGACTATGACAGCGCTCCGCCAAATCATGCCAACCATATCGGAATCCGAATCCGACGTGGAAATGACGTGTATGTGGGACGACGTTATTATCTTGTAATCGATTCAAGGGAGCCGAAACTGTCCAAATCGGTTGCCACATCCTTCGATACGGCGAAAAAAGTCGGAGTCCTTACAGCAAACAGCTGTTTCACTGTTTGGCGTGTGTCTGTTGCCGCGTCATCCTCCAAAAGAGAGACCGCTGCGAATATGTTCGCCCAT
Source organism: Bifidobacterium hominis (assembly GCF_040095915.1). Classification (NCBI taxonomy): domain Bacteria; kingdom Bacillati; phylum Actinomycetota; class Actinomycetes; order Bifidobacteriales; family Bifidobacteriaceae; genus Bifidobacterium; species Bifidobacterium hominis. The sequence continues at coordinate 35,733 of NZ_JBBMFR010000002.1, read as the reverse complement.
TTCGGCTGCCGTCTTACCGACAAGGAAAGAACAGTCGATTTGCTTTGGCCTCCATCTCTCACCTCCAATGGAATCGATCAGCCATTGTTCGAGAACACATCCATCATATATCACGAACCCGAGGGAACCGGCAGCCACAAGGATAATGGAACCGTTCAACTCACGCATCCCGCAGAAATCTATGCGCTGGGAGACGACTACATATCTCCATTCGGATATATTGGAACAGGCAAACATGAACGCCCAATTTATGAATTGGACACCGGTTTTTTGGTGTCCCGACCGGATGAATTCCACACATGGCGAATGATCAGCCAAGATCAAATCGATTTGTCAGCATTTTCGGCATCGGAGTGCGACGAAACGTCGGTGATCCTGGCATCAGATGACAAGCCGAATCTGACTTGCTCATTCCCTGTGAACGTGGAAATACGTTCGAGGACAGGGAACGTCCAGACCGAGAGCCTTCTTACAAGCGAGGAAACGCTTCCTACGAAGCGGAAGGATCTGGTTCTGGTTGCATCGGCAAGGAAGGCATTCCCAAGGTCTTTCCTGCTATGCGTAAACAATGCCGATATGACAGTGAAGTCAGCGTCCTGCCCCGTCACTGGGCTTGATTCGAAGTCACGACTGCGAGAAGTAAGTCACGGCATGTCAATTGCAATGAGACGTGCCGGCATCACAACCAGGGAAAATAGCGCATCAAAAAACAAAATACTAATCCAAGCAAGGAGAGGAGAATAAAAATGGCATGGGGACAAGAGTACATAAGAGAATCAATCTGCATGGTTCGATACAACCATGACGGCACAGTCAACAATTATCTCCGTCTTGCCGACTATGATTCCCAAGCGCAGGATATCCCTTTCCTGTGGCTGGATCCCGGTCGTTGGATCGATAAGAACGATCCGGATGACCCAGCAACGCTGTATTCGATGAGCATCACTAGCAATAGTGAACGTTTCAGCAGCGATTTCGTACGCCTGAGGTGGAGGCCTAACCCCTCAAAACCAGACAGACCGACTGTAATTGATCCTTTTGATTTCCATAATTCGTCCTATGACACCAATCCGCGTGGCCTCATCGAGGTGGTCTATCTGACAGACAACAACGCCGCGCTTTCTGAGATGCTTTCTGTCGGATTCGAATACCAAGGCAGACCAGCAGAGCGTATTCTCCTCGTATACAAGCGCCACAAGAAAAACATGCTGGAAGCGACTATGCTCCAGAGCAGCAAATTTGAATTCCAGAATGGAAGAGCGAAGCTGCGCAAATACATGCATGACGGAAAAGTGACGGCACCCTGCTTCATCATCAATGAAGACGACGTGCTGGTACTGCCTAGACAGTTCGGAGAAAAGACCGCACGGATGCTTTATTCAAAAGCCACTCTTCCGGATTCCAAAGGCACCATACCCATCAGGCCTTTTGAGGATTATGCTGACGACTATCTGAAATGGTATTGCGACCAATCCGGCTTCAATTATTCCAAAGACGAGCGTCAAAGAATCGCAGCGTTGTTCAAGGAGACCATCAGCTCACCAACCACACTGGAAACCTATGCAGGAAGACCTCTCAATGAGCACGATGAACAGCTCTACTCGCGCGTAGTACAAAGGCTGATACATGCTGATGATGATTTGATGAATCGGATCATCATCCACGTATTAGCGGCAGACGAAAGCTTCCATCGTAAATGTCTTGAAGTTGTTCTTACAAGCAAGGACCAGGAAATCGAGGAAAAGAACAAGACCCTCCAGCAAATCGAGAATCGTATACGCGAAAAGAACATTATGCTTTCTTCGCTAAAACAACGAGAAGCTGACGACGAAGCCAAACATTCGAAGTCTGTTGAGGAGCTTTCCCAACTCGACCAACAGATAAAGATGACGCGTCGAAATGAGGACGAGGTTCTGAAAGAACTGGAAAATAACGTTGCTCTGAAAATCGGGCTACGAAGTGTCGTTCGGAACATGCCAACGGCCACCGACAGCCCAATCGGTTCGATTCCCCTCCCCTGCCCTTTGTCTGGCGCATCAAAGAAAGCAGAACCGGGAGTAGAAGCGGGCGGCACGCTCATCGACAATCTCGAGGATTCCGGTATATACGCAATCGGGGAAATCAGCACGGAAAAATTATCAGACGGATTACTGGCAACAATGGCAGCGACCAGATTCCTTGCCATGGATTCATCATTCTGCTGCAGCATTACCAATTCGTTGTCGTTCACGATATCCGGCAAACCCGCTTACCATGTCGCAGTGCCAATTGATTGGACCAACGCCGACACCGTGTTGGAGAAGGCAAATCAAGTAGACTGCACAGTCTTGGTGATAGACAATATCATCGACACCATGAACGAAGGACTTCTATTCTCCCTCGTGCGATCGGGAACCGATAAGACCATCGTCTTCCCCATCGGAGCGAGAGGAAACCTCAAGCTCCTCGCGCCGGAATTATGGGAACGTATCTTCTATGTACCGACCGATGGATTCATGCAGGATCCATCGGATGAGATGCTGGCCCAATACAAAGCAAAAGACTTGTCCGATATTGAGCAGGTCGAATTCAAGCCCAAGAACAAGGAATCATTGGACGAAAATCTTCAAGACACGCTGCCAAATAACGCGCTCGTGCTTCCATGCAAGATACTCGAGGCATTTCGACGTAACAGCGCCAAAACAGATGAGCAGCAAAAAAGAAAAGAAATGAGCGATTTCCAGCAATGGACAATCGATCATCTGCTCATTCTGGTCTATGCCTTCGCCGGACCGAGAGAAATGATGATCTTCGCCAAAAACATAGATGAGACGAATCGAGCCGAACGGCTTCTCAGAAGAATCGACAAGGACGCAGCCAATGAAGCATGACGACTTGCTCAATATTATGGCCGCGGATCTTGGAATGAGTCGATATCGAAATGAATCGGATAAATCGTTCGGCATCAGAACGGTTTATTCCGCTTCAAGATTCTGGATCGAAGCCTTTTGTCTGGACGATGGACGGATGGGGGCTGATGGATGCCAGCCCGGCATCATTTCACGAAAACTGAACCTTTGGCTCGACAGAATCTCATCCATATATCCGTTCATAGGACAATGGATTAACAGCCAACGGCACTATACGCCATTTTCCAAACTCCTCTACAACAGACTCATCATGGTCGGTGACATCATCTCCGAGAACAACGGCGGAACATACAGATGTTCCTCCCGCCATACGATTCAAATCGACAATGGCTTGAAGGCGCTCTTAGGCGTTTACGATACGACAGGCAACGACACGTCTCTGCCGATTTCGGGAATGATGCTCTCGAAACGCGACCAAGCTGAACCACAGATCAAACGTAACCCGGAATGGTGGAATCTGCCACGAGAATACTATGCCTGGTCGTCTTGCTCCGACGAGGGAATCAACGAATACGCCGACCCATCCCGAAAGAGCGTCAGAGACTGTTGGATTCCGAAACCCGTTTTACCGGATGGAATCGGTCTTGGAAGGAGACAGGAAGCCCATAAATACACATACTTCCTTTTGCATAACCATCAGGACACTATCGAAGCGAGAATCATCGACGACTACCGATGGCCGTCGCTGTACACGCATCTGAGGAACATCGTGGGCAATCCCTATTGGGCGGACGTGGAAAAACTGGATGATGCCCATTACAGGATTGAAGCGCCTTTCAGCCTACTTCCGCCCGAAACATCCAGATGGCTTGATTTCATGACATGGCCTGAGAAAACCCCCGATGATTGCGTATTCCGAATCATCCGCACCGAATTATTGAAAACCGCCACGGATATGCTTGAATCCTGCGGAATCAAAGTAAGGAACAGCAAAACATGCCAGTCCAACTGAGTATCGCCGACGCCGAGAAAGCCATCTCGAATAGACTCATCGAATACATCGAGACCGAATACTTCGGCAAGACACGGGAGCTTCTTTCCAGATGCAAGGAAACACTCGCCGCTCCTGGAACACTGTTCCAGAAACCGTATCTGGAGGCGGCGAAAGCCTATCAGCTTGCCGAAGGAGGTATCGGCAATGCCAAGATTCCGGAACGAATCAAAATCCTTCTCCGGACTATGGCGGAGAAAGACAAGGGCGTGTTCGCCAAACCCTATAGTCACCAAATCGAATCCCTCGAATCATTCTGGAACGGCTATGATGTCCTGGTCTCCACGGGAACTGGTTCCGGAAAGACGGAATGCTTCATGTGGCCGCTCGTCTCCAAAATGGCGGGAGAGGCAATAGGATTGACCGGCGACCGTCAGTCGTGGGAAGGAAGCCGGGCGGTTAGAGCATTGATTCTGTATCCGATGAACGCTCTTGTATCAGACCAGGTCGGCCGTCTGCGCAAAATGGTCGGCGACAAGCAAGGAAGCTTCCTTGACATATGGAAAAGTGCCGTCGGGGATGTACGACGCCCCCAATTCGGCATGTATACCGGCAGGACACCTTACGCAGGTGACGCAAGGAGCAAGCGACGCGACAAGGAATATGCCGAAACACTGCGGCGCGATTTTTGTGAACTCAGTGAGGAGGACAGGCTTCATCTGTCAGAAACGGGACGTTTCCCGGAAAAGCAGGATATTCTCGCCTATGCCGATGTGATCGCGGAAGGTAGGGACGGATGGAGTCCACTGGATGCTGAGATGCTGATGCGTTTTGAAATGCAACGGCATACGCCGGACATTCTGGTGACCAACTACTCCATGCTGCAGTACATGCTTATACGATCCACGGAAAACGGTATCTGGAAGAATACCGCGAAATGGTTGGAACGGAATCCGAAGGAGCGAATGCTGCTCGTTCTCGATGAGGCGCATATGTATAAAGGCGCTGCTGGAGGCGAGGTCGCCCTGCTGCTGAAGCGCCTTGCTGCAAAGCTCGGTGTCGGGATGGATCGTTTCCAGTTCATACTGACTTCCGCTTCCATTCCCGAGGATCATGAGCCGGTCGCACGATTCTTCGAGGACATGGCTGGCAGATCAGCTTCAAAACTGCGCATCATCACAGGCAGGGAGCAGAAAGTCATCTGCGGTCCCCGAGTCCTTTCCGCGAAGGACATTGTAGCCGCCGCTGGAACCAGTGATGGGCCGGATACGTCGATGACATGTCTCCGACGATTCTTGTCGGGAATCGGACGACCTGTTCCGAATGACATGGATGAACAAACGATACGAGAACTGGCCGGAGACGAGCTCCAGAAGATTGAGCAATTCGGAATGTTGGAGGAGATTCTCCGCCAGAGAACAATGACTTTGGACGAGATCGCGGAAGAGATCTTCAACGACGAGCCCGATGCCGCCAACGCGACCGACATCCTGCTGAACATCGCCGCATTGGCCTTGAACGATGGACGGCCGCTCTTGCCGACGCGCATGCATCTCTTCATCAGAGGAATCCAGTCGCTCACGATCTGTGCCGATCCTGGATGTCCTCATGTGGAGAAAAGAGATGATCTGCCGCTTGGCAAGGCGTTCATCAACAAATCGGCTGGGCGCTGCCTCTGCGGCGCGAAGACCTACGGCCTGGCCACCGATCGTACCTGCGGCGCTTTGTTCCTTAGAGGTTATGCCAACCCCAGTGAAGACGGCTTCTTCTTCTGGAACGAAAAACCTGTCGGAAACAGTGAAATCAAAGAACTCATCATCATGCCGATAGCGGAGGATTCCCGCCCTGACGATGTCAAAACAGGATGGCTCAATACGATATCCGGCAAGATATACCGTGACGATCATCACGGACAACCGCATTTCTCACATGTGGCCTTCTCTTTCGACCAACCCCAAAACATGGATGGCAAAAGGATGCAGTTCACCACCTGCCCGAAATGCAATGGCCGTCTTTCAGTCAGCGATTTCACGACCAAAGGCAACGAACCGTTCTACAATGTCGTCGCCGAACAATTCTCGTTGCAAGAGCCTTCAAGTGACCCGGAAAAGCTACGAAGGAATCCGAACGCCGGAAAGAAAGTGATCCTCTTCTCCGATAGCAGACAAGCCGCCGCCAGAATAGCGCTCGACCTGACCGAATCCTCCGATAAGGACCTGATGCGCAAGCTGTTGTGCCGGGCGGCATACGACCTGTACCAGCAGTACGAAGACGAGGCAACGGTCAGTGCGATTTACCCGATGTTCCTGAAAACCGTTTCGGAACATAAATCACGCATCTTCTATGGAGATGATCGCACAGTCGTAATGGATCAAATCAAAAGCGACCAGAGACGTTTCGACAATCCACACCGTTTCCTGAGAATTCTAAGAAGCAGCGACAGCAATGTGCCGGAAGAGTATCAGCGCCTTCTTTTGGCACTAGTCTGCGACCATTATCGGTCCCTCAGCGACATGGCCATCGGATGGATAGATCCTTTTGATGAAGATATATTCGACATTAGCGAGGAACTTGACAAGAGCGGAATTACTGAAGACGAGTTCAAGGCTATTTTCTACGCGTGGAGTGAATATCTGCTCATCCACAACGCCGCTTTGGACTCAAATATCAAATGGTCCACACGAGATAAGGCAATGCCTTTCTCCAGAGAATATGGCATAGACCATGACAATATTTTCAAAGGACAGACTCAGGGAAAGAGATCGTTGTACGAGTTCTTGAAAAAACGTTTCGATGCCGATGAAATGACGCATCTCACGAATGCGCTAAATCATTTCCTTGAGACATCGGCGAAAGATATTCGATACAAATATCTGAATCCGCACCGCCTCACATTGAGAATCGAACCGAATACCCAATGGAAAGTATGCAGTCGCTGCGGCAAAAACGCACCATATGATCTATGGGGCAAATGCCCTCATTGCCGGCAAGGCGACATGCATGAACTCGCGGATTTCAGTTCCGTTGCGTTCTGGCGCGATCCAATAGTCAAGATTCTCCAAGGTGATGACGATTCCCTACGCGCAAGAATCAACACTGAGGAACATACAGCCCAGCTGTCCCATAAGGATGGTCAGAGCGAAAGCTGGTCCACCACCGAGGAATACGAGATGCGGTTCCAAGATATTTATACGTCCGATAACGAAGAGCCCGTGGATGTTCTCTCCTGTACGACGACGATGGAAGTCGGTATAGATATCGGATCCCTTACCGCAGTGGCGCTTCGCAACATTCCACCGATGCGTGAGAACTACCAGCAAAGAGCGGGGCGCGCGGGTCGTCGTGGCTCTTCGATATCCACTATCGTGACATATGTCGATGCCAGGCCATTCGACAACCACTACTTCGAACACCCGGATCATATTGTTCGAGGAGAGTTGAGAGAGCCACACATCGATGTGGATAATGAGAAGCTAATCAGACGGCATCTGGCGACCATCCTGCTCACCGATTTCAGCACCGAACATGGATTCTCAATGGAGAACATCACCATTGAGGATTTCTTCGAAAGCTATTGGAAGGAATGGAATTCCTTCCTCAAATCGTACGATTTCGGCACCATCGTCCAGCAACAGATAATCCCACAGAATTGGAAGCTGGATCCCGATGGATTCCGTCGGGCCCTATCTGTGGAATTGAACAATCTTAAAGAAGATTTCGGGAAATACAGAGAAAATTATCTGTCCGCAGATAATAAAACCTGCAAAAGTCTTTTGGACAGCCTCCTTGAAGCAGCCATACTTCCAACGTATTCCTTCCCTCGTAACGTCACCGGATTCGATATCGAGGATTCATCCGATGCCAAAACACTCGAGCAACGTCCGGAACGGTCACTCGACATGGCCATCAGCGAATACGCCCCAGGACGGGAACTCATTGTGAATAAGAAACGGTACATTTCTGGCGGGATCTACTCGCATTCGTCAAGATTCGCTAAAAAACAGGGAGAATCTTTCGAACCAGCAAGAAAATATTTCAATAATAAGGACTATCACAACGAGGTACTTCTCTGCACAAACCCGACCTGTGGATGGTTCGGATACGAAAAAGAATTGAGAGAACCTGACCGCTGCCCATTCTGCAAAGAACCCGGACTTGAACACAAGCCATTCCTCAAACCATGGGGATTCGCGCCAAAGGACGGAAAGCCTTCCCCATCAGCAAGCGAGCGCTCCGAACTATCCTTTGCGGAACCACCCTTCTATTCCGCAACGCCTTCCGAAGAGATGACGGATGCCGGTTATGCTCATATCAAGTACAGCGAAAGGCATGACTGCTCCCTTATGGTCATTAATAAAGGGCCGAATAGCGAGGGATTCACGATTTGTTCCCGGTGCGGAGCCGCTTTCCCGACAACGGATTCAGCAGGTATAGCTAAGCGTATCAAGGCGCCTTATACTAAGACTCCGCAGAACCGGCAGCCTGACTGCACGCATGACTTTGACAGCGGAATATATATCGGAGACGTGTTCAATACGGATATGATCATATTCGCCCTCCGCTTAGACCCGAGCGAGGTGAGTGTCGGTCAAGCGAATAGATGGCTGAAACGGGCTCGCGTATCACTTGCCGAAGCGATGCGTCTCGCCGCCGTCGACCTGTTGGACATCGATTTCAATGAATTATGCGTCGGCAGCCGCTCACGTCTTGATGGAAGTGGTGAATCCGCGTTCGCAGACGTGTTTCTTTTCGATTCTCTCTCCAGTGGAGCCGGATACTCGTCCGCCCTTTCCAAAGGGCATAATCTCGAGAAACTCTTCGGCAAGACTAGAGGCATACTCACCAGTTGCGATTGCGAAGATGCATGCTTCTCCTGTCTGAAGCATTACTATAACAAGCAATTCCACAATCAGCTCGATCGTCACGCAGCACTTGATTTGCTTGACTATGCGATGAATGGGACTGTGAGAAATCACGTGTCTGATGGTGATGCACGGGATGCCTTTGCTTCGCTTGCAGAAGTGATCCAGGATGACGTAAGGGCGGTATGTTCATTCAAAAGCGACAAGATGACTTTCATGCTGGATGGCAAAGAGACTACTCTCACTTGCCTTCCGGATATGAAACCCAAAGTATCCGCGTCAGCAGTAAATGAATATTGGCAGTACGAGTTGAAGCACAACGTTCCAGGAATTGTCGAAACACTCATCAAAGAACGATCAGGCGATTCCACGTTGTTTTGATTCCTTCAATCGGTAAACGTCCTTCTTGTGAAGGTTGCATCGCATTCTACACGACGCAACCTTCACAAGAAGGAATCATTTGCGCCATCGTCTTGCTTCTGCGCGCAGTTCCTGCTCGTTGAAAGTTTCACCGCAACAATCTGCCAGACGCCGCAGCACATCAATCTCTTGGCTTGTGATCTTGCCATCGACCGCTGCCATAACAGTACATGCACGATAAATCGGAGCAGCGTCACTAACTTGACTCAGCATGCTCCAGATTTTGGAATAATCCACTTCTACCGTGTTGCGTATTTCAGCTAACGTCTCAGCTGAGACACCTGACTCGCTACTGATCAAAGTCAGATAATGAAACAATGTATATTCAGCCTCATCCGGCTGTGCACCATTTGCGGCAATAATCATCCAAGCGGCCCATAATAATTCATCCAAGCAATGCTCCGAAGCATTCACCATGCGCTTTGCGGATTCAATCATCTTGGCCTCTTTGCGCATGATTTCACGGGCTTTATTTGCCGTTACCTTCGTCATCCAATAATTCACACCCGTAGACAGCGGTATGCTCACCACCGGAATTGAAATTTTGATGATGTTGCGCTGCAATAAATACTTGCCGATAACCGGAAGGCTCTTGGCTGCGACGAGTCTGGGACCTGAAAAAATCGCTTTTACCACTGGTCGGACCACAGCCGGGACCCCTTTTAGAACAGCATTACCGGCATCCTCTCCAACCTGTATGGCAAAAGCTATTCTGATCAGTTTCCACAAATCTTCAGGATCGTCCAAATCCAGTGGAACGCCATATAAAACTGCAATATCATATGCCAAACGAAGCTGCAGCTGAGAAGCATAAACTAAATCCACACCGAATGCAGTAAGACCAGCTGGCCCAGTAACAGGGGAAGCACCACCAGCTGATCCTAGGGTCGCAATAACAGCTGTGGAATACGCCGCTGCAGTCAAAGACCCCTCTATCCCCGCATATTTGGCCGCTAATTTTATTCGGGCTTGGACAATTGCATCAGGAGGAAGGTTGGGATATTTTCCCCTAAAATAGTCAGCATTCACCTTCTGGACATACTTATCAAGAGAGAAGGTCAGCAACTTCGCAAACCATTCTCCATTTTTGAATTCATCAATATTGATGCCCTTGACGAAATTCTTAATATCCGCAATTTGATTTTGAACCGCCTTACGTGTGTCCTTGTCACTTTTCGCTTCCTCAAACAGCGAATCATCGGAAGTCATAGAGCCAACCCTCTTCATTCGTATTTCTTTGTCTTCCCATCAAAGTGTAGCCTGTTCCACTTTCCATCCATTGAATCCGGGTTAGCCATGTTCTCCCTACTCTGATAAGACGCACTACGCTTAACGCCCATGGTATCTACTCACTTACTTGTTCGATGGATGATATGCGAACAATGCGCATTTACCATAAGCCATGTTTTCTTCGCGAGCGCGAGGGACTTCCAGCAGATAGATTCTGCGTTCAAATCAACGAATCAATCAAGGCCACTCGCGCATTTGCACGCATTTGCACGTATTTGCACGCACAAATGCGCGCACTCAGATCTTGATCACATACTTCGTCATTCGTACGGCATGTTCAATCGCCAAGGAAACCAACGATGCTCCCATGAAACTCCTTGGCAGTAAAACGCACAACGAGATATTGAATCGGGGAATACGCAAGCTGCAATCGCGTCATTGTAATCCGAATCGCGTCGCAATCGCGTCATAATCGCGTCATCAAAATCCGAATCCCGTCATAATCCCGTCATGATCGGGTAGTGTCCGAAAACATGGCTGTAATGAAAAGATTCCTCCAACACCATGAGCCAGCAGATGCCACACTGTTACGGCATGCTTCAAGTTACAATTAGCTCTTATGACTTCGACGGATAGAGGTGCAACGAAAACACTGGATGAACTTATGCAGCATCTGTGCGATAACGGCATCGCATGTTCTGGCGAATTGCAAAAAGAGAATTGAAAAACCGTCCTATCGACGTGCGGCATTCGTTTTCATGCTAGGTTAACAATTTAATTGCGGTGGAAGCCTTCGGGCGACACCTAGGAAGAGCCGATGCGTCGCCTTCTCCTTTTTAATATCTCCAACCCATCGGTTTTTTCAGTCATCTATCTCAATCGCATGAATCGTGACTTCGTCGTCTTCCGAGGACTTAGCTTTTCTGAATTCCGGGCGGAGTTCCATACCGGTCTCATCGAACTCACCATTTAGATTGCGCACGAGCACATCGGCCAATCGACCACTCGAGTTCTTGGCCATGTTCTCCTCACTCTGATAAGACGCACTGTGTTTAATGCCCATGGTATCTGCTCCTTCATTCGTTCGATGGATGATATGCGGCATGTTCAAATCGCCAAAGAATGTACAGTCCTATCCAAGGCTACGTTTACGTCCTGAAACGCGGTGGGTCTCTTCTTCTCTGTAACAACGGTAGAGCATTCCTTGAGACACGCTCGAATCGACCAAGCGAACCAACTATGCTATCGTAACTAATAACAGTAGCCTCCAAGCCTCTTAACAATGCTCAAATCCGGGGGCTCTTTTTTTATCAAGTCGCACAAGGATACGCCATGACGAAGCAGCCAAAAACAATACAGGAAATGATGACGCTTTTAGTCGAAGAACGCGGCTTGGATATCACCGGATTCTCCGAATTCAGCACCGTCCTCCTTGATTGCAACTATTACAGATTGTCCGGCTACTTCCGAGCCTTTCAGATTGATCCTTCCCATGGCAATAATCGCTTTCGAAATGGAACGCACATTAAGGATTTCATGATTCCTTATTTGATGGATGAACAGCTACGTCTACTCATCCTTCGTGGAACATCATCCTTAGAACAAACGCTTCGGGCCCATTTTGCTTACTACCTTGCCCAAAATGAAGGTGCCTACTCCTACACTGATCTCAGTTCATATAAAACAATCAAATATCCTGACGGCACCGAAGCCAGAGAAGCTCTAATTGAGAACATTCACAAATGGCTTGAACGTTCCAGCGAAGTATGCATTCGCCATTATCGGAATAACAACGAGCCTATTCCCATATGGGCGGCGGTCGAGGCGATGCCCTTTGACACTCTCTCAAAAATGATTTCATTGCATACCAACACAACAGCTGTTGACGAACTCAATCAGTCGCTTTCTCTAGGGAAAAATCGTCAACGTGCTGCGCAAATCATTCACAGCATGGTGTATCTACGCAACATTTGCTCGCACCATTGCCGTCTTTGGAACAGGGAGATTGTCCTTCCTCCCCCAGTCCTTGATGCCACAGCTGAGCGCTATGGCTCATATGCTTATGAAGACCGCTCCGTCTGGAAATCTCTTATTGTTCTCATGGATTTAATCGATGGAATAAAAAAGAATTCCACATATTCATCCATGCTTATAAAGCAAGCTGAGTCGAATGATGACTATTTCTGGGGATTATGCCATCCTAAACGGTGGCATTAGACACAGCCACCTGACCAATATTTGTCAGCTCCCCGAATCTCATTGTCATGAGAAAGCCCAGTATCGAAGGAAATGATAAATATGACACACCTCAGATAATGCGGAACATCGGATTGGAGGTTATGGAATTGACGAATATCACACGCTGCATTTCAGCCAGTCTGTCCTGCAGTTCAATGGTAATGTATCGTTTTTTCACCAAGTCGATCTCCCGACCAAAAGTCGATGCAAGATCATCACGCAAAGCCCACTCATCAATCATTGGATTGGCGGTGTCGTCAAACTGATAGATGAAATCGATATCCGAATCCGCATGTCCCTCCCCTCGAGCCATGGAACCGAACAGGTACAGTTCATTGACATGATGCCGCAGCGCGATAGGACGAGCAATCTCCGCTATCTGCTGAGGCGTGGTGTCCCGCGAAATCGCGTCAAGCGCATCCTGATAACGCCGGGTAAAAGCCTGTGTCGGATTCCCCCTCACCGCGCGCGAGACAGCACAGGAGCGGTCACGCCCATGGATTCCGCCACGCTTTTCTGTGAGAAACCTAATCGATTGCGCTTTTCGTTAAGCTCATGTATTGTTCCCATACCGATATATTAGCTTACAAGCTAATTACCGTCTAGAGCGTCAAACAGGGACGAACTTTATCCGTAATAATCCTCATCGCAAGCCATTGGCAAAGACCGAGGCTTCTCGCTCACTTTCGAACCCATCTGATGAACATGCACCTGATTGGCGCCCCAGATATTCGTTAAAGGATACGACAAAACATACGCGGTGTATCAGCTGCGGAAACATCAGTTTTTGTTTTTTCACGGAATTCCTCTGATTAGCCTCCATCAGTATGCATGCCCCGCAATGCTTCAGCCCCTCACAGCCCCACATGCGCCGCATGATCGCGGGCCGTACTCTCCTCATCCAAACTGATGGGCGGGAAACCGCTCGGACTATTGCGCTTCCTGGTAAATCGATCTTGCCGCGTCGTGTAATTATTCACTGATATCTACCGGATAAATCAAGCCGGCCCAGCCCGTCTTCACTACTTGATTTTCGCTACTTGTCTTATTTGTGGCAGCCGAACGCTGAAATCCGAAGTATGAGCGTTGGAATTCCAACGCTCATACTCGCCATAATCGCCAAACAGTGCCACAAACAAGCCAACAAGCATTTTGGGGAAGGCTTTTCGCGTAATGTTGCGCTCTATCATTGATAAAGGCATCCAGCAATCGCATACCGTAAGGAACCACATGCGCTATTTCACTTCGGACACGCATTTCGGCCACCCTCTGGTCACCGCACTGCGCGGATTCCTGAACAATGGCAGGCTCCGCGCCGAATACCGTGATGTCTGGCAGACGCAGGGGCGTGCCGCCGCGCACACATGGATCAAACAATATGTGCGCGACAATCAGACGTCATTCAAAGCAATCTGCGACATCACACGCCATGAGAACACCATCATCGGCAACATCAACGAGACCGTCGGGCGTGATGACGAGCTATGGATTCTCGGCGATCTCTCCTACCGTTGCACCGTCGAGCACACGCTCGACTGCCTGCGCCGCATCAACTGCCGCCATCTGCACCTGATCATCGGCAACCACGACCGCAACTTCCGTCTCCGATCCAATGACGCGCTATACGAGAACGTGTTCGAGACCATCGACGACTACCGTGAAATCGACATGGAACTTCCCGTCCTCGACGGAACCGGCAAGCCGACGGCCGCAACCACACGGCAGACCATAGGCATGAGCCACTTTCCCAGACTCTCGGCATTGGCCGAAGAACACGGCAACTGGCCGGAAAACTGGAACAAGTTCGCCGATGTGGCGCCTACCACCGAAGGTTGGCTGCTCTACGGCCACACGCATCAAGGCATTCCAGACGGCACCGATCCGCTCAGCGTGAACGTGGGGCTCGACGCATGGGATTTCAAGCCAGTCAGCGAACAACAGATCCTCGCCTGGTTCACATTCCGGCACGCCGACCAATCAAAGTAAATTCCCTCGAGCATGCGTCATCGTCCGGAGACAAAGCGGGTGAGGACTCCCGACTTGGCCAAGGCTCGGTAGAGGATCCACGAGCCGAACCCGGCGAATACGATCGCGCTCAGCAGCTCGCATGCCGTGCCGATAAGGCCGCGCGGGCTGAAGAACGAAAACGCCTGGTAGTAGAAGAACAACAGGTAGAAGTTGTATACGATGCCGATCGCCACGGATGACAGCAATGTGACGCCAAGCGTCCAACGGCGGTAGCGGAACACCGCGAACACCGTTTCGGCGGCGAGCGCCTGCACGAGCGCGATCACTACCAGACTCACACTGTATTTCGTGCCGAGCACCACTTCCACGAACGAGGCGACTAACAGCACGTAGGCCGACGCGCCCGGTTTGCGTACGATCAACAAGCCCAGTGTGGCGGGGAAATAGAACAATGCGTGCAGCAGTGCCGCGGAGCCTGGAAGTATCAGAGTCAGTAAAGGAAACAAGCCATAGGACATGCCATCGAACACCCAGAACATCACGCCGGACATTACGCCGACGGCCGCTCCGACGGCGATGTCGACGACACGCCATTTCAGGGATCTGCGTGTTTCCTCCGTTGTTTGCGGAGCATGCTTCAGCATCGGGATGCGTGGTTTTTGGGTAATCGTTTCAGAGGATGGCTCTGCCATGATGAATCCTTGCCTTGGTTGACGCCGCGCACCGTGAATTGGAGATCGCGGCGGTCGCCGTGGGCCGTTCCTCGACCTGCGCGGCCCGGGCAGGAACGACGGATGTCATTACGAGCGATTCATGCCATGTAAAGCAAGGACTTCACATTCCGAAAGGAACGCGAAGGAATCGTCTCATCATCCACAATATGACGGTCTTATCCGTTATCGCATTTATTCTTAGACAGGGATTGAGTGGTGGACTTAAGAAAAAGGCAACACGCATTAAGAGGTTGGCATGAAGACGATGGGACAACGGTTGGGAGTCGTTCTGTGCATTGCATTGGCTCTATTGTCGGCGTTCTATGCGTTCGTCGTGCGGAGAGTTCATTCCGGCACCAGCTTTTGGATGATCTGGCTGGTCATCGCAATCATTCTCATCCTACTCGCGATCTGCAGCGACCGACTGGTGATCAAATGTTCCCCGTCTCGTACAGAATGTCATTATTGCTCTGATCTTTATCGGCATTGTGGCGTTCGGCACTGTGGAGGGGTGCATCATCAGCAGAATGGACGAGCACGCCGATCCTAATCTCGACTATGTGGTGGTGCTTGGAGCGCAGGTGCGCAAATCAAGTCCGAGCAAAGTGCTGCGGTATCGTCTTGACACCGCAATCGACCATCTGAACGAAAATCCGGGCACCACTTACATCGTCTCCGGTGGCAAAGGGCCGAATGAACCGGTCGCGGAAGCGCAGGGCATGACCAACTACCTTGAATCGTACGGCATCAAGAAAAACCGCATCATCAAAGAGATGAAGTCGAAGACCACGCAGGAAAAACATCTCGAATAGTCGTGCTCTGATTACAAAGCCCAATGCCACAATCGGCATCGTGACCAATTCCACATGTTCCGCGCATTGCAGATCGCGCATAAAAACGGACTAATCGGAGCTGAGGGCATTGCCGCCAACTCACCTCGCGAAATGCTGCCAAACAATATGCTCCGCGAATTTTTCGCGGAAATTAAGTTCCTGTTTTCGCGACCGAACACTCCTCTACCAATGCCCGCAGCAGGTGTTCGTCACGTTTGCGGATAATCTCCCGTCCCGTCTCGCCTTTCACAGTGATGGGCAAAAATGTTCAGCAGCGCCCCTCGTACAGGAAGAAGGAAAGCGAACCGTCTTCCAAACCGCCCTGAGTAAAGGAATCCCTACGTATGGTACATTCCGCTTTACGCGTCAAACCACGGTAATCATAAAAACCGTAATCACAGGTAGTGTCAGTGAAGAGGAAATACTCGTTCATTCCAGCATCACGAAACACGTCAAGCATGTGGTTGAACAGCTTACGACCGACGCCCATGCCCCGCGCTTCCGGGGAAACCACAAACAACGTTATCTCAGCCTGATAGCTTTTGCCGGCATCTCGTTTCAACACTTCATCGACCTGCAAAATCGCAATCTGATCGGCAAGTCCTCGACGGCCATCCTTACTTGCCAACAAGGGCAACGCCAAGCAATTTCGCGTAATAGCATGACGTATCCTCTGCGCTGTGGTGACACGGGACCTCAACGATCCCAATACCACGCCAAGCACCCGACCATCACGTTCAGCGACCGTAGCCTCGGTGGTGCGGGAAAGAAAATCATGCATGTCGATGGCCGCGAGTCGATGCATATTACGCAAGTGAATCGCCTTGCGCAGCTTATACTTACGCAGCCCGCGCTCATCGTTCGGAACGTTCCCATTATCATCCGACTCATCATCCGCATACCAAGCTTGTCGAACAAGTTCTTCAAGCGCAGGAAAATCCGTGCGACGCATCGTCCGAAGCATAATTGTTTCTGAAGTCATGCTCCCCCATCCTAGCCGCAGCCATGCCAAAGCTCCGTTCCTGGATGGCATAATGCACATGGTATTGCGATAGCAGGAATGCGCAGGATTTGTTGGCATTGGCGTGTGACGCTTGGGGGTCTGGGGTCACGCGCTTAGGATGAGACAGGATTGCGTGCGACGCGCAATGAATGAGAGGTTCATATGGCAACGTTGGTTAGACGAATTGCGGGCGCGCTATGCATAGTGCTCGCCGCGGTATGTGTTTGTTACTCTTTCGCAGTGCGTAACACGCATTCCGGCACAGTATTCTGGATTGTCTGGCTAGCATTCGCGGCGCTGTTCGCCGTGCTTGGATTCGGAGTGCTCTTCCAATGGTGGGCGATGCTGCCAAGACTGGTCAGAGGTGTGGCGATCGCAGTCGCATGCGTCGGTCTGGTCGCATTCGGCACGGTGGAAGGTTGCATTGTCAGCAAAATGCATGCGCAAGGTGAACCAAATCTCGATTATGTGGTGGTGCTTGGAGCTCAGGTGCGCAAGTCCGGGCCAAGCCTTGTGCTTCGTTACCGTCTTGACAAGGCTATTGAGTATTTGGACGCGAACCCGAATACCACATGCATAGTCTCCGGTGGAAAGGGACCGAACGAGCCGTTCCCCGAAGCCCAAGGCATGGCTGATTATCTTAAAGAACATGGCATTGACGAGCAGCGCATTCTTGAAGAGCCGGATTCGAAGACCACTGAGGAAAACATTGTCAACAGCAAGAAGCTGATCAGTGACGATAATGCTTCCGTAGGGGTAATCACCAACAATTTCCACATGTTCCGCGCGTTGCAGATTGCCGACAAATATGGTTTGGACAACGCCCAAGGCATTGCGGCCGGTTCCCCTCAGGATATGCTTGTCAACAACATGGTTCGCGAGTTTTTTGCTGAGATTAAATTCCTGCTGTAACTCATGTTTCGGCAGTCTCTGTCTTGCCCTGTTTAAGGATGCCGAAACCGAATACGAAATAAATTGAGGGGTGGAATCCAGTATGGATTCCACCCCTCAGCGCCCTAGAAAGATGACTCTAACGAGTCAGGCATTAAGAGAAGCTCACTCTTCGGAAGCGAGTTCGTCAGCCACAGCGGCGGCTGCGGAAGCAGCTTCAACGCTCTCGGCTTCTTCATCTTCAGCGGCTTCGCCGAGGAAGGCGCTCAGGTCCAAGGTTTCACCCTCGGACCTGAAGGTCACGGCACGCATGCCGGCAAGCAGGCCCTTGGAACGGCCGACTTCCTGCACTGCGGAGCCGAGCTGGCCGTTGCGCATGATGGCCTGGATGAAGGCGTTCGGATCCATGCCGTACTGCTGGGCGATGGAAGCGAGGAAGTTGAACACGTCGGCCTGGGAGACCTTGACGTCCAGCTTCTCGGCGAGCACGTCGAGCACCATCTGGTCGCGCAGTTCCTTCTCAACGGTTTCTTCGGCTTCTGCCTTCTGCTCCTTGGTGGCTTTGGCCGGATCAGCGGTCACACCCTTGAGCTGCTGCTCAACCATTTCAGCCTTGACGCCCTTCGGCACCGGAATCTCCAGACCTTCTTCGAGCTTGGCGATGAAAGCGTCGCGGGCTGCGGTGGCCTGACGGCCTTCGGCATCCTGGGAAGCGGCCTTCTTGAGGTCTTCCTTCAGCTCGTCGAGGGTGTCGAACTCGGAAGCTTCGGAAGCGAAGTCATCGTCGAGTTCCGGCAGCTCTTCAGCCTTGACGGAGTTGACCTTGACCTTGACCTGGGCCTTTTCGCCCTCGTGCTCGCCAGCTTCCAGCGTGCCTTCGAAGGTGGTCTCTTCACCGGAGGACAGGCCTTCGAGGGCCTCATCCAGACCGTCGAGCATGGTTTCGGAGCCGAGCTCGTAGCTCACGCCTTCCTGGGAGTCGACCACTTCACCGTCGATTTCGGCGGTCAGGTCGATGTTGGCGTAGTCGCCCTTGGCGGCCGGGCGGTCCACACCCACGAGGGTGCCGAAACGCTGACGCAGGGCTTCCAGACGGTTGTTGATGTCTTCGTCGGTGATTTCAGCCTTGGCGACCTCGATCTCCATACCGTCGATTGCCGGCAGTTCGATGTCCGGACGGCGCTCAACGGTGGCCACGAACTTCAGCTTGGTCTCGTCCTTAGCGGATTCCGGCACTTCCTGAACGTCGATGTCCGGCTGGGCCATCGGGTGGATGCCCTTTTCTTCGAGAGCCTTGGAGTACAGCTCCGGCACGCCGTTGTTCACGGCTTCGCCAGCAACAGCACCGAAACCGATGCGCTGGTCGATAATCTTGCCGGGCACGTGGCCCTTACGGAAGCCAGGCACGTTCACCTGCTTGGCGATTTCCTTGCGAGCATTGTCGAGATACGGGTTGAACTCTTCCGGATCAACGGTGATGGTGAGCTTCACCTTGGTCGGCTCAAGATTCCTGACGCTGATTTTCACGCTTGCGCTCCTGAAAAATACGGTTCTTCACATTTCTGCCGTTAGGCAACCTCTACATGATAGCGCGACTCACGGACTCTGCAACCAGCGCGACCTGCCACGCCCTCGCGCCCTGGTCGGTGAGGAATTGCGCAACGTCACGTTTTTGCGGTTCGTCGGTCCAACACAGGTTGCGCAGATACTGCGGTTTGATGATGACGTCCGCAGGGGTACGCGTGTCTTCCGCTATCTGCGCCACCATCTTGCGTGCCTTGTCAAGCGTTGCGAGACGTTCCGGATAACGTTCCCTCCAGACTCGCGTCGCCCGTGGAGCGGACGTGGTCTGTGCTTCCTGATTTTGAGGATTGTTGTCTATGACCGGCCATTCGCTTTCCGGCAGATCAAGCGCCTGTTGGATTATTCTCTTCCACATGCTTGGCTTGATTTTACGTTGGATCGGCGCGTAACGTTCGAACATTTTCTCCTGTTCGGCACCGGCCTGGATGCGCACACGCTCGTTGATGGAACGAACCGCTCTGAATTGCGCCGCATTGTGCGGTTTGCGCTCCGCCACTTCAATGATGGTGCTGTCGGCAAGCAGCAATGTGGGTGCGATATCGTATTCGCGAGCCAGTTCGTCTCGTTTGAGCCACAGGGCTTTTGCCACGGCCAGAGCCTGGCGGTCCTTCATGATCTCGGTGATATGCGAGATGCGCAACCATGGGATGGGATGCTCTTTGCGCGGCGCGGTTCCTTCGCGCAGCGCGTAATCGAATTCTTCCTCGGCCCATTCGATCTTGCCTTGCTTTTGCAACTCGGCGCGCATGGTCGATTCGAGTTCGATCAGCAGTTCAACGTCCAGCGCCGCATAATTACGCCAGTCACGCGGCAATGGACGATATGACCAATCAGCTGCGGAATGCTCTTTCGCAAGCGTCAATCCCAGATAATGTTCGGTGACAGCGGCCAATCCGAAACGTTTGAGACCCAGCAGCCGCGCGGCGATTTCCGTATCAAACAAACGTTTCGGCTGCAATCCCAAATCAGCGAATCCCGGCAAATCCTGCAACGAATCATGCAGAATCCATACCGCGTCGCCTACGGCAGCATTGAAATCGTTCCAATTAACACCTTCGGCAGCCAATGCCTGTGGGTCAAGCAAACCTATGCCGGCACCGTCCCTTTTGAACTGCACCAACCAATCGTCATGACCGTATCGGAAACCGGATGCTCGCTCCGCATCCGCAGCCAAAGACCCATGCGAAGACGCCAATGCGCTGCAGTACTCGCGGAATGCCGGTAGGGTGTCGATCACATCGGGCACGCCCTCACGCGGCTCGGCCTGCAACCTTGGCTCGTCAGTCAACGGGATAATCCTCCTCGGATTGCGTCATGGACCGGAGGAACCTAGCCCACGCGCCCACTTGGGCGCCCGCGTCAAGGCCTCCATCGGCATAGTCTAGTGGCGTCCAAGACACACGAATCTCACACCCGGTTTCGGGAGCGTCGGACTGAGTGCCAAACGTCGTGCTTTTCGTGACTGTGACGGTTCCCGAAACATGTTCGACATCGTACGAGCCGACACGGTCCATCATCGCATCCCAATACATGGACGGTGTCAGACAATCGCCTTCGCCTCCAGACAACGGCAACGCGGCGAAAGCGACGCAACGCCAATGAGAATGCCAGTCATTTCGGTATTTGTGCGAATACAACACCATGATCCAGCCTGTGGAACGCGCCTCGTCGCATTGCATCTCAACTCCAATGCCGAAACTCGCCATGGCGCACGGCACTGGAATCTCACGATACGACACGCTTGGTAATCGAGGCATGCGTTCTACGGAAAGCACGGCGTCCCATACCTTGTCTGGCACGCCGGAGGGTCGGGTCAACATTTGTTCAGGAGGGGCTGCGCAGGCGCACGATCCCCTATCTGTGGTGCGCGCTTCGTCGAGTGCACCCTGAGGAAAAGCATAGATGTCCGCCATGATTCAAGACTACGGCCGTGACACCGTTTTCATGGTATTTCACAGCATTTCGCCACGCGTCGAATGTGAAGATTTTTCCGCGTGGCGAATGCTGGTTCAACAGTTGCGCGAATATTCCTTTTTTCAATCGCTGAGGCACTTTCAAACGACTGATTTGCCCGGGATCGTTGGCTGGAATATGCAAGGCTTCCCGTTTAGTAGACGGTGAAACCATGCGATTGGAATTGTTCCACTACACGCTGTTTCATTGCCGCGGACGGCCCTTTCTGATCTTCCAGCGGGTAGGGAATGCCAAGCATATGCCATTTTGGACGGCCCAGCTGGTGAAAACCGAGCACGTCGATATGTTCCACGGCGTCGCCGAACGATTCGCAGATCTTCGCCACGTTCTCAACGTTTTCCTCAGACGAGGTGAGCCCTGGCACGAGTACGAAACGCACCCAGATCTTCTTGCCTGCCTTGGCCAGTCGCTGTCCGAAATCGATTGTCGGCTGCAAAATGCCTCCGGTAACCTTCTTGTAGGTTTCCTCGTCACCGGACTTGACATCAAGCAGACACAGGTCGATATCGTCCACCATGTCGTCGGTATAGCTTGCGCCAAGGAATCCGGAAGTGTCGAGGCATGTGTGCACACCCATCTCCTTGGCCGCATGGAACACACGGGAGACGAATGCCGGTTGCATCATGGACTCGCCGCCTGAGAAGGTGATGCCGCCATGCGTCGCCTTGAAAAGGTCGGCATAACGTTCGATCTTTTTGACCATGGCTTCGTAGTAGACGGGTTTGCCATCACGCATTTTCCACGTGTCTGGATTCTGGCAGTACTGGCAGCGCAATGGGCAGCCGCTCAGGAAAACAGTCATACGTGTCCCCGGACCGTCGACGGACGTGTTAATGTCCCAAGAATGCACAAAACCGATATCACCGCTTTTCAACGCGTTGATGCGATCGCGACGATCCAACCCGATCGGTGATTCAAAGCCCGACAATCCTCCCATAAGCGTCTGGTTGATGTAGCTTTGCGATTCTCTGAGCATGTGCCTGGTTGTGGAGCGAAAATGTACGTTCTCAGACATCGATGTCCTTTCGTTGTATCTCTCCAATGGGTTTCCCCATATTGTACAGGGAAAACAAGGGGCGAAGCCTTCACGCTCCGCCCCTTGCACTCTACCGTTTCACACGGTGCCGTTTAGTCTCAGTCGACGACGGCGCCCTGGTGGAACGTACGGGAGATCACGTCGAGCTGCTGCTCCTTGGTGAGCTTGACGAAGTTCACCGCGTAGCCGGAGACGCGCACGGTCAGGTGCGGGTACTTTTCCGGATGCTCGACGGCATCCTCGAGCTGTTCCTTGCGCAGCACGTTGATGTTGGCGTGGTACAGACCGTGGCCGTTGCCGGCGTCCAGAATGCCCACGAGGTTGCCGATGCGCTCATCCTCGTCGCGGCCCAAGCCATCAGGGGTAATGGTGTTGGTCAGCGAGATGCCGTCAAGAGCGTCGTTGTAGTCGATCTTGCCGACGGAGAACATGGAAGGCAGCATGCCATGGGAGTCCATGCCGTTCTCCGGGTTTGCGCCCGGAGCATACGGGGTGCCCTTCTTGTGGCCGGACGGGAAGGCGCCGGTGGCCTTGCCGTATTCCACGTTGGAGGTGATGGTCAGGATGGACTGGGTCGGGACCGCTCCGCGGTACACCGGCAGGCGCTTGACCTGACCCATAACGGTGGAGACGACCCACTTGGCGATCTCGTCGGCGCGATCATCATCGTTACCGTACAGCGGGAACTCACCCTCGGTGCGGTAGCCGACGATCAGATCGTCATCGGCGCCTTCAACGTACTCGTTCTCATGACCCGGCGTGGTCTTGGCGTCCTTGTTGTAGATCGGGTAGACCTTGGCATACTTGCATGCGGACAGGGAGTCGGCTGCGATGGACAGTCCGGACATACCGCAACCGAGGGTGCGGTACACTTCCTTGTCGTGCAGAGCCATCTCGATGGACTCATATGCATACTTATCGTGCATGTAGTGGATGATGTTCAGAGCCATGACGTAGGTCTCGGACAGCCATTCGAGAGCCTTCTCATAGTTGGCCTTGACCTTCTCGTAATCCAAGGAGCCGTCGGCTTCCGGCTGAACCGGCTCGATAACACCCTTGTCGATGACCTGCATGCCCGTCATCTCGTCGCGGCCGCCGTTGATGGCGTACAGCAGGGCCTTGGCGGAGTTCACACGGGCTGCGAAGAACTGCATCTGCTTGCCCACGCGCATCGGGGAGACGCAGCATGCGATGGCGGCGTCATCGCCCCAGTGGGAGCGGATTTCCTTGTCGGACTCGTACTGGATTGCCGAGGTGTCGATGGAGATCTTGGCGCAGAAGCGCTTGTAGGCTTCCGGCAGCTTCGGATCCCAGAAGATGGTGATGTTCGGCTCCGGGCCAGGTCCAAGGTGCTCGAGGGTCAGGGTGTCGAGCAGACGGAAGGAGGTCTTGGTGACCAGCGTACGGCCATCATCGCCGAAGCCTGCGTCGGACCAAGTCGCCCAGTACGGATCGCCGGAGAAGATCGCGTCGTAATCCTTGGTACGCAGGAAGCGCACGATACGCAACTTCATGACCAGGTTGTCGATGATCTCCTGTGCGTCGGTCTCGGTGATCTTACCGGACTTCAGGTCACGCTCGAAGTACACGTCGAAGAAGGTGGAGACGCGGCCGAACGACATTGCGGCGCCATCCTGGCTCTTGACGGAAGCGAGGTAGCCCATGTAGGTCCACTGCACTGCTTCCTGAGCGGTCTGTGCCGGACGGGACAGGTCAAGACCATATTCGTTGCCGAGGTTGATCAGCTGCTTCAGGGCCTTGATCTGCTCGTCATGCTCCTCGCGGAAGCGAATCCAGTGCTCGATCTCCGGCTCGGTGAAGTCGTTGCGGTACGGCACGGAGTCCTTGTCACGCTGCTTGAACTTGATCAGGGTGTTCACACCATACAGTGCCACACGACGGTAATCGCCGATGATGCGGCCACGGCCGTAGGCATCCGGCAGGCCGGTGAGGATCTTGTTGTGGCGGGCAACCTTGATCTGCTTGGTGTACACGCCGAAGACGCCGTCATTGTGGGTCTTGCGGTACTTGGTGAAAATCTTCTTGATTTCCGGATCCGGCTCCTTGCCGGCTTCCTTGATGGCCTGCTCGACCATACGCCAACCGCCATTCGGCATCATGGCGCGCTTGCAAGGAACGTCGGTCTGCAGACCGACAACCACATTGTCGACTTCCGGAGAGTCGATGTAGCCGGCGCCGAATGCGTCGATGCCAGCCGGTGTGTGGGTGTCGACGTCGTAGACGCGCTGCTTGCGCTCTACTGCCAGATAGTTGTCATCGAGGTACTGCCACAGGTGCTTGGTCTTCTCGGTGGCGTCAGCCAGGAAAGACTCATCGCCCTCATAAGGCGTATAGTTCTTCTGAATAAAGTCACGGACATCAATGTCCTTCTGCCAGTTGCCCTCAGCGAAGCCTTCCCAAGCCTTAGCCTGAAGCTCTTCCGGGGAGACTGCCGTCGCATCAACTGCTGCCATTTCCACTCCTTCTGGGTGTTGGTTTGGCGACGCATCGTTACGTCGTCGCTAGTTATCGATTCTAGCTGCATAAACCTGTATAGAACCTGAGTTTACGAGGAAATAAAAGTGACATATGTCACACTTGCGAAGTATAAAAAATCGCGGTGCCGTAATCCGGACACCGCGATTTCATATATCGAATCAACTACTTTTCATTGGAAGACCAGCGTTTCCATTCGCGATCCTGTTCTTCCCATTTGATGTTGCGTTCCTGTACGATCTTCCATGCATCGAGCGCGTCTTCCCTGGTTTTGTATGGTCCCATACGATGGCTCGCCGGTGAGATCATACCCAGTTCAGGCTGTTCGGTGACCGTATTGAAATACCATTGCTTTTCCATATCACTCCTTACGAAGCGTGTAACGAAACAATAGTTCGTCGCTGTTTTATTCGCGGAACGCGTTGGTGATCGGCAAGCGGCGATCACGACCGAACGCCAATGCCGTCACTTTCGGACCAAGCGGGTACTGACGTCGCTTCCACTCGGCGCGATCCACCAATCGCATAACCGTGTCGACGGTGGTCTCATCGAAGCCGTCGGCCAGAAGATCCTCGCGACCATGCGCATGTTCAATGTACATTGCCAACACCTGATCGAGCAGCTCATATTCCGGCAGCGAATCGGAGTCTTTCTGCCCCGGGCGAAGTTCGGCGGATGGAGCCTTTTCAATCGAATTGACGGGAATCATCACGCCGTCCGGCAACGGCGTTCCCGCAGACCCCTGCTCGTTGCCCACGATATGCAGTCCGCCAATGCCCATGCCTTCGGCGGCAGCCTTGTTGCGCCAGCGGGAGATCTCCCACACACGGGTCTTGAGCAGATCCTTGATCGGAGCGTATCCGCCGACCGCATCGCCGTAAATCGTGGAATAACCGCAGGCAAGCTCCGACTTGTTGCCCGTGGCGACAGCCAGAAGCCCCTTGGAATTCGAATATGCCATGACAATCACGCCGCGAATACGCGCCTGCAGGTTCTCAGCGGCCACACCTTCAAGATCGAGCTGCTTCTGGAAGGAGACGAACAGCGGTTCGATGGGCTGAATGTCGTAGTGCGCTCCAATATTCTTCGCCAGATCGGCGGCATCATCCTTCGAACCGTCAGACGAGTACATGCTCGGCATGGAAATGCCATACACGTTAGCTCCTCCCACGGCGTCCGCGGCCATGGCCGCCACCAATGCGGAGTCGATGCCGCCGGAAAGGCCAAGGCACACGCCCTTGAAATGGTTCTTGGCCATATAATCCTTCAAGCCAAGCACGCAGGCGGTGTACACCTCTTCGTCCGGATCGGGCTTGGCTGCGATAGATCCAGCTTTCTGGCGTTCGGCAGTGGTGTCGAGGTCGAAGAAGCTCAGATCCTCCATGAACATCGGCGAACGTTCCAGCAGCGTGCCATCGGCATCGACCACGAAGCTGCCACCGTCAAACACCAGATCGTCTTGGCCTCCTACCTGGTTGAGATAGATCATCGGCGCGTTCACTTCGGCCGCACGGCGTACCGCAAGGTCGATGCGGGTGTCGGTTTTGCCTTCCTCATATGGCGAACCGTTCATGGTGAGCAGCAGATCGATGTTCTGCTTGGCGAGCTCCGCCACGGGACCGCCATCCTGCCAGATGTCTTCGCAAATGGCCACGCCGATGCGTGCACCGTTCACGTCGAGCACCATGGATTTGTTGCCGGGACTGAAAATGCGGAATTCGTCGAACACACCGTAGTTGGGCAGAAAGTGCTTGTCGTAGCCGGCCCAAACCACGCCGTCATGCAATACGACGAGTCGATTGCGAGGCTTGGATGTCTCGCGATCAGTGCCGACCGTGCCGACCACCACAAACAGGTCGCCAAGCCCATCGGCAGCCAGTTCGGCGGCAAGCCAGCTGGCTTTGTTCCACGCGGATTTACGGAAAGTGGCCCGCAATGCGAGGTCTTCAATCGGATATCCGGTAAGCGTCATTTCAGGAAAGACCACGACTTGTGCGCTGTTGCTGGAAGCGAGATGCGCATAGCGCATGACTTTGTCTGCGTTGGAGTCGAGATCTCCCACGCAAGTGTCGATTTGGGCGAGGGCGAAACGAATGTCTGTCATAGTTGACTAGTGTATTGCGATTTGCGTATCAGATATGCAAACGGCACGCATATGGCGAGAAAAACCACATGCGTGCCGAATGATCATCGTGCATATCGCATATATCTTCAGCTATCTTCGATCACAGGAGAATTGGGCCGAAGATCGACCAGCTTACGCAAGTTCGTTCAACACGGTAAACGCTGCGTTGGTATAGAATTCCACGCCCGCCTGCAAAGATTCGTCCAATCCCACGAAGTTCGGGCTGTGCCAGTCGGGGCATCCTTCCTCACCATTGGAGCCGATGAAGGCGAACACGGGCAACGCAACCTCGGTGTATTCGCAGAAGTCCTCCCCCGCCATCGACGGGTGGATCGGCTCAAGTTGCGCATATTCCCGCACATCATCGGCCACGATCTTCGACAGTCCCTCGTCGGAGACCAGCGGATCCTGGAAATCGTCCCAGTCGATGTCGGCGGTGATCCCGTAGCCAGCTGCGATGGCGTTGACCTGTTCCTTGAAGCGTTCACCGACCATGATGCCGTCTGACTTGTGGAAGTAACGCACGGTACCTTGGAAACTTGCCTTGGCCGGCACCACATTCCATACATGACCGCCATGCAGTTCGGTGATGGAAAGCACCAATGGATGGAATGGCGACACATTACGGCTCACGATGGTCTGCAACGCGAGAATCATCGTGGCGAGCGCTTCGATAGGACCGGTGCCCTTGTGCGGGTAACCGGCATGCGTGCCCGTAGCGTGGAGCGTGACATGGAATTTCACGCATCCGGCCATCATGGGGTCAGGGCCGATGGCAATCTGCCCGGGCGCATAGTTGGGGTTGTTGTGCGCGCCGATGATGGCGGAGACATCGGCCAACAGTCCCGCGTCGATCATGGCGCGTGCGCCGGTGCCTGTTTCTTCGGACGGCTGGAACAGCAGTTTGATGGATCCCTTGATTTGTTTGCGGTGTTTGGCAAGCCAGAATGCCGCTCCCAGCAGATATGACATGTGCAGGTCGTGGCCGCAGCCGTGCATGACTCCATCGTTGACCGAGGAGAATGGCAATCCCGTGTCTTCCTGAATGGGAAGACCGTCGATGTCGGCGCGCAATGCGATGCGCGGTCCGGGTTGTTCTCCGCGGATCAGCCCGACCACACCCGATTCGAGCGGATTGTTCAGGATTTCGATGTCGTGCGCTCTGAGCAGTTGCTCAATGTAGGCGCTTGTTTTGAATTCCTTGAAGCTGCGCTCCGGATGTGAGTGCAGGTAATGGCGGATTTCGATGAGTTCCGGCGTGATTTCGACATGTTCAGTCATCTTGCGTGAATCCCCCTTGGTTGCTTCTCTCCATTAAGATTAAGCGGCTTTCACCGTTGCTGTCAGCGTTTCAGCAGGTGCTTCGCGATGGCATTGGCGACGCCCTGCACCACCTGAACAAGTACAATCATAATGATTACCGCCGTCCAAGTCACAGTCTGGTCGAATTTCTGGTATCCGTAGGCGATGGCGAAATTACCAAGACCGCCGCCGCCGATGTATCCGGCCATGGCCGACATGTCGAGCACGCCGATGAACAGGAACGCGTAGGCAAGAATCAGCGGCGCGAGCGCCTCCGGAATAAGCACGGTACGCACGATGGTGAATTTCGAGGCCCCCATGGCTCGTGCCGCTTCGATCACACCGGAGTCGACGGGAACCAGATTCTGTTCGACAAGCCTGGATGTGGCCATGGTGCACATGATGATCATCGGGAAGATCGCGGCGGCCGTGCCGATGGAGGTGCCGATGACTTTGATGGTCAACGGTTGCATGGCTGCGAGGAAGATGATGAACGGTATCGGTCGGATGATGTTCACGATCACGTCGAGGATGCGGTAAACGACCGCGTTTTCGAATAGGTTGCCAGGACGCGTTCCGTAGAGTACCACGCCGAGGACCAGTCCGAGAATACCGCCCACGATCATGGTGACGAGCACCATTTCCAAGGTTTGCCCGATGGATTCAAACAGGAGCGGTCGTAGTACCGTCCAGTCGCTACGGCTTGCGAGGGTTACGCCTTCAATTTGTGTCATGCCTGCTCCTGTCCGGCCTTGATAAGGGCCTGTTCATATGGTGTCGGCTGTGCCGCGGTACCGAAATCGACGATATCGCTGTTTTGCGCCAGTTCGTTCAGGAACGATTCGACATTGTCTCCGCCGAATTCGTAGGTGATCGCTCCGATGGCCACGCCGTTGACAGTGTCGATACCGCCGTACAGGAGGCTGCTTCGTACGCCGTGTTTGGCGATAAGTTGTGAGATGTTCTGCCCGGATGCCGCGATGACGGTACCGTCTTCACGCTCTTCGACGTCATGCTGTCGAATAAGCACTGTGACGATGTGTCCGAGATTTTCCTCATGCATGGTGTTGATGCGCGACTCTTCAGGAATACCACTGATGGCGGTGGAGATGAATCGTTTGGTCACCGGCTGTCGCGGGGCCGCGAACACGTCGTAAACGCTGCCGGATTCCACTACTTTGCCGGAGCTTATGACCGCCACACGGTTGGCGATCTGCTGCACGACGTTCATCTGGTGGGTGATGAGCACGATGGTGATGCCCATTTCCTTATTGACTCGTTTAAGCAGCGACAATACTTCCGTAGTGGTTTCCGGATCCAGAGCGCTGGTCGCCTCATCGGCAAGCAGGATCTTAGGATTCGTGGCCAATGCCCTGGCGATGCCGACGCGCTGCTTCTGGCCGCCGGAAAGCTGCGACGGATATTTGTTCGCATGGTCGCTTAAGCCTACGAAGTCAAGCAATTGCGCCACGCGCTTGTCCTGATAATCCTTGCGCCAATGGTCGAGCTGCAACGGATAGGCGATGTTCTGCGCCACTGTTTTGGTGGAGAATAGGTTGAACTGCTGGAAGATCATGCCGATTTTCTGTCGAATCGGACGAAGCTTGGATTCGCTGAGCGACGACACTTCGGTGCCAAGTACCGTGACCGTACCCGATGTCGGCTTCTCCAAAGCATTTATCAGGCGCACCAATGTGGATTTGCCGGCTCCGGAATAGCCGATGATGCCGAAAATGTCACCTTCATTGATGGTGAGGCTCACATCGTCGACGGCGCGAGCAACGGTCGTGCCGCGTTTGCCGCCGTCAGTGCCGCTGCCACGCTGCCGGAACTCCTTGACCACATGGTCGAATGTGATGATCGGTGTGTGTTCTGTCATACTGCCGCTTTCATTAATGGTTTTTCAACCCTTGACCATACAACCACGCCTGACGTTGGTCGCACATACAGGAAAGCCCCCTCCTTGGAGGGAGCTTTCCGAAAAGGACTTACTCGGCGTCCTTGGCTTCCTGTTCGATCGTCTTCAGGTAATCCTGAAGTTCGGATGTGCTGAACTTGTCGGCCAGAACCGCAGTGCCGCCGGAATTCTCCTGCAGCTTGTCAAGCACGCTCGTGGTCTGGAAGATCTTAACGACCTTCTTGTAGACCTCGTTGTTCACGTCGGCCTTGCGAGTGGCAAAGATGTTGATGTACGGACGGGCTTCTTCGGATTCGGCGTCATCCTGGTAAATGGCGTCGGTGGCCTTCAAACCAGCGTCGGCGACATAATCATTGTTGATGACGCCTGCCGCGACCTGCGGGTCCTTCAGGGAGTTGGCGACCTGTTCGGCCTTCAGCGGGGTGACCTTGACCTTGGACTTGGATTCGTCGATGTCCTGCGGAGTGGAGAACGGCGTCCAATCGCCCTTCATCGTCACCAAGCCTGCAGCCTTGAGCACGCCGATGGCACGGGCCTGGTTGGTCTCGTCGTTCGGAATTGGGATGGTGCTGCCTTCAGGAATCTCGTCGACGCTCTTGTACTTGGTGGAATACACACCAAGCGGGTAGATTGTCACGCCGCCGATCGGCTGCAGATCCTTGTTGTTCTGCACATTGTAGTTGGCCAGATACAGTAGGTGCTGGAACTCGTTGAGGTCAAGCTCACCGGAGTCGACGGCCGGATTCTCGGAAGTGTAATCCTGGAAATCAACGATATCGACGTACAGGTTCTGCTTTTCGGCCTGCTTCTTGAATTCCACCCACTGCGGATCGGTGGCGCCCACCACACCGATCTTCACCGGGTTGGCCTCGGTTCCCTTTTCTGCGGTCTTGTCGGATCCGTTGAACGCACGAACTCCAAAGAACGCTCCGATCGCGACCAGTGCGACCACCACGACGGCGATGATGATGTTACGTACCGTGTGATTGACGCGGACCGGTTCTTCCGGCAATCCTGCCGGCTGCTGATTTGCTTCTGCCATGATGAATCCTCTCTTCTTCTTCCTCATTGCTTTGCATGGTTTCCAACGTGTCTGTGATGGACTGCATGCCATCGCGTCGTGTCCAACCATACGCGACGCTTCCGCTGCGAGACGCCGAAACCTAAAAATTGCCTTATCGGAGTTCGTTATAGCGGGCGTTCAATCGCAATGATTCCAGCATTTTCATCAATCCTCCGGAATGCATGGAATCATGCACAATAGTGGCATGCACAGGTGTGTCGGCAATCATGTCCGCTCCCTACACTGAAACAAGCGAGCAATTACGAAATTGCATATTCGGAAGGTGTTTTCCATGACCGCAATCGACATTAAAGCGGCGTTTTTCGATATCGACGGAACGTTGACGAGCTTCACCACGCACGTCGTACCGCAATCCACCATTGACGCATTGCACGGGCTGCAATCCAATGGCGTCAAGATTTTCATCTGCACCGGTCGCCCTCCTGCGCAGATGAGCGTTGTTCTCAATACCATTCCCGTTGATTTTGATGGCATTGTCGGGTTCAACGGACAATACTGCGTTGACGGCAGCGGATTTTTGGAAAAGCATGCGCTTGACGCAACCGATGTGGCCACGATCGTGCGTTGGCTGGATGAGCATGAAGACATCGTCGCCTGCATCGGCGAAGAGGATTACGTGTATTTCAACCACAGCAACGACCAGATGCGCCGCACATGGGCAAGCTTGGGCAAGACCGCACCGGACGTATTCTTTGACGATCCGCATGTACGCACGGCGGAACATGAGACGTTCCAGATGAGCCCCTACATCAGTCGTGACCAGGAAGCCGAGCTGTTGTCGCTGCTACCGAACACACGTGGCGTGCGCTGGCATCCTGATTTCGTTGATTTGATTCCCGCCGACGGAGGTAAGGATCGTGGCATTCAGCGTTTTCTCGACCATTATGGCTGGTCGAAGGAGCAGACGATTTCGTTCGGCGATGGCGGCAATGACGTGGATATGCTGCGCTTTACCGGCATCGGCGTGGCGATGGGCAACGCCACCGAAGAGCCGAAGGCGGTGGCCGATTACATTACCGATGACGTCGATCATAATGGCATTTGGAATGCTCTCAAGCATTTCGACATCATCTGACGATCTACCGTTGACCGTATTTCATTTCACTGCAGCAAGTAGATGCATGCGGCATCACAAGTTTCCCATCGCTCTGTCTCTGCAATAAAGCAATCGACCAACACTTCCAGATCATCGGAAGACGGCATTTCGGGCTGCGCTCAATGCGCAAATCCTCAAAGTCATGCAAATACTAGTTAACGCAATACTATTTGGTGGATTTTGTTCCCGATGTTTTTCGTATAGCACCCTAGGTCAACCCTTTTTGGTATTTTTTCATTGGATATGCCATACGATGGGATATCTTTTCGGAGAATATGAGATTATTAAGGAAAATATGGTCAACTACCATAAAGTGATTAATGCTGCAATCGCAACGCTTGCGACTTGCGCCATGTTGCTGCCGGTAGCGGGCAGCGCCAATGCTGATGAGCCCTCGAATACCGCCGCACTTGGTGCCGGCTATACCGCTACCAAGATTTCGCACCCCAATGCAGGGCTGGGCGAAGACGACGGCATCGTGAACGTCTTGAACGGCGAATCCACTGATGACCTCACGCAGGGTGAGGCTGAGCGTGGTCAGAACTATTCGTGGTCTTCGGTCGGTTATGGCGATTGGATGTACGTGGGCACCTGCTATTCCGCAATGGGTTCCACGCTGAAATACATGGCTAACACCATGGGCACCAAGTATGCCAGCATCAAGGCCGCTTTGGATGTTGCGTTCAACGGCGAGCTGTTCCTCGACAATGGCGAGAACCACAGCTTGCTGCTCAAGATCAACGTCAAGACCGGTGAAGTGAAGATCATCGTCAATGCGATTGGCGGAGAGCATGCGGTCAACGGCTATCGTGCAGCCGTTGAATTCCATGACAAGCTGTACTTTGCTGCCGCCGCAAAGGGTCAGCCGTACCTACTGGAAGTTGATCCGAACAGTGGTGATGCCACTGAAATCGTGTATCGTTCCGCTGCCATGACCACTGGTCTGAAGAAGGGCTACACTGCTGGTATCCGTGGTTTGACCGTGGTCAACAATCAGCTTATCGCCAGCATGATCACCGATAACGGTGCCACTATCGTGGCTTCTTCCAACCCGTCAGCAGGCCAGGATTCTTTCGCCACTATCGCTACCCAGACCGAGGGCCTGTACAACTATCCGGCATGCGCTGTGACTGACAACGTATTCGGTGGCTGCGTGTGGGATATGGTCGGATTCAAGGGTAACTTGTATGTCACCGTGGTGACCGGCAAGGGCAAGAACACCAAGCAGTCCTTCGCTTTGCTCCGTGGCACGCAGGATGCGAGCACCGGCAAGTGGACCTTCAAGCCGCTGGTCGGCGATCCGGCAGACGGCGCCAAGTACGAGTGGGGCTTCGGAGCGAGTCGTTCCGGCGCAGCCAACATGGTGGTATACAAGGGCCACCTGTACATCGGCGGCTACAACGATCCGATGAACGCTCTGCAGAAGGCCATGCAAATGGACTTCTCCGACCTGTACAAGGATCTGGAGAGCCCAGTCAACCTGTGGCGTATGGACGTTGACGAAGACGGCAACGAAAACTTCGAAATGCTCGCCGGCGAAGCCAACAACAAGTACTTCGGCGATTCCAAAGGCACCATCGATGGCAATACCATGCTGTCCGGCTTGGGCGACAGCGACGAGCAGAGCCGTCACCTGAACCAGTATGTGTGGCGTATGCAGTCCTACAACGGCAAGCTGTACGTCGGCACCTTCGACATCAGTGATCTTGCCTACCCGGCAACCCAATTCGCCAACGGCGACATTCTGAAGCGCACTCCGGAAGAGTGGCGGAAGCAGATCGAATACATCAAGATCTTCTTCGACTCTCTGAAGAAAAATGATCAGAACGGCACTTCCAATACTACAGACACGGACTCTCAGGAAGCAACCAAGCCTTCCGAGTCCGAATCTCAGGAAACCACCAAGCCGAGCGATGATGACATCATGCCGTTGAACGAAGGCGAAGCATCTGAGAGCGATCAAGCTGCACAGGCAGTTGAAGAAGCCGGCAAGACCGACGAAGTGGTTGCTGACGTGGCCACCATGCAGCAGCTGCTGGAAGACATGGGCGCTGACCTCAACTCCAAGCAGACCGACGTGGTCTCCCCTGACGGTGTCGCTCCGCAGGCCGCTGAAACCTACACGCTCGACGATCGTTACCAGTTCCTCGCATCCCTGCAGCGCCTGCTCGACCTGTACAACAAGAACAAGCAGTATCTGCCGGAATTCATTACCAACGAGCTCGATAAGTGGCTTACCGAAGAGAATCTGGAGAACTTCACCGACTTCGTGGGCGTGCTCAGCTACCTGCATTACTCCAACGATGCGACCCGTGGCTTCGACCTGATCGTCTCCTCCGATGGTACGAACTTCCAGACCATCAGCCGTAACGGTTTCGGTGACAACAACAACCATGGCCTGCGCGTGTTTGCCGTCACCGACGCCGGTCTGGCAATCGGTACTGCAAA
The DNA here is from genome assembly GCF_040095915.1 of Bifidobacterium hominis. NCBI lineage: Bacteria > Bacillati > Actinomycetota > Actinomycetes > Bifidobacteriales > Bifidobacteriaceae > Bifidobacterium > Bifidobacterium hominis. The sequence continues at coordinate 672 of NZ_JBBMFR010000002.1, read as the reverse complement.
CCCGTACCATGGCACTCAGGTGTGGCTGCTGAATGATGGCGAAATCAAGAATGCTGAGCTGACGAATGGCGACGCATTCGACTACGACAAGTATGACAGCGATAAAAAGACCGCCAATGCCAACGGTTTGACCGTTGCCATCAACCCCAATGGCAACACCGTGGAAGACGTGCAGTACGACTACCAGTCGCTGACCGCCGGCACGGATTACACCGTGGCCGATGACGGTTCCATCGTGTTGAGCAGCGCATTCCTCAATGGTCGAGAAACCGGCAGCACCGGTTCCGTGGTGGTGTTCTACAACCAAGGTGCACGTGTGCGCTTCACTGTGGCCATCAAGGACAGCACGCCGAACGCACCGAAGAAGGATGACAACAAGCAGAACACGAAGCCTGCCGCGCACAAGAAGGCAAACACTGCCGACGTTGCCAACACCGGTTCCAACGTGATCGGCGTTGTTGTGGTTGTCGCCGTTCTGGTTGTTGCAGCAGGAGCATTGTTCGTGTTTAAGCGCAAACGTTCCTGAATTGCCAGAGCATGTTCTTAGGATTCATTCCTAAGTTCGTTCATAAATAAAATCCCGCATGATCCGGTCTGAACTGCGCCCCGTTTGTTGGACGTTGTTAATTAGGATACAGCCCTAGACCGCGAGGGACATGCTCCGGAACTCCT